>JAJXUP010000013.1 GCA_021782795.1 Pseudomonadota bacterium | reverse complement strand
GCGACATGCTCGAAGAAATGCTTGATCAGCCCATACTGCAGTTTGGATCCTGCGTGTTCGATCAGTCCGAGGATATGAATGCGCTGCGCATCGAAGGCCAGGTTGTTCGATTGGTTGTGTTCTTCCAGTAGCGCAATGGCGCGGCGATGCGCCTCCAGTTGCGGCAAGCCATGCAATTGCGCGACCCACCGGTGCGCGGCTTCGAGGTTGTTCAGCGGTGAATCCGCCCGCGAAACTCCCTTCTTGCCCAGCTTCTCGAACAGGTTTTTGATCATGGGTGTACTCGAACGGGATAATTGCTCGTCATGCAGCAAATAACGTACTAGATATAATGCCATGTTTATAAAAAACAATTATTCTGACGCGCAAAAAACGTCCAGGCAGATTGCCGTGCCCGGCCATAAGTTGACGCAGAAGGTCAGCCGGAGCCGAACTCGGGTGGAACTGGAGCAGACCGGGGATTTAGGCTAAAATCCCACGGTTGGTTCCGTACGGGTGTCCGCGTCGCGTGCCACAGGAAGCCGGATGCCGGAACATGGCGGGTACCGGAGCGCACTGCAGGCCGTGCGCTGGGAGTGGTCGGGGTGGCTGGTTGCACCGGCCTTGAAATCTGTTGCAGGTCATACACAGGAAGCGTGGCAGAGTGGTTGAATGCACCGGTCTTGAAAACCGGCGTGGGGAAACCCATCGTGAGTTCGAATCTCACCGCTTCCGCCAATAAAAACAAATGCTTGCATAATTGCTTGGCATTTGAAAAATGTTTGTGGATGTAGCGAAAAGGCTCCGACAGCCGGCGGCTTTTTGCTGTGCATGAAAAACAGGTCCGTAAGCACAGCATAAGCAGTCAGTACAACATCTTCACACCCTCGCTTCCGGAAATTCGGCACCTGCGCCCGCACGTCGCACCGAGAAGAAAAACAAGGCGGATGATGGCCAATAAAGCAGGTAGCGCACCCGGCACAGAGGAGCGCATCACTACCGCTCAATGGGTATTGTCAATCGATATGATTGCCGTGCTCAGTGGCAGATCAGGCGTCCATCGTGAGGCGATCGCTGCTGACAAGTGGTGCCACTGTCAACTGTGGTGTAAACTGACAACAAAACTGTCAACCACGCGAGAACCGGAGCTGCCTGTGAGCGAGAAGATGTCGAATGCGCCTGTCTACTACGCGTTGGCGCAGGCGCATTTCAATCCCGTTGCCGCAATGGTCAAGTACGTCGATCAGATTCAGGATCGGCTGCGGCGCGAGGGGTATCCGCTGTTCGAGTCGCAACAGTTCATGCAATTGATCGTGCCAGGGCCAGGGCCGGGGCAAGCACAGCTGCAGGAGCCGCAGATTCAGCAGGCGGTGTCGTGGTTGATGACGCGCAGTGACCGGACGGCCGGCTTCATCCTTGGGCCGTCGTCGATTACCTACCACACGACCCACTACCAGACACACAACGAATTCATTCCTGAATTGTTGCGCGGCCTGACGGCGGTGCACGAAGCCGCGTCACTCGACCATGTCAGTCGGCTGGGGCTTCGTTATCTGGATGCCGTCTTGCCACAAGCCGGAGAAACCACGGAGCAGTATCTGGTGGG
This sequence comes from Pseudomonadota bacterium, assembly GCA_021782795.1. GTDB lineage: Bacteria > Pseudomonadota > Gammaproteobacteria > Burkholderiales > Sulfuriferulaceae > Sulfuriferula. The sequence continues at coordinate 25,072 of JAJXUP010000013.1, read as the reverse complement.
CGGATTGCATGGCATTGATTTCAATGCAACCCGTCAGCACACAATGACCGAAACTGTATTCGCCACGGATACTTTTCCGCTCGTGGCCAAGGGAACGTTGGTCGTCAGGGTGTACCGCACGGTCGCCCCTTTGGGCTTCCCGCCGGATATGCTTCCTACTGGATTGGTGATTGCGCCCAGTTTCGATATCAAGGAAGCACGCGAACACGCGATCATCGACACGGATCATTACGTCCAAGGCCGGATACCGGTGGAGATGGACAGGCTGAACGAGCAACTGCTTTCGCTGCACGGCACGATCAAATCGGTGTTCGGTGCGACGACAACGGATCACGCGCGCAGCGCGTGGGCCTGACGCAACCAGAATCGAATCGAGGCAATTATGTACCCCACAACCTTGCCTGCTCGTCGCTCCATGCCGATTCAGCAGCCCATCGGCGTTGCCGTCGTCGTGATTTCCTGCGCCCTTGGTGGCACAGGTAGTGTGTTCGCGCTCTCCCATGCCAATGAGTGGGGCAAGATGCTGGACACGCGCGTTCCTTATTTCGACGTCCAAACGGTTGATGTGGATGCTACGCGTCTGGACATCCGTTCCGCCGCCGAGCATCTTGCGAATATCCGGCAGGTGCTGAACCCCGCCATCGCAGACTTGGCGACGGCGTTCGGTGTTTCGCGGCAGGCCATTTATAAGTGGATCGGCGGCGAATCCACGCCGGAAGATGACAAGTTGGAACGCATCCGCTCCCTCAGCCTTGCCGCCGACGCCTTCCAGAAGGCCGGTGTGACACGCGCATCATCCCTGTTGAAGATGAAGGCATTCGATGGTCACTCGCTGCTGGACTTGGTTGCCGCTGGGCAGCTTGTGCCCGAACACACCCAGACGCTGATTGCCGAAGCGCAGGCCATGGATGCGGCATATAGCCGTTCCGGCTTGGCGAAGTCGAAGGCCGCGCCGTCGGACGAGTGGCGCGCGGAGCTTTCCATCCCCGGTTCCTCCGAGTGATAGAGCAGAGGACGATGGATGCTGACGCGCGATACCGATTGGCGACAAGGTGACCTGCTTACTCAGGAAACTGCGGTCAAGTTGACAGCGCTGAACGGCGCGGTCTGCGAAGCGCACCGCGTCGTCGTCATCACGCACGACTGTGATATTCCTCACGAAGGCGAAATTTCGGTGGAGGTCATCGTAGCCGACGTCGTCAGCGCGCCAAACCCGCAGTTCTCCTACGCGAAGAACCCGCGCAAGCTCCATCTAGGTTATGAGGTCGCGGGCGGGCAGTCCGTCGTCGTCGAGCTTCGGCACGCAGAGCGGCGCATCGTGCCCAAGGGTGAGTTCGAGAAACACGCAGCCAGAGATGACCACGCATCGCTGCCCATTGATGGGAAACGTGCGCTGAAGCAGTGGCTCGCAGCGCGTTATGGCCGACCGGCGTTCCCAAACGCCTTCGAGAATCGGTTGCGGCAGATTGTGAGCAGGAAGAATTCGGTCGAGCGGCAGATCGGGAAAATTCTTGAGCCCAAAGCCAAACATCTGGTGGGTCTGTTCTTCGATCTTGGCGAGCAGAGGTCGGCGGAAGTCCCGGCGGGGGAACCCTACGCGCTGTCGATATCCGTGGTGTACGACGCCACCGAGGGCGGTACGCAGGCGCGAGAGTCTGCGGAAGAAGTCGCCAGCCAGTTGCGTGAGCTTTTCGGGCAAGCTTATGGCAAGCCGGACGCTGCGACAGAAATCGCGCTCGATGCCTGCGAGGCGGTCGCCGACACCTCCATCACGCTGGCCGACCTCCGGCGCGTGGATCAGTGGCGGTTGGAATACATCAGTTTGAGCGATGACGACCACGGGGACTTTCTGTCTGTCGGGGAAACACCAGCCTGAGTTTGGGACGTGACGACTCACTATCGCCCATTGCCGCTGCATTGCTATCCAAGCAACGGGGACGGAATTGAACCGGTGCCCATCCGCCACCATTTAACCTTGCAAAGATGCCCTGTTTGCATTCCGATGGCCTCGCCAGATGCCACGTCTCGCGGGGGTTTTCACTTCTACTGGCGGACTTTGTTCTTGACATCTCGATGTGCGTAAGACCAATAGAGCGTGCATCGCCAGACGGCATCCAGTCCCGGTTTCCTCAGGAAAAGTGGCGTGCGCTGCGGCGTTGGGTAAACGCGTGAGTAACGATCTCAGGCAGGTTTTCCGGCAATCAGCCATCGTTGCTCGAACATGTCTGCGGGCAATGGCCGGTCATACAGAAACCCCTGTGCATAATCACAGCCTGCGGCGAGCAGCAGTTGTTGTTGCGCCGCAGTTTCCACGCCTTCAGCGATCACCTGCAACCCCAGGGTATGCGCCATGACGATGATTGCTTCGCACAGGACTCGCTGGTCGGGATCATTCTCCAGATGCTGGATATATGACCGGTCGATTTTCAGGAAATCGATATCGAATTTTTTCAGGTAAGACAAAGAAGAATATCCTGTGCCAAAATCGTCCAGGGCCAGTTGCATGCCTGCCTGCCGCAATTCGGTCAAGCGTGCTCTGACATCATCATTGGCATCGAGCAATACGCCCTCGGTAATCTCGATGGTCACCTGTCTGGCATCCAGACCAGCCGTGCGCACAACCTCTGGCCATGAAACAGGCTGATCCCGCTGATGAATCTGCACGGGCGACTTGTTGACGCTGATGCGCACCGGGTTGACGCATTTTTTCTGCCAGGATTTCGTCTGCTGGATCACTTCGCCAAACACCCAGTCACCAATGGAGACGATCAACCCGGTTTCTTCGGCCAGCGCAATGAAACTGGTCGGGTCTATGGTGCCCCGTTCCGGGTGCTGCCAGCGCAATAATGCCTCGATCTTGTAGAGTTTTCCGCTGCTCAGATCGATGATGGGCTGATAATGAATGACCAGTTGTCCATCAGCCAGGGCGTGACGCAAATCATTGGTCATGCGCAGGCGCATGTCAGCTGCCTGCTGCAAATCCGGAGTGAAGTGATAAAACTGGTTGCGTCCATTGTTTTTGGCGGCGTACATTGCCTGATCGGCATGCTTGAACAACGTATCCAGTTCAGTGGCATCCTGTGGATACCGGCTGATTCCGATGCTGGCCGAAATATAAGCCTGTTCGCCTGCCAGATCGAAGGGCAGGCTCAATCGGTCTATGATGTCACGTGCAATACGCTCAACGGTTGTCACATCGTCGAAACCACCGATGATGACCGTAAATTCATCGCCGCCCAGCCGTGCCACAGTGTCGTTTTCCCGCACACAGGAACGGATGCGATGCGCAGCCTGAATCAGCAACGAATCCCCTTTATCGTGTCCCAGGGCATCATTCACTTCTTTGAACCGATCCAGATCGATCAGCAACAGCGCCAGCGAATGTCCATGCCGGAGCATGGATTGCGTTTCCTGATACAGCGTATCCTGAAACATCTGCCGGTTGGGCAGGTGCGTCAGGGTATCGTAATTGGCTTGCCGCCAGATGGTTTGTTCGAAAGCCATCCGGTCCGTCATGTCGCGGCCGATACCCAATGCCGAGCTGACGTTGCCGCTGGCATCAAATTCCGGTGTCAGGCGGACATGGCTGTGCACGGTCCGGTCCTGTTTATTGCGCCATGTGACTTCGTGCTCTACGGGCAATCCCGTCGCAAACACCTGGCGGATTTTATCCTGATAGGCCTGGCCCTCCTCTGTTCCCAGCGTCTCGATCGGTGTTTTGTGCAACACGGCCGCGCTGCCGCCTTCGATCGCATCGGATAAGGCAGGGTTCACATAAATCCGCCGACATTCACGATCGTAACGCACTATGGTATCCGGTGAATTTTCAATCAGGGTACGAGTCTCCGCTTCCTTCGCCGACAGCGCTGCCGTTCTGTCGGCGACCTTCTGTTCCAGCGATGCATTCATGTCACGGATTTCATCGATCTTTTGTGCAATGGCATCATTCATCGCCATGAAGCCCAGGGCCAACTCACCCAGCTCATCCCGCCGCCGCTGTGCGCCATGCATCAACAGCCGTTCGCGTGCGGACCAGCGCCGCCTGTCTCCACGTGCCATCTTGCGAAACATTCCGATCAGCAATGTGATCGGGCTGGTCAATGACACTGCAAAATACCAGGCCAGAGGTATGATCAGTAAAACACTGCCCAAGGCGATCCACCACAAGATGCCGATCATCTGCCAGATGTTTTTGTTGATCACTTCCATCGATTGCAATAACGCCACGGAACCGGTTACACCATGATCGCCCACCAGGGGAAACAGGCATTGATAATAGCCGTTGCCTTGAATATTCACTGTATTGAACAGCAGATTCCCTGACGGTAACGTCGTGTAGTCGCTCATCCGGTTTACGCTGCGATAGCTCGCTATGTCGCCCATGTCCAGTACATTGCCCAGGAACAGATTGACATGCGTGCCCGTCAGATGTGCAATCTGCTGCAAATATGTCGAATCAAACGGCAGAATCGCATCCACAAACCCCATCGGCTCCCTGACCGGTCCGTTGTTGCCCGGCTCAAACATTTCACCCATGACCGGTATTTCGGCGCGGATCACCAGATGACCATCCACCCGGGCATAAAACACCCGTTCTGTCCGGGGAATCGCTTCATCGAACCGCAATGACGCCAGCGAACGGGTTGCCGACATGGGTTGCCAGCGTAACTCGCCCGTCGGGCTGATATTTGCCAGGTGTATCCCGCCGGTTGAAACTGTCTGTACGAATCCGGTCTGCCAGTGGGCATCATCTTTCCGGGCAAATACCAGCAGATGACCTGCCATGTCATAAATGGCCAGTCGGGGAATGTTTTTTCTGCGGGCAATCTGCAGAACATCTTGCGCCAATTGCCGATAGGTGCTCGACAACGTTTCCTGATCCAGATTCTCCTGCCCATAGCGCGTCAGGTACCAGAGATCCGCGCCCAGATTTTTCTGGCTCGCCAGATCGCGAGCCGCGGACTGTACCCGTTCGCGTCGGAGGTTCAATGCCGCTTCTACGATGCCCGCAGCATTTTTCAGCATACGATGCGATTCATCCAGATATTGCTGACGCATCACGACAGATGCCGCACCCATGTATGCGGAAGCCATCAGCACGGCAAACAGCAGGACGCCGAACAGGATCTTGTTTTTCAGCGACCATTTCATGGATGGAGTCCGGCTCTCGATTTCGGGCCTGGCACTCCACTGCCCGGTGCCCAGGAAAGTACCGGCGTGTAACCTTGCGGCGCGATGGATGTTTCTATCGGATAACGCTGCAGATTGCCTGTGTCAACCATTCCCAAGCCTACCAGAACGGTATCCGGCACCGGTTTGTGCGGATTTTCCAGATAGGCCACCGCCAGATCCGTAACCACCCGAGCCTGACTGACACCTTTGGTATCGCCTGCAGCCCTGATTTCGCCCCGACGCAACATGGCCGCAATTTCATCCGTCAAATCATAGGCCACTATCCGGATGCGTCTGTTCAGGCGAACGGCACGAACCGGCAATACGGCAGCTGGCGCACACCCTGTACAGCCCAGAATGTAATCCAGATGCCGACCATATTGCGCCAGTATCTGCTCCGTCAGTTGTGTCTGAATGATGCGTTCACTGTCACCGTAACGAATCGTAACCACATGCACCGGAATCGGGGCATTCCGGAGCGCCTTCAATGTGCCTTTCACTTCCCCCTGCACCCAGCCTGCATCCATCGGTCCGGGCAACAAGGCCACGTTCACCGATTTCAGTCCGCGCCGCCGGGCATCCGCCATCATCCAGTGTGTCGCATTCTCGCCCATTCCGTCCATCGAGGTCGTCACCTTGCTGACCAATGATTTGCTGGTGCTGTCGTTAGCCAGTTCAAATACCGGAATGCCCGATTTCCGGGCCTGCCTGATGACCAGATTATCGCCGGTCAGGCTAATGGGCGACAAAACAATCGCATCATATTTTTTTGTGACGACAAGTTCGTTCATTTCGCGCAGCTGTCCGATCAGGTCGTCGTAACCTTCCGCAGGGATGATGTCGACAGCCACGCGCAGCCGGCGCGCTTCGCTGACGACGCCATATGCACAACCAAGCCAGTACGGATCGTTCAGGTGAGGGAAAAGATAGGCGATGCGCCAGCGCTTGCGCGCGGGCGCTGTCATGGTGAACAGTTCATGCCGAAGTTGTCCACGCATCAACTCCTGGTCAACCGTACCCCGCATCTGCGGTGGGAACTGCATCACGTCGACAGGAACCGGAGCAAACCCCTGTGCATGGGCCACGGCACTAAAAACCAGCGTCAGCACGCCTGTCAAGCCGGATTTTCCATGGAACATCACAAGGCGTCTGACCATCAGCCGGCCGATGGTCAGCGCATGCTTACATCCTGATAGGCTCATCTGTTTAAACGAGCGTTCTGCCCGCACCATGACAACAGACGCAATTGTACCTTGGGACGCGGTGATTAATTATTCACGGATCGCGTTGTGGGTGAAATCGGGATGATCGCGCACCGGATGACGCAGGTCGTAGCCGGGACTGCGATGCCGGGGAATCCGGTAAAGCGAGGGCGCGATTTCACCCTAACCCGCAGGGGACGTGGTTGTGGCGGACAGCTTGCTTGCTGCGTTGTGCTTCTCGTCAAGGGTGTCAGCCATTGACTTCGAATCGCGCCTTGCAACCCATCCTGCCAGACCAACGTCGTGACCGTGTGGAATCAGGCACCGCTTCCCTTGTGTCTTGCCCCGAAGGATTTCAGTCCGATTGAGGCGATGTGGCCCTGATCCCGAACTGCGCTGTCTCCGGGTGCTTGCCGGAGTCGTCCACGTGGGCGTGCGCATGGCGCTCCTGGCCCGCAGGGGTGAGCGGCGTGCCGTTGCGCAGCGCGTGCAGGATGCCATCCCAGAAATCGATGCGGGCCTCAATGGCGGTGCGTGCGGCTTGTTCTGCTTCGCGCAGCCGGGCAACATCGCCATCGCACAGTTCTTCGAGCAACAGCAACGAGATGGGGCCATGAAAGTCTTCGTCGAGGTGAATGTGACGTTTGAGGTAGAAATGGAAGGTGGGGGCGTCGGCTTCGTCAATATCCATGCGCTGTAAAAAGGCGCGGAACATGCCGGGAATGATGTGTTCGCGGCCAAGCGCGAAGGCGGCGGCCACGACGTGCGGTTGCTGGCTGGCGATGAAGCCGAACGTGCTGCGCATGAACCGCTGCGCGGCTGGCGGTGCGGCGTCCATTGCAAACGCGGCTTCGATGCCTTCGTGCGCGGCGCGGGCGACGAAGCGACGGACAGCCGCCGGGTCGGCGCCGATTTCTTTCATGGCGCCACAGTAGAGTTCGAAATGGCTGGCATGGGTGGGCTGGCCACTGGCGTCCGGCAAGCCGGTATCGGATTCTTCTTCGAGCACCAGCTGGTTGATGAAGTGTCGCACAGACGGGTGGCTGTGCGGCGCCCAGGGAATGCGGACCGGGGCGATGCACTGTTGCAGGTACTTCACCATGGACATGAAATCCCAGACGGAAAACACATGGTGCGCCATGAACACGCGCAGGTCATCGAGGTCATGCAGCGCATGGTACACCGGATGTGTGTCGAGGCGGTCGCGCAGATCCTGGATGCGGGCAAAGTCAAATCGGGCAGGCATGGCGTCGGTTTCGCTGAAAATGGCTGGTGCGCCGTGAAATGATGGTGCAGGGCAATACCCGCTATTGTAGCGTGGAAATGCCTGCGCCAGACAGGCCTGCATGTCACAAAAAATTCACGCTGTGATCAGGTAACCATAAGTTTGCAACTGCATAATCCGGTATTTTCCGGGTGGATTGCGGCAATCGGCCTTCAGCTTTTCTGGGGTGTTGCTGCTGCGGCGAATGGTGGGCCGGGGCGCCGGATATCCTGGGCGAAGGAGCGGCGATGCGCGTGCTGGTGGTCGAAGACGACGTGATGATCGGAGCGGCGGTGCGGCAGTGGCTGCAGCGCGAGAGTTATGCCGTTGACTGGATCCGCGACGGTATGCGCGCGGCTTCGGCGTTGATTGACGAAGCCTACGATCTCATCGTGCTCGATCTCGGGTTGCCGCGCAAGGATGGCATGGAATTGCTGGGGCAGATGCGCAAGCACGGGCATCCGGCGCCAGTGCTCATCATTACTGCGCGCGATGCGCTGGCCGATCGGGTTGGCGCGCTGGATGCCGGCGCGGATGACTATCTCGTCAAGCCGTTCGATCTCGACGAACTGGCAGCCCGACTGCGCGCGCTCGCCAGGCGGCGTGGCGGGCGCAGCGAACCGGCAATCGAGATCGGTCAGTTGTGCATGAATCCCGCCACACATGACGTCATGCTCGACAACCGGCGCATCCACCTGACGATGCGCGAATTTTCCCTGTTGCGCATCCTGATGGAGCATCCCGACCGGCCATTCTCGCGTGCCGAACTCGAGCGGCGCATGTACGGCTGGGACGAAGATGTGACCAGCAATGTGATCGAGTACTACATCAGCGCCTTGCGTCGCAAGCTTGGTCCCCGTTGGGTGCGTAATTTGCGCGGCGTCGGCTGGTTGATGCCGGGCAATTCATGAATTCCATCCGCCGACGCCTGCTGACCTCGCTGCTGCTCATGCTGACCCTGGCGTTGCTGGTGGGCGATTACACCACCTGGCGTGTGGCGCGGGAGGAGGCTGACGAATCGCTCGATTACCAGATGCGTGAAATGGCCATCTCGCTGTTCCATGGCGATTTCGCTTCGATGCGGAAGGACATCGATCCGGAAGAGAATGCTGCAATTCTGGTAGAGATCTTTGACGCAGCCACCCGCCAGCCGATATACCGTTCCAGTCCGGACGCCCTCCTGCCAGCGCCACATACCGAGGGATATAGTCAGGTGCGCAGTGGGGGGCAACTGTGGCGGGAATATTCGGTGAGTCGCAGGCAGCGTATCTATGAGGTGGCGCAGCCGATGGCCATTCGCGACCGGATCGCCAAGAATTCCGCCCTGCGGGTCAGCCTGCCGTTTCTTGTCACGTTGCCGGTCATCGGCCTGATGACCTGGTGGATCGTCACCCGCGGGCTGGTGCCGTTGCAGCAGTTGGCGGGCTGGGTCAACTACCGCAAGCCCGACAGCCTCGAACCATGTCCGCGACAGGACATGCCGGAAGAACTCGGGCCGCTGGTGCAGGCCATCAACAGCCTGCTTGAGCGGTTGCGCCGCGCTTTCGAGAGCCAGCACGCTTTCGTTGCCGATGCGGCGCACGAACTGCGTACGCCGCTGGCGGCGCTCACGCTGCAGATCCAGCTCAGCGAACGTGCGCGCGACGAAGCCGAGCGACTGCAATCACTAGGAGAACTCAAGGCCGGCGTTGCGCGTGCCACCCACCTGGTCGAGCAGCTGCTGATGCTGGCGCGCAGCGAGTCTGTTGGCGAACGTGATGTGATCACCCGGGTCGATCTGAGCAGGCTGGCGCGCAAGGTGCTGGCACGTCACCTGATGCTGGCCGAGGCGGGTGGCATCGATCTGGGCATGCTGGCCGAGCAGCCGGTGGCCGTGGTGGATGGCGATGAGGAAGCGCTCGGGCTGTTGCTGGACAATCTGGTGGAAAACGCCATCCGCTATACCCCGGCCGGAGGCCGGATCGATGTGTCCACCGGTGTGCATGGTCACATCTGCTGGATCGAGGTGGCTGACAGCGGTCCGGGCATTCCTGAAGAGGAGTACGCCCGTGTCTTTGACCGCTTCTATCGCATTCCCGGGTCGAATAAGCCGGGCACCGGACTGGGGCTTGCCATTGTGCGTGCGATTGCGCAACGTCATCAGGCGCAGCTTGACCTGACACGTGCTGCTGCCGGCGGTCTGGGCGTGCGCGTGAGTTTTGCGCAGGCGGCGAACGGTACGGGCACACGTGCACCAGCTTCCGCGGAGTCCGCCTGACCGTCCACTTTGCTCTACAATATGCACTGAATGTAGAGGAGGCGTCATGTCGTCGCAAATGTTGTTGCTCTCGCACGGCTCGCCGATGCTTGCGCTGGAGGATTCGCCAGCACGGCGCTTTTTGCAGGGGTTGGGCCGGCAGTCTGAGCGACCCGGTGCCGTGGTCGTGATTTCGGCGCACTGGGAACATGTGGGCGGCGTGGCGGTCGGCACCGCGTTGCGTCCGGACACCATCCATGATTTTTCCGGCTTTCCGCGCGCGCTGTATGCCATGCACTATGACGCACCCGGAGTTCCGGAGCTGGCGCAACAGTGTCTGGGATGGCTCGCCGCAGCAGGAATTCCGGCGGTAGCCGATGTACAGCGTGGTCTGGACCACGGGGCGTGGATTCCGTTGTCACTGATGTTTCCCGCTGCCGACATCCCCGTGTGCCAGGTCTCGTTGGTGCGTGGTGCCGATGCACATGCCCATTACCGCATCGGCCAGGCGCTGCAGCCATTGCTCGACCGCGATGTACTGGTTATCGGCTCGGGCTCGGTGACGCACAACCTGTATGAAGCGATGGGGCAGGGAGCACAGGCGCGCGAGCAGCCCTGGTCGCGCGAATTTGCCGACTGGCTGGCCCAGGCGTTGCTGCACGGGCGCACGCAGGACGTGTTGGCCTATCGCGAACGTGCGCCGTGGGCGCGACGCAACCACCCGTCGGAAGAGCACCTGGCACCGCTGTTCGTGCTGCTCGGCATGGCTGGCGATGCATGGCGCGCCGAGCAACTGTTTTCCGGCAGTGCGCATGGCGTGATTGCCATGGACTGCCACCGCATCCTGCCTGCCGCCCAAGGCGGATTTTGACTTCGCCGGGTCGGCACAGTATGCTGATCATCGGGTTGGCTCGTCTGGCCGCTGGTCGATTTTGGGCATTCTTATCTTGAGCACGAACACCACATTTACGCTTTCCGTCGAGCGCCATCCGAGCGACATCATCGGCATGACCTACGTCTATCCGGTCGTGTCGCGCCGTGCTGGCGGCGTGTCGGTCGGCATCAACCTGAATACCAACCACGCGTGCAACTGGCGCTGCAGCTATTGTCAGGTGCCCGACCTGCAGCGCGGAAGTGCGCCACCGGTTGATCTCGATCTGCTCGAGAATGAACTGGGGCAATTCCTGCATGACCTGCTGCACGGCGATTTCATGCAGAAGCATGTTCCGGAAGGAGCGCGACAACTGCGTGACATCGCCCTGTCCGGCGATGGTGAGCCGACCAGTGCGCGGGAGTTTCCACAGGTGATCGAGTGCGTCGGGCGGGTGATGAGCCATTTCAATCTGCTGGGCAAGGTCGACCTGGTGGTCATCAGCAATGGCAGTCAGCTCGACAAGGTGCGCGTGCAGCAGGGCTTGCGCCGGTTGGCGGATCTGGGCGGGCAGTTGTGGTTCAAGTTTGATCGCGCGACCGCCGAGGGGATGCGTCGCGTCAACGGCACACGTACGCCACCGGCGCGCCAGATGGAACACCTGCGGCTGGCCGCGCGGCTGTGTCCGGTCTGGATTCAGACCTGCTGGTTCGCCTGGGACGGTGCGGCGCCGGATGCCGTCGAGGAACAGGCCTGGGTGGATGCCGTATGCGGGCTGGCAGACAGCGGTGTGAACGGTGTGCTGCTCTACGGGCTGGCGCGACCATCAATGCAGCCGATGGCCGCGCATCTGTCTGCCGTACCCGAGAGCCAGCTCGAACGGCTGGCGGAACGTGTCCGTATGTGTGGTCTGGCCGTGCGGGTGCATGCGTGATTTTTGGCATTGGTACCGATATTGTGCATGTGTCGCGCATGGAACGTCTGTGGCAGCGATATGGGGACCGGCTGGCCGGACACGTGCTGTCCGCCTGTGAGCGGCCTGAATTGCCGCTGCCAGACATGGGGCGCTATCTCGCCAAGCGTTTTGCAGCCAAGGAAGCCTTCGCCAAGGCAGCAGGCACCGGGCTGCGGGCTCCGGTGAGTCTGGTCAATCTCAGTGTGATGCATGATTCGCTTGGTCGCCCGTCGCTGGCATATGCGCCGGCGCTCGAACACTGGTTGCAGATGCGGGGCGTGCGCGTCGGTCATGTCTCCATCAGCGATGAACGGGACATGGTGGTGGCATTCGTGGTGCTGGAGGGTGGACATTGAGCCTCGGACCCTTGATGCTGGATGTGGCAGGGCTTGCACTGGACGCGGAAGACCGTCGCCGGTTGTCGCATCCGCTGGTGGGCGGAGTGATACTGTTTGCCCGCAATTATGCCGATCCGCAGCAACTGGCTACCTTGACTGCGGAGATCCGTGCGTTACGCACGCCGCATTTGCTGATTGCCACCGATCACGAGGGCGGCCGCGTGCAACGTTTCCGCGATGGCTTCACCCGGCTGCCGGCGGCGCGTGAACTGGGCCGGCTGTGGGACGCACAGCCGGCTCATGCCTTGCGGCTGGCGCAGGATTTCGGCTATGTGCTTGCCGCCGAACTGCGTGCGCACGGGGTTGATCTGAGTTTTGCGCCGGTGCTGGATCTGGATTATGGCCGGTCTGCAGTCATTGGCAGCCGTGCCCTGCACGGCGATCCCGACGTGGTGGCCGATCTGGCGCATGCCATGATGGTCGGCATGCGGGTGGCGGGCATGGCCGCGGTGGCCAAGCATTTTCCCGGTCATGGCTGGGTCGAGGCGGATTCGCATACCGACCTGCCACTGGACGACCGGCCGCTGGAACAGTTGCAGCAGGCGGATCTGCGGCCGTTTGCCCGGCTCATTGCCGACGGATTACCCGGCATCATGCCGGCGCATGTGCGCTACCCGGCCGTGGACGAACGCAGCGCCGGATTTTCTCCGGTCTGGCTGCAACAGGTGCTGCGCGGCCAGCTGGGTTTTGACGGCGCAATTTTCAGCGACGACCTGTCCATGGCCGGGGCAGCCGCCGGCGGTGACATCGTGCAGCGTGCCCGGGCCGCGCTGCACGCCGGTTGTGACATGCTGCTGGTATGCAATGACGGCGCCGCAGCCGACCGCGTGCTGCACGCGCTCGAATGGCAACCCTCGGCGCTCGGCATCGCGCGTCGCGCGCGGCTGCATGGCCGGGCGCATCCGGCAGATGAAGTGACGTTGCGCGAGCAGCCGCAGTATGTCGCCGCACAGCATGCCGTTGCCGCGCTGGGTCACGACAGCGGTGATTTCTGGCGTACCGATCCTGCCAACAGCTGTGGTCTGAGCGGAGATTCATGACGCCACCGTTCGATCCTCACTGTACCGCCTGTCCGCGTCTGGCCGGGTTTCTGGCGCAGGTGCGCGCGCAGCATCCGCATTACCACGCAGCGCCGGTGGCACCGTTTGGCGATCCGGGCGCCTGGCTGCTGATCGTCGGCCTTGCGCCGGGCATGCATGGCGCCAACCGCACCGGGCGACCGTTTACCGGCGATCATGCCGGCATCCTGCTGTACCGTACGCTGTACCGGCACGGTTTTGCCTCGGCCGACAGTTCGAGCGCCCGGGACGATGGGCTGGAACTGTATGGCTGTCGTATCACCAACGCGGTGAAGTGCCTGCCGCCCCAGAACAAGCCTGAAACGGCGGAGATGCGTCGCTGCAACACGTACCTGCGCGACGAGCTGGCCGGCCTGCCGCCACAGGCCAGTGTGCTGGCGCTGGGCAAGGTCGCACATGATGCGGTGCTGCTGGCCCTGGGGTTGCCGCCGCGCAGCGCACCGTTTGCCCATGGCGCGCGCCATGAACTGGCCGATGGCAGGCGTCTGTACGACAGTTATCATTGCAGTCGTTACAACACCCAGACGCGCCGGCTGACCGATGACATGTTCGACGCAGTCATTGCCGGTATCCGTGCCGATCGGATGCAGCATGAATGAGGTCGAATCCGCCGAGCTGATCGCCAGCCTGCCCAACCTGCCGGGTGTGTACCGCATGCTTGACGCGCAGCGCGACGTGCTATACGTAGGCAAGGCGGGAGACCTGAAGAAACGCGTGTCGTCGTACTTTCACAAGAACGACCATTCGCCGCGCATCCGTCTGATGCTAAGCCGGGTGGCTGCGGTGGAAATCACCGTCACCGCTTCGGAATCCGAAGCGCTGTTGCTGGAAAACAATCTGATCAAGGCGCTGTCGCCACGCTACAACATACTGTTTCGCGACGATAAATCGTATCCGTGGTTGCTGCTGACCGGGCATGCCTGGCCACGGCTGGCCTATTTCCGTGGCGCGCCGCGACGCACGGACCACAGTTTCGGCCCGTTTCCCAATGCACATGCGGTGCGCGAGAGCATTGACATCCTGCAGAAAGTGTTTCGCCTGCGCACCTGTGAAGACAGTGTGTTCGCGCACCGCTCGCGCCCGTGTCTGCTCTACCAGATCAAGCGCTGCAGCGCGCCGTGTGTGGGCGCGATCGCCGCCGCCGATTATGCTGCCGATGTCGGTCATGCGCGCCTGTTTCTCACAGGCAAGACCGATCGCATCCTCGACGATGTGACACACCGCATGCAGCAGGCGGCGCAGGCGCAGCAGTACGAGCTGGCGGCCATATTCCGCGACCAGATCCGCAGCCTGACGGCAGTGCGCGAGCGTCAGTCGGTCGAGCAGGGTGCCGACCTGGACGCCGATGTGGTATCGGTAGTGGCCGAACAGGGGCTGGTGTGCGTCAATCTGGCCATGATTCGCGGCGGCCGGCATCTGGGCGACCGCAGCCTGTTTCCGCACCATGCGCAGGATGTAACTGCGCAAGAGGCATTGCAGGCGTTCCTGAGCCAGCACTATCTCGATGCTGCTCCACCGGCGCAGATTGTGGTTTCCGAGCCGGTGCAGGCTCCGGACCTGGTCGAGTTTCTTGCCGAACGCGCCGGCAGGCGGGTCAGCCTGGCGGCACGGGTCACCGGCCAGCGCCGCCGATGGCTCGACATGGGGCGCAACAATGCCCGGCTGGCGATTTCCCGTCAGCTGGCCCGGCAGTCCACCCGCCAGTTGCGGCTGGATGCCTTGCGGCAGGCGTTGCAGATGCCTGAATTGCAGCGGATCGAATGTTTCGACATCAGCCATACCCTGGGCGAGGCAACCGTGGCGTCATGTGTGGTGTACGATCAGGGCGACATGCAGCCGTCGCAATACCGTCGTTTCAATATCCGCAAGGCGGCCGCCGGTGACGATTATGCCGCCATGCGCGAGGCACTGGAGCGTCGTTACGCGCGTGTGCGCGACGGCGGGCAGCAGGCCGCCGATCTGGTGCTGATCGACGGCGGTATCGGTCAGGTACGAGCGGCGGCCGAGGCATTGAATGAACTGGGCACGCACGGCGTGATGCTGCTCGGCGTGGCCAAAGGCCCGGAACGCAAGGCGGGCATGGAACAGCTGGTGACCGCCGATGGCAGCGTGCGGCGGCTGCCGCCCGAAGATGCGGCGCTGCACCTGATCCAGCAGATCCGCGATGAAGCGCACCGCTTTGCCATTACCGGGCACCGAGCGAAACGCGGGCGGGCGCGCAGTGAATCGGCGCTGGAGCGCATTCCCGGGGTGGGGCCGAAACGGCGGCAGAAATTGCTCGAACGCTTCGGCGGCCTGCGCGAACTGCGCAATGCCGGTCAGGAAGAGATTGCGCGCGTCGATGGCATCGGCCAGGCGCTGGCGGAACAGATTTACCGTAACCTGCACTGATTGCCGGGTTGCTGCTGTTGTCTGGCCATGGCTTGGGTTAGAATCACGCAGGTTACCTCTTCCCGTATAGACATGCCGCTCAATCTGCCCAATGTGCTGACCTGGCTGCGCATCCTCCTGATCCCGCTGGTTGTTGCCGTGTTCTATCTGCCTCGCAGCTGGATCGGCCCGCAGCAGGCGGATTTTTTTGCGGCGCTGATGTTCTCGCTGGCGGCGGTGACGGACTGGCTGGACGGCTATCTGGCGCGCGTGCTGGACCAGACTTCGGCGTTCGGCGCCTTCCTCGATCCGGTGGCTGACAAGCTGATGGTCGCCGCCGCGCTGATCGTTCTGGTGCAGCTCGGCCGGGTCGATGCGCTGGTTGCGCTGATCATTATCGGTCGCGAGATCACCATTTCGGCATTGCGCGAATGGATGGCGAGCATTGGCGCGCGTGGCCGCGTCGCGGTGTCGATGCAGGGCAAGATCAAAACCACGGTGCAGATGGCGGCCATCGTGCTGCTGTTGTGGAGTGGCGTACATTTCGGCATCAATCTGCAGCGCGTCGGTACCTGGCTGATCTGGCTGGCTGCAGTTCTGACTTTGTGGTCGATGGTGTATTATCTGCGCTGCGCAATCGGGGAGGTGGGACGGCGTGGACCCGGATACTAGAATGATGAAGGCGGCCGAATCGCCGCAAATGATCAAGAAACACGGGGTATTGGCCCTGGCAGCGGGTGCGCTGGGGGTGGTGTACGGCGATATCGGAACCAGCCCGCTGTACGCCTTGCAGACGGTTTTCAGCAGCGAGCATGGCATTGTAGTCAACCATGACAACGTACTTGGCGTGCTGTCGCTAGTGTTCTGGTCGCTGCTGATCGTGGTGTCGGTGAAGTTCGTGGTGTTCATCATGCGGGCGGACAACCACGGTGAAGGTGGCATCATGGCGCTGATGGCGCTGGTGCAACGTTTGCTGCGCAGCAACAGCAGGGTGCGCAATGCCCTGATTCTGCTCGGTCTGTTCGGTGCGGCCCTGTTTTTCGGTGACGGCATCATCACGCCAGCGATTTCCGTGCTTTCGGCGATGGAAGGCCTGGAAGTGGCGACGCCGGACCTCAAGCCCTTTGTCATTCCGCTGTCGCTGATCGTACTGGTGGCGTTGTTCATGATTCAGCGCAAGGGCACCGCCACGGTAGGCATCCTGTTCGGCCCGATCATGATGGTCTGGTTTGCGGTCATTGCGGCGTTGGGGGTCAACCAGATCCTGCACGAGCCGGCGGTACTGCAGGCGGTCAATCCGTACTGGGCCGCGGAATTCATGATGCAGCACCGGCTGGAAGGTTTTCTGTCGCTGGGTGCGGTGGTGCTGACCGTGACAGGTGCCGAGGCGCTGTACGCTGACATGGGCCACTTCGGCCGGCAGCCGATCCGGCTCGCCTGGTTCAGTCTGGTATTGCCGGCCCTGCTGCTCAATTACTTCGGCCAGGGGGCGCTGATGATGGGCGACCCGTCCACCGCCGCCAATCCATTCTATGCGCTGTCGCCCAAATGGGCGTTGTACCCGATGGTGCTGCTGTCCACAGTCGCCACCGTCATTGCGTCGCAGGCCGTGATTTCCGGCGTATATTCCATGACGCAGCAGGCGATTCAGCTGGGGTTCCTGCCGCGTACGCACATCGTGCATACCTCGGCGCGCGAAATCGGCCAGATTTATGTGCCATCGATGAACTGGAGCATCATGATCGGTGTGGTGGCGCTGATTCTCGGCTTCAAATCATCGAGCAACCTCGGCTGGGCCTACGGACTGGCCGTGACCGGGACCATCATGATCGACACGCTGCTGGTGTTCGTGGTTGCGCGACGCATGTGGCACTGGAACCGGGGGCTGATTCTTGCGGGGCTGGCGTTCTTCCTCAGCATCGACCTGGCGTTTTTTGGCGCCAACCTGGTGAAAATCGTACAGGGCGGCTGGTTTCCGCTTGCCATCGGCGGCTTGATGTTCACCCTGATGACGACATGGAAACGCGGTCGCGAGTTGCTGGCCAGGCGGTTGCAGACCCAGTCCATCGAACTGGATCCGTTTCTTGCCGGCCTGAAGGCGCATCCGCCCGTTCGCGTGGCCGGGACGGCGGTGTTCCTGACTACCAACCTGGACAAGGTGCCACACGCCATGCTGCACAACCTGTTGCATAACAAGGTGTTGCATGAAACGGTGATCTTTCTCACGGTCAAGACACGCAACATGCCCTGGGTAGATCTGTCCGAACGCGTGTCCATGCAGAACATGGGCGATGGCTTCTATCGCATCACCCTGTCGTTCGGTTTCAAGGAAGCACCCGACGTGCCGCAGGCATTGCAGCAGGTGCTTATCAATGGCGCAGGAATCGATTTCATGGAAACTTCGTTCTTCCTCAGCCGTGAGACGTTGATTGCCACCGAAATGCCCGGCATGGCGCTGTGGCGCGAACGCCTGTTCGTCAGCATGGCGCGTAATGGCAGCAGCGCCACGGCATTTTTCCACATACCGACCAATCGTGTGATTGAACTGGGTACCCAGGTAGAACTGTAATGGCCGTCCGCGAAGTGCTGAAAATGGGGGATGCCCGGCTGTTGGCGCGAGCCGAGCCGGTGAGCGCCTTCGACACTCCGGAGCTGCGAGCGTTGCTGGCTGACATGCGCGATACCATGGCGGCGCAGCATGGCGCCGGGCTGGCCGCACCGCAGATTGGCGTCGGGTTGCAGGTGGTGATTTTTGCCGTCAATGCCAATCCGCGCTATCCGGAGGCGGAGACTGTGCCGGAGACCGTGCTGATCAATCCGGTGCTGACCGCGCTGGGTGAAGAGGAGGAGGAGGCATGGGAGGGCTGCCTGTCGCTGCCAGGCATGCGCGGGCTGGTGCCGCGCTATCGTCGCCTGCGCTATCAGGGATTCGACGCCGCAGGGCAGCCGCTTGACCGTACGGTGAGCGGGTTCCATGCGCGCGTGGTTCAGCACGAAGTGGATCATCTGTACGGCATTCTCTATCCGCGGCGCATTCGCGACTTGCGCAATTTCGGTTTTACCGAAGTGCTGTTTCCTGGCCAGGATACGGTTGCGGAGGAATGAATTCGAGCAGTGCCTGCCGCCGATTGCCCGGAGCACGCCATGGATGAACCGGGTTTCATCCACCTGCGCCTGCATTCGGAATATTCCATCAGCGATGGTATCGTGCGCATCGATGACGCGGTGGCGCGAGCGTTTGCCGATGGCATGCCCGCGCTGGCGCTTACCGACCTGGCCAATCTGTTCGGGCTGGTCAAGTTCTACCAGGCGGCGCGTGGCCTGGGCATCAAGCCGATCGTGGGTTGCGACATGTGGGTTGGCATGCCCGGTGCCGAAGACCGGCCGACGCGGGTGTTGCTGCTGGTGCAGAATCTGGCGGGTTACCGCCGCCTGTCGGAATGGCTGTCGCGCGCCTATCGCGAAAACCGGGTGCGTGGGCGTCCGGAATTGCGTCTGGAATGGCTGGAAGCGGAGCCTACCGATGGCATTATCGTGCTCTCCGGTGCGCAGTGGGGTGATGTTGGACAGTTGCTGCTGGGCGGCAACCGCGAGGGCGCGCGCGACCGTGCCCGGCGTTGGGCGGCGGCCTTTCCGCAACGCTATTATCTCGAAATCCAGCGCACGGGACTGAACGGATCGGAAGACTGCTTGCGCCGCAGCCTGGCGCTTGCGGCCGAACTGGAATTGCCGGTGGTGGCAACCCATCCGGTGCAGTTTCTCGAGCCTGGCGATTTCAAGGCGCATGAAGCGCGCGTGTGCATCGCGGAAGGCGCGCTGCTGGGTGACCGCCGTCGGCCACGCGTGTATGGCGAGTCGCAGTATTTCGCCAGCCGTGCGGAGATGATGCAGCGTTTTGCCGACTTGCCGGCTGCGCTGGCCAACAGCGTCGAGATTGCCCGTCGCTGCTCGCTCGACCTGCCCTTGGGAAAAAGCCAGCTGCCACAATTCCCCACGCCGGATGGCATGGGTCTGGAAGCATACTTGCGCGCCCGCTCCAGCGAAGGGCTGGCGGCAAGGCTGGCGCAGCGCTACGCCGATGCCGGGGAGCGTGCCCGACGTGAGCCGGAATATCGCGAACGGCTCGAATTCGAACTGGGCACCATCGTGCAGATGGGTTTCCCCGGTTACTTTCTCATCGTGGCGGACTTCATCAACTGGGCCAAGCACCATGATGTCCCGGTCGGTCCGGGACGGGGATCGGGTGCGGGTTCGCTGGTGGCCTATGTGCTGGGCATTACCGATCTCGACCCGTTGCCCTACGATTTGCTGTTCGAGCGCTTTCTCAATCCCGAGCGGGTATCGATGCCAGACTTTGACGTCGATTTCTGCCAGGACGGGCGCGAGCGTGTGATTCATTACGTACGTGACAAGTACGGCGCCGAGGCGGTATCGCAGATCGTCACCTTCGGCACGCTGGGTTCGCGCTCGGTCATTCGCGATGTGGGGCGTGTGCTCGATCTGCCCTACAACCTGTGCGACCAGCTGTCGAAACTGATTCCCATCGAAGGCGTCAAGCCGGTAGCGCTGGCTCGGGCGCTGGAAATGGAACCGCAGTTGCGCGAGCGTTACGATAATGAAGAGGACGTACACGAACTGTTCGATCTGGCGCAGCGGCTGGAAGACCTGACGCGCAACGTAGGCATGCACGCGGGTGGTGTGCTGATCGCGCCCGGCAAGATCAGCGATTTTTGCCCGGTGTATGTGGCGGATGGTTCCGATTCGGTGGTGTCGCAGTTCGACAAGGACGACGTGGAAAAGGCCGGGCTGGTCAAGTTCGACTTTCTTGGCCTGCGCACGCTGACCATCCTCGACTGGGCGATGCGTTACGTGGCGCGTCTGTCGCCGGACGGGCGGGCGCCGTTTGCACTCGAATCGTTGCCGCTCGATGACCGCGTCAGCTACACGCTGCTCAAATCGGCACGCACTACGGCCGTGTTCCAGCTTGAATCACGCGGCATGAAGGACCTGATTCGCCGGCTGCAACCAGACTGTTTCGAGGACATCGTGGCGCTGGTGGCACTGTTCCGCCCCGGCCCGCTTGAGTCTGGCATGGTCGATGACTTCATCAACCGCAAGCATGGGCGCGCGCGCGTGGATTACATGCACCCGATGCTCGAAGCCACGCTCAAGCCAACCTATGGGGTGATCGTGTACCAGGAACAGGTCATGCAGATTGCGCAGATCATGGGCGGGTACACGCTCGGCGGCGCCGATCTGCTGCGGCGCGCCATGGGCAAGAAAAAAGCCGAAGAAATGGCGGAGCATCGCGATATCTTCGTTGCGGGCGCAGAGCGTCAAGGCGTCGATCGTGACCTGGCGGCAGGCATTTTCGATCTGATGGAAAAATTCGCCGGTTACGGTTTCAACAAGTCGCACTCGGCGGCCTATGCGCTGGTGGCATATCAGACGGTCTATCTCAAGGCGCATCATCCGGCAGCATTCATGGCCGCCACACTGTCGGCTGACATGGACGACACCGATAAAGTGCGGCTGTTCTATGAAGACGCGCGTGCCTTTGCCATCGACATGCTGCCTCCGGACATCAATGTGTCGGGTTACCGTTTCGTGCCGGAGAACGAACATGAAATCCGTTACGGGCTGGGCGCGGTCAAGGGGACTGGCGAGTCGGCCATCGAGGCCATGCTGGCGGCCCGCGAGGCAGGTGGGCCATTCGCGGATCTGTTCGATCTGGTGATGCGCGTCGATCGCCGCTGTATCAACCGCCGCGTGCTCGAATCGCTGGTGCGTGCCGGTGCGCTGGACAGGCTGGGGGGGCACCGCGCTGCATTGCTGGCTTCGATCGGCGTCGCGCTCGAATGGGCCGAACAGTGCGCCGCCAATGCCAATCAGGGTAACCTGTTTGGTGGCAGTGACGATGCGGGCGACAGTCGTCCCGCGTTGGCGCAGGTGCCGCCCTGGAGTGAGCAGGAGCGGTTGCTGCAGGAGAAATCCGCGCTCGGCTTTTATTTCAGCGGTCATCCGTTTGACGCCTGGGCTGCCGAATTGCGTCCTCTGGTCAAAACCACGCTCGATCAGCTGCAGCCGGGCAGGGAGCCGGTTCTGCTTGCCGGGGTGATCGTCAGTCTGCGCACGCAGATGACACGTCGTGGCAAGATGGCTTTCGTGATGCTCGACGATGGCCGTGCCACCGTCGAGGTGCCGGTATTCAACGAAGCGTTCGAGCGTCACCGCGACTGGATGCGCGAAGACCGGCTGCTGCTGGTGGAGGGCAAGGTCCAGCGTGACGAATATTCTGGCGGTCTGCGCATTCAGGCCGACCACTTCCATGACCTGACCCAGGCGCGTACCCGGTTTGCGAAGCGATTGCGCCTGCGTGTGCGGCCGCCGCTGGCCGTGGCCAGTCTGCAGGAGTTGCTGCGCCCGTGGTGCGATGCTGCGGCTGGCTGTCCTGTGTGGCTGCAGTATCAGCCTGACGGGGCCGAGGTCGAACTTGAACTGGGCGAGGCCTGGCGTGTCGTGCTGCATCAGGAATTGCTTGACGGCCTGCATGCTGCGGGTATCGAGGCCCAGATCCAGTTCTGAAGCGCCAGCGCTGCTGGCGCAATGGTATGATGAACATGCAATCCAAACACAACAGGAGTGTATGCATGGAAAAACCGGCTACGACGCAAGTCCCGATTCATGAACTGATTGCCCGTCGCTGGAGTCCGGTGGCGTTCGCCGCTGACCGTCCGGTAACGCGGGAACAGATCACCGCCCTGCTTGAAGCGGCGCGTTGGGCGCCATCGTGTTATGGCGACCAACCGTGGCGCTACCTGGTGTGGAACCGCCATGTCGACGCGTCCGCCTGGCAGCGTGCGTTCATGTGCCTGGCCGAAGGCAACCAGGCGTGGGTCAGGAATGCGCCGGTACTGCTGCTGGCGGCGGCTTCTTCGCGTTTCACCCACAATGGCAAGGAGAATCGCTGGGGGCGTTACGATACTGGCGCTGCCAGTGAAAACCTGTGTCTTCAAGCCACCGCGATGGGATTGCAGGCGCACCAGATGGGCGGGTTCGACGAGCGCGCCGTACGTGGTGCGTTCAGCATTCCCGAAGACTGCGAATGCATGGCCATGATTGCCGTGGGGCATCCTGCTGATGCCTCGGTCGTCGAGGGCGAGCTTGCGCAGCGTCAGCTTGCGCCGCGTGCCCGGGCCAGCCTGTCCGAACGGTTCTTCGATGGTGAATGGGGCAACGGCTGGCAGTGACTGGCTGATGCGGGTCGCTCAGCCTGGCCGGGCGGGATGGGTTTCTTCGGCCTGCGTCCACACGATCCAACCCGATATGGCCAGGATCGCAGCAGTCACATAGAAGGCCAGCGTCGTGCCGTGCCCCTGCTCAGCGACGCCGCCGAGTAGCAGCCCGCCGATGGCATAGCCGGTGTCGCGCCAGTAGCGATAGGTACCCAGTGCGCTGCTGCGCCATTGCGGCGGAGCCAGGTCGGCCATGGCGGCGATCAGGTTGGGGTAGAGCAACGCCATGCCGAATCCGGCGGCCACCGCGCAGACACTCCATGCCGTCATGCCGTGGAACAGCGGTATTGCGGCCACGCTTGCGCCGAGCAGCCACAGACCGCCAGCCACTGGCAGTTTGCGGCCAATGCGGTCGGACAATGCGCCGGTCAGCAGTTGCGATGCGCCCCATACCATGCCATAGGTGGCGGTGATCCAGCCGATCTGCATCAATCCGAGACCGTGTTCATGGAGAAACACCGGAAACAGCCCCCACATCAGTGCATCGGCAATCTTGTTGGCAATACCCGCCTGGCACAGGGAGCGGAAAGTGGGATGGATGAACGAAACCAGGCGAAATACCTCCCCCGCGCGCAGGTGATTCGAGCCTGGTCCGGGAAATGGCGTGGCAACGTTTGCGCCGGCGTCCCGCAGGCGCTCACTGTGTTCGGAGCGCGCCCATGGCAGGGTTTCGCGGATGAAGATCAGTGCGAGCAAGGACGCGCTGGCGATGGTGGCCAACGCAAACCAGAACAGGGTCACCCGGGCGCCATGGAATTGCGCGAAATAGCCTGTCAGCAGTCCGCCGATGCCGACTGCGGCATAACCGGCGAATTCGTTGACGCCGGTAGCGAAGCCGCGCTGCCCGGCGTGGGTGATGTCGACTTTGCTGGTCACGGTCATGCTCCAGGCAAATCCCTGGTTGAGACCGAGAAACAGGTTGGCGGCAATGATCCATAGCCAGTTGTTGGCCAGCAGGATCATGAACGGGATTGGCAGCGCAGCCAGCCAGCCCAGAAGCAGCACGGGTTTGCGCCCGATGCGCTCCGATAGCCGGCCGGCGACGAAATTCAGTGCGCCTTTGACCAGCCCGAACGACACCAGGAACGACAGCAGGTAGAGAAATGACCCTTTGCCTACGCCGAACTGCTCGCTCAGTACGGGCAGTACGTTGCGTTCCATGCCGATCATCAGTCCGACGAAGAACACCTGGATGGCCTGCAGGATGAACTGGTGCATGTTGACACGGATGCCGCGTGGATACAGCGGGGCACTATCGGAGAGCGAGGTCATGGCAGCATTACCCGGCGAGGTTGGCGGCCACGATCTGATCCATCTGCGCCGGACGTGGTGGAATGTCCCGTGTGAGCAGTTCGACGAATTCGCTGGCGTGTTCCAGTCGCAGCGCCGGGTTGTTGCGCCGCTCGAAGCCGATGGTGGAGGAGGGTTTGCCGGACAGTCCCGCGCCGCACATGCTGCCGGCCTGATGGCCGGGAAAAATTTCCACGTCGTCGGGCAGGGTGAGCAGCCGGTTGTGCAGGCTGTGATACAACTGGCTGGCCATATCCTGTTCCTGCCCGGCCAGATCGGGGCGGCCGATGCTGCCGACGAACAGGGTGTCGCCGGTCAGCACGAACCATGGCGCTGCGCTGCGGCGATGGTCGCTGACCAGCAGACAGATGCTGTCAGGCGTGTGTCCGGGTGTGTGCAGCACCCGTACCGAGACATTGCCGGCTTCGAGCACCTGGCCATCGTGCAGTGGGGTGAACGGGAAATGCACGCGCTGCAGATTGGATTCATGCAGGCAATATTCGGCATTGGCCAGTCGGGCCAGTTTGCGCCCTCCGGAATAATGGTCGGCATGCACATGGGTGTCGATGACATGGGTGATGCGCACACCAGCCTTGCGCGCTTCTTCGATGAACCCGTTTTCGTCACCTGCAACCACGTCCACTGCCATGGCCTTGCCCAGCGTGCCGCAGCCGAAAAAATAGGACAATGTGGCGTCGGCGGCTGGCAGTTGTCTGAAAAACATGGTTGCTCCTTGTGCGGTGGCAAGTTGGGAGAAGGGTTTCAATACCAATATTCTAACGTTTATTAGATTGAATGCAAGTTTATCGCCGGATTTTGCAGACAGGCAAGCCTGGTTGTTGAGAGGGTGTGTTGTTTGTTATTCTGTGATCGTCAGTCAGGTGTGATTCATGGACAATAACCGCAAGATAAAAGATCTCCTTTATGAACAGGTGGCCCG
>JAJXUP010000129.1 GCA_021782795.1 Pseudomonadota bacterium | reverse complement strand
AGGGTGGGCGGCAGGGTGTACCGACGCTGATCTATGTCGAGGAATGCTGGTTCATGCTTGAGCACCCATGGTTCGAACAGAAAATCCGCGACTGGACCAAAACTTTCGCCAAGCTTGTGGCGCAATTGGTGATGGCCACGCAATCGTTGGAGGACATTGCCGGTTCGAATGTGTTTTCCAGCCTGCGCGACAACATCCAGACGCGCATCTATTTACCGAACATGAACGCAGATGCGCCGCAATTGCTGCCGTTGTACCGCGATCAGTTTGGCCTGCAGGACGACCAGATCCGCCAGATCGCAGCCGGGGTGCCCAAGCGTGATTATTTTATACAGCAGCCCGGCGTATTTCGGCGTGCGGAGCTGCCGCTCGACGCGGAAACGCTGGCGATCGTGCGTTCGGATGCGCTGGCACAGGCGGTATTCGAACGCCATGCGGCGTCGGGCAAGCCGGATTGGCGTCAGCGCTATGTTGAGGAAATGCTGCAGCGTTCGAAATGACATGTGCGACGCAGCATCAAATGCGGGGAAAAGGGAGTTGCCATGAAAATCTGCTTGCGCCGGTCGCGGAGTGCCTGGCTGGCCGTCTGCCTGTGTAGCGCGGTACTGTGCGCTGTGCCCTGCCGGGCGGGTGGCATGGTGACCCTGATGGTCGGGGGCGCCACCGAACCCACGCAGCTGCTCAATTATGGCGAGCTGCTGTACAACTCGGCCAAACAGGCAGAAAGCGTGGCCAATCAGATTCAGGCGCAACTGGTGCGGGTGCAGGAGCTGCAGGCGGCTGCGCGCAATCTGGCCAATGCTCCTCAGGCCGTGCTGACGCAGACCGTTGCGCCTTATCAGAATCAGGCGCTGCAGGCGCAGCAGCTGCTCGATGCCGTGCAGGCGGCCCAGACCACGTTTCAGCAGGCGGGCCAGATGGTGCAGGCGCGCCTGGCCGAAGCCCAGGCGCTCGGCACCACTCCGCAGCAATACCTGCAGTTCGAGGCACAACTGGCGCACACCCGTGGTGGTGTCTATGCGGCAGCCTACCAGCGGGACACGCAAACCCTGCAGGATGTGGTAACGCGTTCGTCGGCGCTGCAAAACATCAGCGACAACCTGCCGAGTACCGGGGCGGTCGAGGGGCTGGACAAGCTCAACGCGCTGGTCAGCGTGGTGGCGGGCGAGACCCTGACCCTCAACAGGCAGGTTGCGGCGGCCAGCGCCGAGACGCACGCCCGGCAGATGAACGACAGCCAGCAACAGCAGGCAGGCCTTGCCCAAGCGCAGCAGGACATTGCCCGGCAGGAGGCGCAGATTCAGGCGGCCAGGCAGCGTCTTGACGCGCAGAACGCCATGCCTTCGGGCTACAGCCAGCAGCAGATCGAACAGAATGCGTGGCGAAATTTCGGCACGGCCGGCGGTCCATGATGCGTTTGATGTGGCGAATCGCGCGCCTGTGGCTTGCGCCGGCTGAACGATATCGTGTGCTGCGCGAAGCGGTACGGTTTCGCCTGCTGCCGCCAGCGGGACGACGCGATTACCGCATGTCGCGGCGGGTGGCGCGCAATGTGCGACAAATGTGCGCGCTCGGGTTGTTGCTGCAGGTGGTGGATCGTCCGACGCTGTTCATCTGGTTCGCGTTCAGCAACCTGCTGTTTCTGTGCCTGACCCTGGCACGCATACTGGCTCGCTGGAGAGGATGAGATGAAATTCTGCGTGCGTACCTTGTTGTGGCTGGTGCTGATGCTGGCGGCTGCCGGTTGCAGTGTGTCTGCGCAGGCCGCAACGTCCGCGCCGGCGGCCACAACCGGCAATGATATGGTGCTCAATGGCCAGCAATCCTTCAAGCAATCCGTGGTCGCGGTAATCGGCGCCATGCATGTGGCAGGGGCGAAACTGGCACCATTGCTGGTGCCGACCGGAAAGAAACTGCTGGCGGTATTTTTTGCCCTCACTGCGGGGTGGAATATTTTTCAGGGTATCCTTTCGGGGCAGATGGATCAGGTGATCCGCACGCTGATCAACCAGATCCTGGTCACCCTGATTGCGTTGGAGATCCTGCTGGGCTGGACTGATACCGCCGGGGTGGGTGTGGCCGGTTTTCTCACCGTGGGCATGGAGCAGCTCAGTCAGCCGTTCGGTGCGGGTTCCGGTCCCACCGACCAGATGGTCGATAATTACTGGAACGCCATCGTCGATCTGCTCGAAGTGATTCCACAGATGTGGGACCACGGTAGCTGGCTGTCACGCGCCAAGTTCGTGGCACAGCTGTCGGTGCAGGGGATCGTGGTGCCGGAGCTGTTTGCCTGGGGTATGGTGTTGCTTTATGTCGTGCTCGTGGTGTGGGTGGTGCTGATCTGCGCTGGCACGCTCGTGGTGGCCATGCTGTATTCGCTGCTGTTCATCAATATGGGCGATTTCATCATCTACATCGCTCTGGCGGTGGGACCAGTGTTCGTCGCAACGCTCGCCTTTCCACCCGCCAACCACTATTTTTCCAAATGGCTCGAATTCGCCATTTCTGGCGGCATCTACAAGCTGATTGCGGTGGTGCTCTCGGCGCTGATGTTGCCGGTATTCAACATCATCTATCAGTATGCCGGCAATGTGGTTGGGCTGGACAGCGGCTGGCTGTGGGAAATTGGCAAGAACATTCTCGGTTTCATCGTCTATGGCATCATCATGCTGTTCTGGAGTTTCATGGCCTATTCGCTGAGCAAGCAGATCCCGACGTTCTCTCATGCCCTGGCGAGCGGCATGTCGCTGCACATTCAGAGCCTGTCTGCCATGAAACCGGACGTCGTGCAATCGATGGAAGCGCACGGGCGCAAACACCTCGAGGGAAAACTGGCCGGGGCGGGAGGTGGCATGGCCACCGGTGCGACGAGCAATCGCGCCTTGCGTGCCATGGCAGCTGCCAACCCGGAACTGGCGCCGATCACCGGTACGATTCAGGCCTTGCGTTCGATACGCGACAAGGCTGCGCGCAAAACGCGTTCGACAAGTCAGACGGATAATCCGGGTAACGAAGAGGATGTCTGAACGGGTCGTCGGTTGCGCCGCAGGGATCGGTCGGCAGTGCAGGCAGTATTGCAGCAACCTGACTGCCCGTACGGCATGTATCAAATTTGTCTTTGATATGTCATGTATTTTTCACATGAACGTCACCTGGATTGAGTAAGGTAGCGCATCGACACCGTGTCCAGGAGTTCATGATGTACGAACAGCAGACCGTTTCTCAACCGCGTTCCCGGGCAAGCAGCCTGACGGTATCCCTTGCTCGCGACCCGGCGGAAGTGCGCGAGGCGCAACGTTTGCGTTACAAGGTTTTTGCAGAAGAAATGGGAGCGCAGCTTGTTTCAGCTTCAAGCGGGCTTGACCAGGATGAGTTTGATCCGGTATGCGATCATCTGATTGTGCGCGACCAGCGCAGCGGCAATGTTGTCGGCACTTATCGTGTACTGTCCCCGGAAAGCGCAGCCAGGATCGGCGGTTACTATTCGGAACAGGAATTCGACATGACCCGGTTGACGCACCTGCGTCCGCGCATGGTTGAAATTGGTCGTTCGTGCGTGCATGCCGACTACCGCGGCGGCGCGGTGATCACGCTGTTGTGGTCCGGTCTTGCCGACTATCTTCGCAAACACGATTACGATTACCTGGTCGGCTGCGCCAGTGTCGGTATGCAGGATGGTGGTCATACGGCGGCCAATCTGTACCGCAAGCTGTCGGCCGAGGTGTTGAGTCCGGTCGAATGGCGGGTCTTTCCTCGGGTTCCGCTGACACTCGACCGACTGGGCAATGACGCGTCCGTACCGGTTCCGCCGCTTATCAAAGGCTATTTGCGTGTTGGTGCGTTCATTTGTGGCGAACCCACCTGGGATGCCGAATTCAACTGTGCCGATTTCATGATGCTCCTGTCGGTCAAGGAAATGAACCGGCAATATGCCCGGCATTTCATGACCAAGGAGTGATGTGGCCGGACGAAGACCCGCTTATCCGGGGTACAATCGGTGCATGTCTGCTGAACCGTTGAATCGTTGCCCGCTATTGCGCCCGTTCCGCGCCGTCTGGCTGCTGGTCTGGCTTGGTGGCGGCCTCGCGACCCTCGCGCTGGTATTTCCGCTGATATCGTTGCGTTTGCGCGGTCGCATTGCCAGTGTCTGGTCGCGCGGGCTGCTGGCGGTGTTTGGTGTACGTCTGCATCTGTCCGGCGAGATGCCACGAGGCAGCGGTCTGGTGGTGGCCAACCATGTTTCGTGGCTCGACCCGTTTCTGTTGCTGGCGTGTTTTCCCGTGCGTTTCGTGGCCAAGGACGAGATCCGCAGCTGGCCGGTATTCGGCTGGATTGCGGTTCGTGCCGGTACGGTATTCATCCGTCGCGACCTGAGACGGGACGTCGCGCGCGTGACCCGGCTGTTCGAAGCGCGGATCGATGCCGGCGAAGTGGTGGCGCTGTTTCCCGAATCGACCACCGGCAATGGCAGGTTTCTGCGTCCGTTCAAGACGGCCCTGTTCCAGGTGGCGGTCAGCCGCGATGCGTTGTGCATGCCGGTGGGCATCCGTTATCGGCAGCGAGGCGCGGAGTGGATCGATGACATGGGGCTGGGCGAATCGTTGTGGCGCATGCTCGGTCTGTGCCGGCTGGACGTTGACCTGATGTTCACCCCGGCGGTTGCAGCGTCCGGACGCAGCCGGCGTGAACTGGCGCAGAGCAGTGAACAGGCTATCGCAGCGGCCTTGTCCCAGGAAGTTCTGCGCAATCCACCTGATATATCCGCCGGTCTTCCAGACGCAATGCCGTGAGTTGCCCGCCCCAGAGACAGCCGGTGTCGAGTGCGATGCTGTCTGTATGCAACTGTAATCCCAGCGCCGACCAGTGACCGAACACGATCGGGTGTCCAGCGCTGCGGCGGTTGGGTATCTGGAACCAGGGCAGGCAGCCTGGTGGCGGGTGTGCCGGATCACCTTTGGAGCTGAAGTCCATGTCGCCGGTGGTCGAACAGAAGCGCAGCCGCGTCAGCGCATTGGTGATGACGCGCAACCGGTCTGCGCCTCGCAGATCGTCGTGCCAACCGGCCGGCTGGTTGCCATACATGTCGCGCAAGAATGTGTGGTAGTGGGCGCTGCGCAACACGGTTTCCACTTCCGAGGCCAGTGCAAGCGCCTCGGCGACGCTCCACTGTGGCAGCAGGCCGGCATGAATCAGCAGGTATCCTTGCACGTGCTGCGCAAGCGGCAAATGGCGCAGCCAGTGTAACAGTTCGTCGCGATCCGGCGCCGTAAGGATCTCGTGCAGCGTATCATCCTCGCGGCTGGTGGCGAACCCTTCGGCCACCGACAACAGGTGCAGGTCGTGATTGCCGAGAATGGCGCCGATGCCGTTGCTGCGTGCCCATCGCAGCACCGACAGCGAGTCTTCGCCGCGATTGACCAGATCCCCAAGGAGGAAGATGCGGTCTTCATCGGGGCGGTAATCAATGCGTTCGAGCATGCGTTGCAGCGCGGCATAACAGCCTTGCAGATCGCCGATTGCATAATGGCTCATGGGCTGGGGCCTTCCGTTGGAAGGCAAGCAGGAAGCGGATACATGTTGCCGGGTTCCAGTGTGAGGGTGCAGCGGTCGCGAATCCGGTCCGTCTGC
>JAJXUP010000128.1 GCA_021782795.1 Pseudomonadota bacterium | reverse complement strand
CAGCGGAGCACTGCCTGCGGCGAGCACGATGGCGCCGAGCAGGATGCGCCAGGGCAGCCCGGCAAGAAACAGCACGTAAAAGCCTGAGGCGGCGATCAGCATGGCCGTGCCGAGATCCGGTTGCCGGGCGACCAGCAGTACCGGTACCACGAGCAGGATGCTGGCGATGGCGTAGTGCTTCAGTCGCAGCGAGGCTTCGTGGATCTGGAAATACCACGCCAGCAGCAAGGGAGCGGCGAGCTTGAGGATTTCAGAAGGCTGGAGACGCACCGGACCCAGATGTAACCAGCGCCGTGATCCGTTGACCACATCGCCGAACAGGGCCACGCCGACGAGCAGGATCACGCCCACGGCATAGGCCGGTACCGCCAGACTCTTGAGATAAGGCGGGGGCACGTTGGCCACGGCCACCAGCAACAGCAATGCGACCAGCATGTTGGCCGCGTGCATGAGCAGATGGGGCATGTTTTCGTCTGCGGCGCTGTATTGCACGAACAGGCTGAGCAGCATCAGTGTGATCAGCATGGCCAGCAACGGATAATCGAGGTGGCGTGCGATCGTTGCCAGTATGCCGCCGAGGCGCTCGGCCAGTCCTGGCCCACCGTGACGCGGTTCGGCCGCAAATGCCGTCGCAGCACGTTTTCTTCCTGCTGTGTGCCGTATATCGTTAATCGGCATGGGCGGGGTCCTGAGGATTTCCGGTCAGGCTGGCAGGCGGTGTGGGCAGTTTGCCCAGTAGCCAGTAGTCCATTACTGCACGTGCAATCGGTGCGGCCGATGTGCCACCATGGCCTCCGTTTTCCACCAGCACGGCCACTGCGATCTTGGGCGCATCGGCGGGCGCGAAGGCGATGAATACCGCATGGTCGCGGTGGGCTGCGTCGATGCGTGACGCATTGTACCGTTCATTCTGGCGGATGCCGACGACCTGGGCGGTACCGGTCTTGGCCGCGATCAGGTAGTTTGCGCCCGCGCTTGCTCTGGCGGCAGTGCCACCGGGACGGGTAACGTCGATCATGGCGTCAACGATCGTTTTCAGTTGGTCCGGGGGAATGTCGACATGGTTGGCGATGCGGGGTGGCAATGCAATGCGCTGGCCCGTGCGCGGGTCGATGATGGCTTCAACCAGTCGCGGGCGCCATACCGTGCCGCCGTTGGCCAGCGTCGCCGTCGCGACTGCGAGCTGTAGCGGCGTGGTCAGATTGTATCCCTGGCCGATGCCGCAGATGACGGTTTCTCCGGGGTACCACGGCTGGCGTGAGATGTGCGCCTTCCATGCCCGTGATGGCAGCACGCCCGCCAGTTCGCCGTTCATGTCGATACCGGTCTTGCGGCCAAAACCGAATTGCTCCAGATAGTCATGCATGCGGTCGATGCCCAGATCGTTGGCCAGGCGATAGTAGTAGGTGTCGCATGACACTACGATCGAGCGGTGCATGTCGACCATGCCGTGACCGTTGGGTGCCCAGTCGCGGTAGCGGTGGCTGCTGCCGGGCAGGGAGAAAAATCCGGGGTCTGCAATCGTGTCCTGTGGGGTGCGCACTCCGTAGTGCAGCCCTGCCAGTGCCATGAACGGCTTGATGGTCGAACCCTCCGGGTAGGCGCCGCGCAGCGCGCGGTCGAGCAGCGGACGGTCAGGCGAATTGTTGAGCGCATCCCAGTCGGTGTTGTCGATACCATCGACGAACAGGTTGGGATCGAATTCGGGGTGGCTGACCAGTGCGAGAATTTCGCCATTGCGCGGGTCGATTGCCACCAGCGCGCCGCGATGCTCGCCGAATGCCTGTTCGGCGATGGCCTGCATGCGCTCATCGATCGACAGTACCAGATCGCTGCCGGCGACAGGTTCGTGCCGTGCCAGGGTGCGTACGGCATGTCCGCCGGCATCGGTTTCCATGATCTCCGATCCGGTACGGCCGTGCAGCAACGATTCGTAGCTTTGTTCGATACCGGTTTTGCCGAGGTGGTCGCTGCCGCGGTAGTTGTCATATTGTCCGCTGGCTTGCAGGGCACGGATGTCGGCATCGTTCATGCGGCCGATATAACCGATCAGGTGCGCGGCCAGCGTGCCGTGTGGGTACTGGCGGAACAGGCGTGCCTTGACTTCGACCCCGGTCAGACGGTAACGGTTGGCGGCCACACGAGCCACCTCCTGGTCGCTGAGTCGGTTGCGTAATGGCAAGGTTTCGAAATTGCGGCTTTCGGCCAGCAGTTTGAAGAAGTTGCGCCGGTTGGCCGGGGTGATTTCAACCAGTTGTGCCAGCTGGTCGATGGTGGTGTTGAGGTTGGAAATTTTTCCCGGAGTCAGTTCAAGGCTATAGGCGGAATAATTGTGTGCCAGCACGACGCCGTTCCGGTCCATGATGATGCCGCGGTTAGGTGGCACGGGGATCGAGGTGATGCGGTTGTTTTCGGCCAGGGTGTGGTAGTAGGCGTAACGGTAGATCTGGATGTAGCCCAGACGTATCAGCAGCAACAGGAACGCGACGGCCACCACACCGGCCGCGACAAGGATGCGCTGGCGGAAGCCCGAGACCTCTTCCTGACGGGGGCGCAGCTCGATGGGCGCTTTCATTGCGGCGCCGGTTGTGTGGGGGTACGCAGCCGGTGCAACAGAACCCAGAGCGGGAACCAGCACAGTGCGCCGCTGAGCACGGAAACGAAATAGCGCGGCGCGTTGCGGGTGTCGCCGAGAAAAGTGGCTACCAGCACGTCGATGATCTGTTCTGCAAGCAGGAAGGTCAGAACAGGCAGGGCTTGCTGCCAGGGCGGGAAGTTATACAGTCGGCGCTGGAAATGACCAAGAATGTAGATGCTCACTGCGTAGCCCAGCGCATGCTGGCCCAGGTGGGCGCCGTCGCTCAGGTCTTCGAGCAGCCCCAGCCACCATGCGGCGCCGATGCCGATGGCAGTAGGCTGATAGATGGCCCAGTACACCAGCGTCAGCAGCAGGAAATCCGGCCGCAGCCACAACCAGTCCACCTGCCAGGGCAACAGGTTGAAAAGCCAGCCGGACAGCAGGCTCAGGGCAAGCACAATGCTGCTGTGGCGGATCGGGATGGCGGGACCTTTTGGGGGTGGAAAGGCCATGACCTCAACGTACCGGAGTGTGGTGGATGATGAGTACCTGTCGGTTGCGGTCGATGGCGGCGACCGGTCGGCAGATCACGTTGTCGAATTCCTGGCCTGCTCCGGCGTTGATATGCTGGATGCGCGCGACAGGCAAGCCGGGCGGATAGAGCCCGTCGAGGCCGGAGGTGACCAGCAGGTCGCCGTTGCGAATGTCGGTACTGTGAGGCAGATAGCGCAGTTCCAGATAATCGTCGGAACCGGTACCGAACAGGATGGCATGCTGGCCAGTACGAGCGATGGTGATTGGTACGGCCTGTTCCTTGTCGGTGAGCAGCGTAATCTCGCTGGCAGCGGGGTAGACGCGGGTCACCTGTCCCAGCAGGCCCTGCGCGTCGATCACCGCAGAACCGCCTTGTATGCCTTGTATGCTGCCGGCATCCACGGTGAACAGCCGACGCCATGGGTCGCGTGGAATGGCAATGATTTCGGCGCTGGTGCTGGGCAGCATGACACGGGCACGCAAGCCGAGCAGCGCGCGCAATGTGCGGTTTTCCTGTTCCAGCTGGTGGTTGTGCTGGCGTTCAAGATCCCAGGCGATGGACTGGGCGCGTAATGCGTGGTTTTCCTGTACCAGTTCGGCCTGACGGACAAAAAACGCGTCCATGGTTCGCCAGGCGAGCCAGGGCGCCTGCACGCCCTGTTCGATGGGGACGAGCAGCAGGTTAAAACCGCCGCGTACACGGTCAAGCGCGCGATAATGGCTGTCCAGAGTCAGCAGAACGATACTGAGCACCAGATAGATGAGCAGCTTGGCACCCGCGTTCAGGCCATGGGGAAACAGGGCGAGATGAGGGTGCGCTACTGCCATGGCGGATAGTGGAAGTGATCAGGAGTCGTGGGCAAAAACCGTCTGCAGATGGTCCATTTCCTCGAGTGCCCGGCCGGAACCGCGCACCACACAGGTCAGTGGGTCTTCGGCGATGATCACCGGCAGGCCGGTTTCTTCCATCAGCAAGCGGTCGAGGTCATACAGCAGGGCGCCACCGCCGGTCAGCACCATGCCTTTTTCGGCAATGTCCGCGCCCAGTTCGGGCGGTGTCTGTTCGAGCGCGGATTTGACCGCGCTGATGATGTTGTTGAGCGGGTCGGTCAGTGCTTCGAGGATCTCGTTGCTGGAGATGGTGAAGCTGCGCGGGATGCCCTCGGCCAGGTTGCGGCCCTTGACTTCCATTTCCTTGACATTGGGGCCGGGGAAAGCGGTACCGATGCCTTTTTTGATGGCTTCAGCCGTGGCCTCGCCAATCAGCATGCCGTAATTGCGGCGGATGTAATTGATGATGGCCTCGTCGAACTTGTCGCCACCAACGCGGACCGAATTGGCGTAGACGATGCCGCCGAGCGAGATTACGCCCACTTCGGTCGTGCCGCCGCCGATGTCAACCACCATCGAACCGGTGGCTTCGGCCACCGGCAGGTCGGCGCCGATAGCCGCCGCCATGGGTTCCTCGATCAGATACACCTGACGCGCGCCCGCGCCTATGGCAGATTCGCGGATGGCGCGCCGTTCCACCTGGGTCGAGCCGCATGGCACGCAGATGATGATGCGCGGGCTGGGGTGGAACATGCGGGTGTTGTGGATTTTCTTGATGAAATATTTGAGCATCTGCTCGGTGATGGTGAAGTCGGCGATCACGCCGTCCTTCATCGGGCGGATGGCGGTGATGTTGCCCGGTGTGCGCCCCAGCATCTGTTTGGCTTCGAGGCCGACAGCCTGGATCGTCTTTTTGGAGCTGTTGGCATCCTGACGGATGGCGACCACCGAAGGTTCGTCGAGCACGATACCTTTGCCGCGAACGTAAATCAGCGTGTTGGCGGTGCCGAGGTCGATGGCCAGGTCGGTGGAAAAGTAGCCGCGTAATGATCCGAACATGGTGGTTGCATTCGATTTGAGTGGTGAAGATGACGCTCGTCTGCCGGCAACAAACCAGGTGGCATTCGCTGGCGGGCAGAAACCCGTTATGATACCCTATTACACTTGTTTTCTGTGAAGAATTGTACAATCATGTCTTTGTCCCTGCAGGATGTCGAACGCGTCGCCCGACTGGCGCGCATTGCAGTGACTGCTGACGAGGCGCTGGCCTGGCAGCAGCAGCTCAACGGAGTGTTCGGGCTCATCGCCAGCATGCAGGCGGTGGACACGCATGACATCATGCCCATGGCGCATGCACTCGACGTCAGTCAGCGCATGCGTGAGGATACCGTTACAGAATGCGATCAGCGTGAAAAGTTCCTTGCGCTTGCGCCGCAATCTGCAGAAGGGCTGTATCTTGTGCCGCAGGTAATCGAATAAATGAGCGAAGCCACCCTGAAGCAATTGTCCGGGCAGCTTGCGCAAGGCACGTTGTCCAGTGTCGAGTTGACCCGTGATTACCTGACTCGCATCGAGCGCCTGAATCCTGCAGTCAATGCGTTCATTACCGTCAATGCCGATGCCAGCCTTGCCGAGGCTGCCGCAGCCGACGCGCGTCGCGCTGCCGGTCAGGCGGGCCCGCTGACCGGCATTCCGGTGGCGCACAAGGATATTTTCT
>JAJXUP010000127.1 GCA_021782795.1 Pseudomonadota bacterium | reverse complement strand
CGCCCTGTCGCCGCTTGACCGCGAAGGCATCCGCAAATCGGTCAGCAAGACGCACCGTGCTGTGGTTGCAGAAGAAGACGAGGCTCCGGTCGGCGTCGGCGCCGAGGTCATGGCCATCATCAACGAAGAATGTTTCTTTGAACTCGACGCCGCACCGGTGCGTGTGCACTCGGCCCTGGTCCCACAACCCTATAACCACACGCTGGAAAAAGCAGCCATCCCCGACCACGAAGATATCGTGCGTGCGGTGCTGAAACTGTTCGGCAAAGCCTGACGAGGGTTCGCACATGACCGCTTCACACCATTACATCATCACCATGCCCCAACTGTCGGACACCATGACCGAAGGCGTGGTGGTCAGCTGGGAAAAACGCATCGGTGACCGCGTTGAACGCGGCGACATCGTCGCCACCGTGGAAACCGACAAGGCCATCATGGATGTCGAGGTGTTCAAGCCTGGCTATCTGGTCGGTCCGCTGGCCGAAGTCGGCGCCACGGTAGCCGTGTCCGCCGCCATGGGCTACATCAGCGATTCGCTGGGAGAAGCGAGCATTGCCAGCGGCGAAGTGGTCACCGACGTTGCCCCGACCGAAATGATTCCGCACCATTCGGGCATCGCAATCGCCATGCCGCAGTTGTCCGACACCATGACCGAAGGTGTGGTGGTCACCTGGGAAAAGCGCATCGGCGACGCGGTGGCGCGCGGCGACATCGTCGCTACGGTCGAGACCGACAAAGCCATCATGGACGTCGAGGTGTTCCAGGAAGGCATTCTTTCCGGCCCCATCGCAGGCGTCGGCAGCACCGTACAGGTTGGCCATCCGATGGCATTCATCGTGGCCGCCGGTGAAACGGTCAATGACACCGAAGTGCAACTGTCGGCAGCGCACCAGGTTGTCGAAACGCATCACCAGGGCGATGCGCCAGCTGTCGTGCCAGCACGCCCGGCCATGGCAACTGCGGCCGCCGTAGCCAGCCCCGGCGCGGCACCAGCCGCACGGCCCGTCGGACAGTATGCCACACCGCTGGCGCGCAAGCTGGCAGGCCAGACCGGCGTCGACCTCAACAAGCTGCACGGCAGCGGACCCAACCAGGTCATTGTGGCGCATGACGTGCAGCAAGCCCGGCCAAGCATGAAAGAAGTGGCGCATTCACTGCCACAGGTGGAAGTGCCGGGCAACGGCCGTGCCATGACGTCGATGGAAAAAGCCGTGTCGCACTCCATGACCGCCGCGCTCACCATGCCGACCTTCCATGTCACGGTCAATATCCGCCCGGACAAACTGATTGCCGCGGCCAAAGCGCGCAAGGTATCGGTTACGGTTGCGATTGCCAAGGCATGTTCACAGGCCATGCTGCAGCAGCCGATGCTCAATTTCTGCTATCAGCCGGTCGACAAGATCGTCGAGCGCAGCGAACACAATTTCGGCATTGCCGTCGCTGCCGATGGCGGCGGGCTGGTCGTGCCGATCCTGAATCGCATCGAAGACAAATCCCTTGAACAACTTCAGGCGGAGTGGTCCGAACTGATGCCGCGTGCACGGGCGCGCAAGCTTGCGCCGGCGGAATACGCCAACCCGACCTTCACCATTTCCAACATGGGTATGTTTGGCGTCTCCCACTTCACCGCCATTCCGACCCCGGGCATCGCCGCGATCATGGCCATCGCTGCCACCGGCCCCGAAGGCATGCCGGTATGCATCACCGCCGACCACAGGGTTGTCAACGGCGCGCATGTTGCACAGTGGCTGACCAGCCTCAAACAGATCATCGAACAGCCTGAAAGCTGGTTACAGGCCGAAGCGCCCAGCCCGATTCCGCCGGGCGACTGGGATTTCCCGGTGATCGTACTGGGCGGCGGACCAGGCGGAGAAGATTGCGCGCGCGATCTGGTCGAACACGGTGTCAAGGTCGCCATGATCAACAATGCCCCGTTACCCGGCGGCGAATGCCTGTGGCGCGGCTGCATTCCATCCAAGGCATGGCGTCACAGCGCCGACCTGATCCGCGACCGCGCACACGATGCCGCCAAGGGTGTGCTCGGCACTGCCACCCCCATGCTGGACTGGGGGGTGCTCGAACAGCACCGCAAGTCGATCCTGCAGACCCGGGGCGAGATGGCCCTCAAGACCGACAAGGGTGTCAAGATCGACGTACGCGAGGGATTCGCCTCCTTCGTCGATGCGCACATGATCCAGGTACAGCCTCCGCAAGGCGAGGCCTACACGCTCAGCTTCGGTGCAGCCGTGATCGCCACCGGCGCCCCGCCGTTCGTGCCGCCGATCCCCGGTGCCCGTGAAGGCCTGGCCACTGGCGGCGTCATCACTTCGGACACCATCTGGAACCTGCCCGCACCACCGGCCAGACTGGCCATCATCGGCGGCGGGGTGATCGGCATCGAAATGGCACAGATTTTCCATGATTTCGGCAGCGAAATCCTGGTGCTTGAGGCCAAGGACCGGATTCTGGCCGAACTGGAAAGCGATGTGGCAAAGCAGCTGACAGACGTGCTGCAGCAGGAATTCACCGTGGCCACCGGCGTGAAGATTGATGCCATTTCCGGCACGGCCAGCGCCATGAATGTCAGCTGGACCGGTGCAGACGGACAGCAGCAACAATTCGGCTGCGACTACGTACTGATGGCCACCGGCAAGCGGCCTGACACCAGCCGGCTCAACCTCGCGGCCGTGGGCGTGGAACTCGATGGAGCTGCCATCCGCGTCGATACGCGCGGCCGCACCAGCACGCCGCACATCTTTGCGGTTGGCGACGTCGTGGGCGGCTACATGCTGGCCCACACCGCAGCGACGCAAGGGCGCGTTGCAGCATCGAACCTGCTGGGCGAAGCTGTGAACTACGAACAGGACCTCGACTGCGGCGTGACCTTCAGCCGTCCGGAAGCCGGATTCGTCGGACTGTCGCTGGCTCAGGCTCAAGCCAAAGGCATCGATGCGGTGGAAGCCAAGATGCCGATGAGCATCGATGCCAAGGCCATGATCAGTGGCGAAACGCATGGTCTGATCAAGCTGGTGGCGGACAAAAACAGCCATGTCATCATCGGCGTGCATTTCCTTGCCGACCATACCGACACCTTGATCGGCGAAGCGGTCATGATGGTCTCGGCACGACTGACGCTGGAACAGGTGGCGCGTGCCATCCACCCGCACCCGACCCAGACCGAGCTGTTCGGCGAACTGGCCCGGCGCCTACTCTCGCGCCTGCGCCGCACGGCCAGAAAATGACCTGCACCGCTCGGCCGCAACACGAGCAACGCAGCGGACGGGCCGCTGCGCACTCGGCCAGCGCACGCTAGCTCATGCTCCTGCCCGCCGCCCTGATTTTCGGAGTACTCGTGCTGGCCGGGATGATGCTGGCGCTGCAGTCGCGCACGCAACGCAGGCTGGACGAACTGCCGTCGCAGATCGATGCCGCCATCGAGACGCGCCACCGGGCCATGCTGGCCGACCTGCACCAGGGGCTGACCGCCCAGTCCGACCGCATGCAGACAGCACTGCTCGACCATTCGGAACGGCTGCGCAGTCTGATGACCACCGAACTGGGCCAACTGCGCGAGGCCCTGCACACGCTGCAATCCGCCCAGGCCGCAGCCCTGGCCGGTAACCGCGAAACCCTGCAGCAATCCCTGCACGACCTGTCGCAATCGCAAGCCGGAGAATTGGCGCGCAGCCGGGAAACCTTGCAGTTCCAGCTGGCCGAATCAGCTGTAGCGCTCAAGGCTGCGCAATCCGATTTTCTCGGCAAGACGTTGCAGTCGCTGGCCGATCAGGGGCGGGCCGACCAACTGCTTCTGCAGACAACGCTGCAGCAGGTCGGCGCCCAGTTGACGCAGGTCGTCGACACCCTGAACAAGACCGTCGAGAGCCGCCTGGCTGACATCAGCGGCAAAGTGGCCGAACGACTCGACGATGGGTTCAAGAAAACCAACGAGACATTTGCCAGCGTGATGGCCCGCCTCGCCACCATTGACGAAGCACAGAAAAAGATCGATGGCCTGACCAGCAACGTGGTGTCGCTGCAAACGCTGCTGGGCGACAAACGCTCGCGTGGCGCCTTCGGCGAAGTGCAGCTGGAAAGTCTGGTACGCAATATTCTGCCACCTGACGCCTGCGCCTTCCAGGTGACGCTGTCCAACGGCACGCGTGCCGACTGTCTGCTGAAACTGCCATCGCCAACCGGTAACGTTGCCATCGACGCCAAGTTTCCGCTGGAAAACTACCACCGCATGATAGCCAGCGACCTGCCCGAGGCCGACCGCGTGGCAGCCACGCGCACCTTCAAGGCCGACATCCGCAAGCACATCGATGACATCGCCTCCAAGTACATCATCGAGGGCGAAACCTCCGAAGGGGCGGTGATGTTTGTCCCGGCCGAGGCGGTGTTCGCCGAAATTCACGGCAACCATGCCGAACTCAACGAATACGCCCAGCAACGTCGCGTCTGGATCGTCTCGCCCACTACGCTGATGGCCGTGCTCAACACTGCTCGCGCAGTGATCAAAGACGTTGAGACGCGCCGGCAGGTGCATATCATCCAGGACGAACTGGCACGACTGGGCAAGGAATTCGGCCGTTTCGACCAGCGCATGAAAAAACTGGCCGACCATATTCGCCAGGCCCACGAAGACGCGAGCGAAGTGCAGGTGACGAGTCAGAAAATCAGCCGTCGCTTCAGCCAGATCGAAGCCGTCGATCTGGAACACCTGCGTCGCCCCCCTCCTGCCGTGTTACCCGGAGAAGACAACGAACCATGAATCCGGACGAGATCGACCTGCTGCGCGCCCGCCTGCTTGGCGAGACTGCGCGCGCCGACTGGGCTGAACTGCGCACCTTTTTTGCGCGCGGAAAACTGATCCGGGTGCATGCAGAACTGGATCTGATCGAGGTCGCCGTGCAGATCGCCACCGACCAGAGCAGCGACATCGAAATCCTCATGCAATCCGGCAGGCTTGGCCCGCTCGACGATGCCACGGCCGTCGACTGGCAGCAGCGTCATCCGCCGCTCTGGGCGGTTGTGCTCGCGCCCTGGGTGCTGGTACAGGAACGTGCCCATTGAAACTTCCGCGCCAATGAGCGTGC
The DNA here is from genome assembly GCA_021782795.1 of Pseudomonadota bacterium. Classification (GTDB taxonomy): domain Bacteria; phylum Pseudomonadota; class Gammaproteobacteria; order Burkholderiales; family Sulfuriferulaceae; genus Sulfuriferula. The sequence goes on along the minus strand of JAJXUP010000127.1, from coordinate 565 downwards.
AACCGGCCCCAAACCGGCACGTGCTGAGTCTGCTGCTGGCCGGACTGGCCACACTCGGGCCATTTTCGATCGATACCTACCTGCCCTCGTTCACCAGTATCGAAACCAGCCTGCATGCCAGTCCGATGCAGTTGCAACAGACACTGAGCGTCTACCTGCTGTGTTTTGCCTTCATGATGCTGTTTCACGGTTCGCTGTCTGACGCCTATGGCCGGCGTCCGGTGATCCTGGCGTCGCTGATCGGATTCATCGCCACCTCGCTTGCCTCGGCCTTTGCCACCGATATCAGCACACTCATCCTGCTGCGTGGCCTGCAAGGTCTGTTTGCCGGCGCCGGCATGATCGTAGGTCGCGCCATCGTACGCGATCTACATGACGGCCCGGAGGCGCAGCAATTGATGTCGCGCATCACCATGATGTTCGGCCTGTCACCGGCCGTTGCCCCGATCATCGGAGGCTGGCTGCACGACGCCTTTGGCTGGCATTCGGTATTCGTGTTCATGGCACTGCTCGGACTGATGCTGTTCGTGCTGTGCTGGCGCTTTCTCGACGAAACGCACCCACT
>JAJXUP010000012.1 GCA_021782795.1 Pseudomonadota bacterium | reverse complement strand
AGTGCCAGCAAGGCAAGAATGAACGCCGCGGCGATCCAGATCCCATGTCTCTCGGGCTCAATGATATGTTGTTGCGTATCAGCCATTTCACACCCCCTCTGTCAGAAAGAAATACCCTTGCTACAACCCTGCTGCCCACACCAGTGAACACCCGGGATACCGTTTGCACGCCTCTGCTCAGCGTGTTTCGCCATCAACCGACGTTTCGCGCAGTACTGCACCGACCATCGTCTGGTTCATCGCCAGGCGCGCAGGCATCTCATGCGTTTCGAGCCAGCGCGTGTCGCCGGCCATATTGTGTCCCAATACCAGCCGCAACGGGATGCGATCGTGTGCTGCCGAATTCATCACCATGTGTGCCGAACTGGGCAGCAAGGCACGCAAACGCTCCGCCGCATAGCGATAGCCACTGCTGTACTGTATGAGCGTCACACGCACGACAAACGGTTTCTGATTGGTCAACCGTCCGGCGACAAACCCGCGTGTATGCAAATATTGGCCGACCTGGCGTGCCATCCCTGGCACTCCATTGCCATTGGCGATCTCGACATTCATGAGACGCATCGCAGCGGGGCTGGCGCCCCGGACAGCACTGGCGTCCCGGACAGCACTGACGTCCCGGACAGCACTGACGTCCCGGACAGCACTGACGTCCCGGACAGCACCGGCGTCCCCGACAGCACCGGCGTCCCCGACAGCACCGGCGTCCCGGACATTTCGATCACGCAACTCAATCACATTTTGCGCAATGCGGACCGCAACAATCTGGCTGGGCATGCGCGGAATTTCCACTCCTGCCACCTGCACCGCTCCAACACCGGGTGGAATTGCTGCAACCGGCTGTTGCGCCACGGCAACTGTCCCGGGCTGTGTGCGAATGACCGATCCGGAGCGCACATGCCCGGCAGCCGGCATCCCGGTGACTTCAGTCCGTGCGATCAGGGCATCAGCCTCATCCCCGGAGCGGGCATAAGCCAACGCCAGATTGGCCAGTGCATGCTGGTTGGAGGGGTCAAGCCGGGTCGCTTCACGCAACGAGACAATGGCCTTTCGGAAATCGCCTTGCAGATACCGCACATACCCCAGATTATTCTGCGCCTGCGCCGAGCCGGGCGCAGCAGTGACTGCGCGCGACAGCAGTTCGGCCGCCTGGTCATAGTGACCTTGCAGGGCGTATACCACGCCTAGCCCGTTCAGCGCGTCAACACTGTCCGGATCGAGCGCGAGCGCCTTGCGGTACGCCGCGGCGGCCTGAATATAGCGGTGCTGACCCTGGTAATAGCGGCCCAGCTGATAATAGGCCGCAGGCCCAGCCGCGTTGCTTACCCGATTCACTGGAGCAACCATCCAGTTGGGTGCCTGGGCAGTCTGCTGCACGGCACAACTGCCCAGCAAGGGCACACAACATGCCATCAATCCGGTCAATCGTCTGGAATCCATGTTCCACCTCCTTCCGGAGCAGTTACTGCTGCCCGGCAAACGTCGGCAGCAAAATACGATAAATACTGATGAATGCCGGCCCAAGCAACACCAGCAGCATGGACGGAAATACGCAAAATATCAATGGGAACAACAGCTTGAGTGGTATCTTTGCTGCCGCCTCCTCTGCGCGCAACCGCCGCTTGGTACGCAAGCTGTCAGAATGGACGCGCAGGGCATCGGCCACGCTGGTGCCAAAACGGTCCGACTGCACCAGCATCGCCACAAGCATGTCCACTTCTTCTACCCCGGTTCTGAGCGCCAGATTGCGCAACGCACGTTCGCGTGTGCTGCCGGCACGCAGTTCCAGATTGACCAAATGCATTTCCTCGCCCATCACCTGGCTGCTCAAACTCATTTCCTCACCCACTCGGGCCAGCGCCGCATCCAGGCCGAGCCCCGCTTCGACGCACACGGTCATCAGATCGATGGCATCCGGGAAATGTTCGAAAATTTCGCGCTTGCGACGCACGGTCTGGCGCCACAGCACCAGATTGGGCAAAAAATAGCCCAGCGCGGCACTCAGCACAAACAGCAGACGAAACACCTCCGGCCGAAGGTGAAGATCGAGCAGCAGCGTGGCGGCGAAGAATATCAACGGCACGACGAAGGTAAGCAGCGTCTTGAGCGCGAAAAACAGGATCGGGGCATGCGCACCACGGTAGCCCGCATTCATGAAACGGATGCGCAGTTGTGAGTTCTCCCAGCCTTCTTCCGGCAGCGACAACCTGGCCAACGGACTGGCCCATATCGCCATGCGGTGCACCCAGACCGGTTCGCCATTGGTCACCGCAGTAGTCGGCTGGACCACATCCTGGCCCAATTGCTGCAGGCGTCCGCGCATTTCGCTTTGCGACAGTTGAAAAAAGATTACCAGTACCACTCCCGAAACCACCAGGAAGATGATCGCCAGATAAATGATTTGCTGCATGCTCATGATGAATTCCCCAGCTTCTGACGCCCAAATCAGATACGAATCTTGATGATGCGCCACATCCAGAATATCCCGATCAGCATCAACCCGAACGCAGCCCACACCAGTTTCAATCCCATCGGATCTGTCCACAACTGGGCAAGGAAACCGGGATTGAGCAGATTGATGGCAAATGCCAGCACGAAAGGCAACGCAGTAAGGATCTTGGCGGATAGCACCCCCTCGGCAGCCAGTACACGCACCGTACCTAGCAATTTGAGCCGGGCGCGGATCAGCGCGCTGATATTCCCCAGCAATTCAGCGAGATTTCCACCCGTTTCCCGCTGAATCAGCACCGAAATCACGAAATAACGCAAATCCGTACTGGGCACGCGGGTGGCAAGGTTGGACATCGCATCCTGGATGGGTATGCCATAGTTGATTTCATCAAACACGACACGAAACTCGCCTGATACCGGTTGCGGCATTTCATCACCAACCATTTTCAGGGCACTCGGAAATGCATGCCCAGCCAGCATGGCACGCCCCATCAGGTCGAGCGCGTCCGGTAATTGCTGTTCGAGCATATCGAGCCGCTTCTGCCTCGCATTGAGCACATACAACCATGGCAATGTCATCAGTGCCAGGGTCAACAGCAGTACCAGTCCCGGCATCCAGCCGAGTACGATCCCCAGTGCCACCCCGATGACGGCCATGATCAGGATCAGACCAAGAAATCCGGCCACCTGCACTTTGACTCCCGATTGCACCAGCAGCCGATCCAGGACATGCACTCGCGGAATCTGCAACAGCAGGCGTTCCACAGCCGGCGTGCTGGACAACAGTCGCTGCTTGGCCAGGACGCTGGCTTCGGAGCCATCACCGCCAGCTGACATGAGTTGCAACCGGCGCGCAATACGACGTGCTTCCGGGCCACTGTGTGCATTCCACGCCACATACAGCCCTTCCAGAAACAGCGCAACGGCCAGAAAGACCATCAACAGGAGCAAGTAGAGCGAATCCACATCAGCCTCCTATTCATACAGCCGCAGCGGGTCGAACAGATCGTCCGGCAGGGCGATGCCATGCACCCGCAAGCGGTCAACAAATTTCGGCCGAATACCCGTTGCACGAAAATGTCCCAGTACGGTTCCGTCTGCTGCCACACCGGTCTGCTCGAAAATGAATATTTCCTGCATGGTGATGATGTCGCCCTCCATGCCAGTAATCTCCTGGATACTGCTCAGTTTGCGCTTGCCATCACTCAGGCGCGACACATGAATGATGGCGGTAAGTGCAGAGCTGATCTGCTGCCGCATGGTTTTCGGCGGCAGGTTCAACCCGGCCATGCCCACCATGTTCTCCAGACGGATCAAGGCATCACGCGGACTGTTGGCATGTACCGTGGTCATCGAACCTTCATGGCCGGTATTCATCGCTTGCAGCATGTCGAGCACTTCTGCGCCGCGCACTTCGCCGACGATGATACGGTCCGGACGCATGCGCAGGCTGTTGCGCACCAGCATGCGCTGTGTGACCTCGCCCTTGCCCTCAATATTGGCCGGGCGGACTTCCAGACGGACCACATGGGGTTGCTGCAGTTGCAGTTCGGCTGCATCCTCGATGGTGATGACCCGCTCCATGGGCGGGATGTAACCTGACAGAATATTGAGCAGCGTGGTTTTTCCGGTACCGGTACCGCCAGAAATCAGCAGATTGATCTTGGCCTTGACCAATCCTTCGATGATCTGCGCCATTTCGGGAGTCAGGCTGCGAAACCGGATGAAATCCTCCATATGCAGCGGCACCACCGCAAACCGCCGGATCGACAGGATTGCGCCATCCACTGCCAGTGGCGGGATAATCGCATTGACCCGCGAACCATCCGGCAAGCGGGCGTCGACCATCGGACTCGATTCATCGACGCGCCGCCCCACACCGGAGACGATCTTGTCGATGATTTTCAGCAGATGCTGCTCGTTTTCGAAATGCACGTGCGTCAGTTCCAGCTTGCCCCGCCTCTCGACATACACTTGCCGGTAGGTATTGACCAGAATGTCAGAAATGGTCGGATCGGCCATCAGCGGCTCCAGTGGACCCAGACCAAGCACCTCATGCTGGATGTCACGCACCAGGTTCTTGCGCTCGTCCTCATTGATCGCCAGCGTCTCTTCCGAGAGCAGTCGCTCCACCATGGTTTTGAGTTCGGCACGCAACTGTTCCGGAGACATGGTTTCCATCATGGCCAGATCGACCCGGTCGAGCAATTTGCGGTGAATGCGGGTCTTCAGCTCGGAATAAGACTTGCGCTCCACGAATCCGCCTGCCAGCAAGTCCGAACGTTCATTCACCGCTTCCCCGCCCACGCCTTCCAGACTGTCTCGTAACGACATCATTGCACTCCTTGTCTTGCCGCTGCGGCGGAACAGCCGCCACCTGCGGCTACCTCTCAGTGATGCAGCAACGAAGCCAGCCAACCGTCCCCTTTCGACGGCCGTTGCTTGCTGCCCAGTGTCTCAGCGATTTCCCGCAGACTGCGTGTCACCGGATCATGCGGCGCCACCTTCAGGAGCGGAATACCGAGGTTGACCGAAGACGACACGTTCCTGTAACTGTTGGGGATGGTCGCAAACACTTTCATGCCCAGCGTGCGCTCGACATCCTCGATGTCGATCTCGCCACCTTTTTCATAGCGGTTGACGAGCAGATGAATCTTTTGCTTGCCATAATCCAGTTCCCGCAGGGAATCGAGCATGCGCCGCGTATCCCGGATGAACGGAAGGTTTTCCTGCAACACCAGAAACACCTTGTCCGTATGGTCCAGCGCCATCAGGTTGACGGCATCCAGCGTCCGACTCATGTCCAGCACGACGTAGTCATACTGCCTGCGCGCCAGCGCCAGCAGTGTCTCGATATGCGCTGGCTTGATCTGCGCCGAACGCTCTACATTGTCCGGAGCCGCCAGCACACCGAAATTAGGCAGCACGTGCAGCAACGAAGCGTGCAGGAACGAAGCATCCATGCGTGAAATATTGTCCGCCACGTCAGCAAGGGTATTGGCCGGAACATGGTCGGAAACATACAGCGACGCATCACCAAACTGGAGATTGAGATCGAACAGGGCCACCTGATCCGGTTGGTGTTCGGCCAGCACATAAGCGAGATTGGTTGCGAGAAACGTGGCACCGCTGCCACCTTTGCAGGCAATGAAGGCAATGATCTTGCCCGACCTGGCCGGGGTTGCGGAAAACGACTGTTCGATCCGGCCCGTGGTCGCACACAGGACTTCGGCCTTCACCGGCAGGGGCAAAACTTCGCGTACACCCAGACGCATCATTTTCAGCAGCAGCTCTGATGATGGTTCTGCACACAGGAACACCAAAGCCTGCCCGGGATGCCGGTCACCCAGCTGCTCCAGCATGTCGAATTCATCACCGACCGGGCAGATCCCGTCCACGACAAAGATGCCGGGCTCATTGCCCCAGTCGCGTTCCAGCAGTTCCAGACCACCATCCAGGATCGCTATCTGACGCTGCGGGCTGTCATCCAGCAACCATTGCCGCAGCGTGGCGGCATGTGCATGATCACGGGAAACGATGCTGATCTTCATGTGTCCACTTTCCTGTACCTATTGGGTGTATCCCAGACTCTCCGCGGGCATCATTACCGATGAAGGCGGAATTGCAATCTGCAGAAATGCAAAGGGAGCAATCATTGGCTGGTAGATTACCGGATCGCTGCAGGGCGTTCCCTGCCCGGCGCACACCTCGGCCATGACGAAACGGATGCAGCTATTGCTCCGGTCCGGATCCAGGCAGGCAGAAATATTGTCTTCCGGGCTGGCCGGCATGCTGCCCGAGGGTATCTCTACGCCAGGTGCGCTCAGATAATGGATGCGTACATCCGCTGCCGTGATCTCGGGCACTGCCGGCAACACCGAATCGCCACCCGCGCTGTCATTCATTACCGCATCCTGCTGGATGGTGGCGATTTGTCCGGCAGTAAAATCACTGACGACGGCCTCGCGCGCAGCGATACGAGTCACCTCCTGTACGGTATTGCGCACGTACATGAAACGCCCGAATTCGAGAATACCGAGCAACAGCAGGAAGAAGGCGACGGCTATCAGGGCAAACTCCACTGCAGCCGCGCCGCACTGTCCTGGGTCCTGCCACCGGTATCTGGTCGTTGCCTGCATGATGCCCCTTTCACTCCATGTAACGCATGGTGGTACTGGGTGCCAGCGAACGGGTATAGCTCACAGGTTCGCTGCCCGGCGCAAAAAACGGGATCATGCCGCCAATGGTGATGGGGTAACCGCTAATGGCGACGGTCACATAGACTGGCGCTGTGCCGTTACCCGCCGTCACATCCTGACAGCCACCCGGCACACAGCTTACATTTACATTTGCAGTCGCAAGCTGGGGTATCAGGCCGGCATCATTGACTTCGGCCACCACCAATGCCTCTGCGGTCGGCACTCCCACACTGCCAAGCTGGCTGGACGGCACCGTGGACAAGTAACGCGCCCCGTCGCGGGTGGCCTTGGTCATGGCATCCAGGTACCAGAATGCCCGACCGAATTCGATGATGCCAGCGACAATGAGCATCAGGAAAATCGCCACCAACGCGAATTCGACGGTCACCGCGCCGGCCTGGCGTGGTGTGTTGCTGCGCGGAACGAAAGTCAGAGAATCCATGTCAGTTCACCGATACAACTTGATATCGCTTGTCGGCAAGGGGGTCGGTAGCAGACCGCCGAATTCCACATAAACATCCTTTGGGCCGCTGGCCTGCATCTGCAGGAAAAACCGGCCGATTCCGAGCACTGAAGCCGGGCGGCACACCCCGCCAGCAGTGGTGCAGTCGACGATCACCATGTTCATGATCCGACGACCGGGCACGGGCGTGTACGCCACTGGCGGAGCAAGAAAGTAGTTACCGCTGCGCTGCGCATAGGGGGAGGATTCGGGATAATTGACCGCGTTGCCGTTGTACAGGGTCGACCATTGCGCCACCGTGGCGCCACTGGGCCGGTACGCTGACCAGAGCACGCCATAACTGGCAAACGTCCGGCTTGCATAAGGCATTTCCCGGTAAACACCGCCATAAGTACCGAACGTAAGGCTCTGCTGCACCGGCGTCGGGTTCATCCATTTCCCTGGCGCGCCGGCACCGGTGCCGTTGTAGACATACTGCCTGACATTGGTGTCCGGCGGGGCGCTGGCCGGATCGCACTTGTTCTGCGCGGTATACATGCCAAGCCGCGAATTGAGCGCCATCACCTGCGGCGTCGACACACCGGTATTGGTGTTAACCGTCTGGCCGACCATCGGCGTGAATCCGGTTTTTCCGGTACAGATAAACGGCAGTGTATCGGGGGTGTTGGTCACGCTGCACTGGCCGGGAATCGCCGAAGCGGGATCGATCCAGTACATGGTGCCCGGCCCGATCGGATTGGCATCACTGATCCGGTAAGTCACGCCACGCTCATATCCCAGTTCATTCGTCGTGCCCGGATCGGGCAAGCGGCAAACCGCCAGCGGCGTGATGTTCACCACATATTTTCCAGCCACTGCCAGCCCGTAGGTAGCAGTGCTCTGTTGTCCGCCAGGGATGGCGCGCATGAACCAGGTATTCATGCTGCCTGACGGAATCATCACCTTGAGAAAGGTCAGCCCAGCAGCCTGGGCCGGTGTACTGATGCTGCTGGCAGGAGTCATGCAACTGTCCTGCGGGCAATTGCCGACACTGATGTCACCGATATCGATACTTACCGGTACGGTAAAATCGGAACGGTTGTAGCCGGCGGCAGCTATCGCATAATTCACCGCACTGCCGACCCCGGCCAGCGTGCCGTCCAGCTGTTTGGCGCCACTGAGTGCCGCCGCATCGGCCGCATTCTGCAACTGGGTCCTGACGATGTAGACATGCCCCAGATCCAGCACCAGCCCAAGCAGTGCTACCAACACGAACAGCGACAACCCGACCACGATGGCCACCGCGCCGTGCTGGCGAGTGCGGATGTTCACTGTCCGGTTCATCATCGCCTCCCGTGTCTGGTACATCACCGCAATCAATCAGGGCGCGGTCATGGCCGAAGGAGTGGTCACACTGCTCACTCCGATGGTATAGGCATTGCTCTGCACCGGTGGCCGCTCAAAGGATTTGTGGTAGCGGTCCATCGTCGCCCTGGCTGCCTGTCCGTCAAGGCCGGCTGGTGGCGCAGACTGTTGCGCCGCGTCCGGATTGACGACCTGCTGCGCGGTCGCAGTATTGACCGCATCACCAAATGTCGCATCGAGATTGGGCGTCTGGGCAACACACCCGCTCGCCAGCAGGGTCGTGCACAGGACGGCAACCGGCCACATGTTGAATCTGGAAGTATTCATCACAGCTCTCCCGTTCACTTCATTTCGAATCCGCCACCGGTGTCCTGCGTTCCAACCGGCACAGGCTGCGCTGCAGCCGGTGCAGCTGGTGCAGGCGCCGGTGCAGCTGGTGCAGGGGCAGTTGCAGCTAGTGCGGGGGCGGGTGCAACTGGTGCGGGGGCAGGCGCAGCAGCCTGACCTTCCATCTTGCCCTTGAGGAAAAAGTCGGCGCGCGTTGGCTCCACAAAATTGTCGGTCGGCAGCTTGTAGTCCGCTGGCAGCGGCTTGACCAGGTGCGGCGTGATCACGAACATCAACTCGGTACGGTCATTCTGGAACGCACTACTGCGGAACAGGGCCCCCAGCACCGGCAATTCTCCCAGTGCCGGAAATGCGTTGACGTTCTGTGTCACGTTATTCTTGATCAACCCGCCGATGGCAAAACTCTGGCCATCACGCAGCTGCACTGTGGTGGATGCCCGCCGGGTCGTAATGGTCGGGAGCACGCTGGTGACACCAGCGGCGGTGATCGTTGTGCCTGTAGTCGACAGTTCGGAGACTTCGGGCGACACACGCAGATTGATCAGATCGCCATCAAGCACAGTCGGCGTAAAACGCAGGCCGACGCCAAATTCCTTCTCTTCGAGGGTAATGGTCACCCCGCCGATGCCCCCTTGCGGCACGGGAATGAATATCATGCCGCCCGCCAGGAAGGAGCCTTCCTGACCACTCATCGCCATGATGTTTGGCTCGGCAAGAATCTTCACAAGATTGTTGTCACGTTCAGCAGTGGCGGACAAGCTGTTGTTGGCATCATGGAACAGGCTCAGATTTCCGCCCAGCCCTGGAAGCAGGAAGGATGACAACACGCTCGGGCTCCAGCTTGGTCCGAAACGCTGGGCATTGTATTGCGCTCCCAGCTTGTCGACGAGGGATTTGGATACCTCGGCCACCTTGACTTCCAGCAGCACCTGCTGGGGTGCCGACACCTGCATCAGGTTGAGCACTTTCTTGCCGGCGTAGGCATTGGCCAGCGCCATGGCCCTGTCAATACGGGCGGCATCGGAAACCGTGCCGGTCAATGCCAGCGAATCCGCCACTGCCTCGACCTTGATGCCTTTTTCTCCGGGCAACAATTCTCGCAACTGCGCCTGCAGGGCTTCTGCATCGACACCCACGGTCACATCCACCACGGTTGCCGGCCGGCCGCGACTCCACACCATGATATTGGTGGTGCCGACGGATTTGCCCAGCAGGTAGATTTCCGTTGCGCTGAGCAAGATCACGTCAGCCACTGCCGGATTGCCCACGGACACCCGTGTCGCCGGAGTCTGCAAATGCAGCAGCAACGACTTTCCTGCCGTGGCGTCGATGTGTGGCGTGAGCTCGACGCTGGCCGAAGTCCCCAGCGCGCTGGTGGCAGCCATCGCCGTGACAGCGGTGGCTGTTCCGGCCGACCATGCCGGCCCGGCAAGCAGCCAGGTCATCATGGCGATGAGTCGCCACCCTTGTGTCCTGCCCCGATTCTGTCGGGTGCACCGAAATCCCTGTACTTTCATGATCGAAATTCCTTCACGACGTTTGCGTTGATTCCAGACCCGCTCACCACCCCTGACGGCACTGCCGGGCAGGCAGACCCCATGATCAATATCGCTGGTCAGTCTGCTGGATGCCTTTGATCACCATGACCGAGCCACCTGTCGGCTGCTGCGTCCCGACACGAGCCTGCCGCGTTTTTTTCACCCGCTTCGGACTCGCCCGCTTCGCCACGACCGGCTGTGGCGGAACAACCACGGGTGCAGGTGCTGCAAGCGGCTCACCTTCACGTCTGAGCATTTCATCCTTGTCCGCTCCGGTTGTATTCACTGCGCTCTTGTCCATCTGATTGCGCAGCACCAGCGTCAAGGTACCGACACTGCGCGCCAAATCCAGCTTTTCTGCCTGCTCCGGCGTCACTTCCAGCGTTACGGCATTCACCACCTTGGGCTTGGTTTCATCCCGGCTGGCTTCCTGGGCCACCGCGAGCACCAGTACGTGCTCCAGCACAATCTTGGAGATCATCTTGTCCTTGCCACTGGCTTTGCTGGCGTCATTTTCGGTATTGACCATGATGTCAACGTAATTCCCCGGCAGCGCAAACCCGGCAACGCCAATGACATCATTGACCCGTACCGTCATGGCGCGCTTGCCTTCACTGATGACCGCCGACAGGCCGCCCTTGGTGCCTACCGGGGCAAGCTTGCTCTCCAGAATCGGCTCACCCCGCTGGATGCTCGTGCGCACCACGCGCGATTCGAGCTGCTTCACATCGCTGATCGTGCCAGGTGGCAGGCTGGAACGCGGCCAGTTGGCCACCGTCAGCATCTGTGGCGTCAGCGGGGTGCCGAGATCGATGTCGGTTGCAGCCACCACGATCGGGCTGGTTGAAATGCTGACCTGGTTCACCATCCAGCGCGATGCCAGGACAACCGCTCCCAGGCCGATGACCACTGAGACCAGTATCATTACCAAGGCTCTTGGACTTTTCATCACCCGTCTCCCTTCGTTTCCGAATGCTGCAGCGCGTCTCAATCATGCGAAAAATAATTGCCCCAGGCCCAACTCAGCAGCTCCCGGGTCAGCCTGGGCTCGACGCCCTCATAGCGTGCAATGTCCCGAACCTGTTCGAGAATGTCGCGCGGAATGCATGCCGTCAGCGGTTTGCCTGTCTTGTAGTGCAGTTCGTGCAACAGGTAATCGATACCGTCTTCGTTGTATGGGATCTCCAGTTCGTCACACACCTGGCGGGCAATTGCCCGGTATTCCCCTTCGTCGAGCGGGCCGACGAAAATCTTGTACCCCAGCCGGCGCATGAACGCGTCGTCGGCCAGGCGACTTGGTGGCAGGTTGGTGGAAAACACCACGATCACATCGAATGGAATGGTGAATTTCTTGCCGGTATGCAGCGCCAGATAGTCCACACGCCGGTCAAGCGGCACGATCCAGCGGTTCATGATGTCGATTGCCGGTGTCAACTGCCGCCCCAGATCATCAATGATCAGCAGCCCGTTGTTTGCCTTGACTTGCGGTGGGGCCTGATAAAAACGTGCGCTTTCGTCAAAATCCAGATCGAGCATCGACAACGACAGCTCACCGCCCGTCTTCACCACCGGTCGCTGACACATGATCCAGCGCTGGTCGTAGAGGTTGCGCCGGTCCAGCGCACTTTCCCGTTCGCCGTCGGCGGCTCTGGCCACAACGTGCATCAGCGGGTCATACACCTGCACCACCTGATTGTCCACCACGATGGCATGGGGAATCGCCACACCACCATCGAGCAACGCAGCCAGATGTTCCGCAATGAAGGTCTTGCCATTGCCGGCCGGACCGTAGATGAAGATGGCGCGGCCCGAATTCATCGCCGCACCCAACTGGCTGAGCAGCGTCGACCGTATCACGATACCGTCGAAAGCGGCAGCGACCCGGTCGCGCGTAATATGCAGATTGCGGATGGTTTGCTGGCGCACCTGATCCACATACGCGGCCAGGCTCACCGGTGCTGCGCCAGCATACTGGCTGTTCTGCAGAAAATCCTGCGCACGCAGCCGCCCCAGTTCCGTGAGCGTATAGCTGGTAGTGGTCTCAGTCTCGCTGCTGCGGGTAACTTCGCACAGCCGTTCCGTGCGCATGAACGCAAGCAGCGGTTCGAGCACCCCGACCGAGAGCCTCGAATGCTGCACCAGATCCAGCAATCGCTGCTGACCTCGCAAAAACAGCGTCTTGACCAGGAGCTCAACGAGAAACAGAAATCCAAGCCCGGTTTCGTCTATGGTATCCGGTTGAAACGGCAGCTGTCTTTCCAGAGCAGCAGCCGATAGCTGTTCCTGTTGTCTGATTTGTCCAGCCATGATGTCCACCCGCAGCATTGGTTGTTATTGTGCAACTTCTTCTGCCACATGCTGCGCGTTCCCTCCATCCCGTACTGCACGACAAAATTGCGGCCTGCGGTCGCTGCCCTTGCTTTCTTACATTATCGAAAGAATTTTATAGATACATTAAGCAATTTGTAAGCTTGTGTAATGCATGGTAGGACGCGATTCTTGTTCTGTCCAGCCCAGATCCAAAAAAGCAACAACCATAAAATCAAGAGTTATCAGACTAAAATACAATGTTTTTTCAATATTTCTAGCCGTTTTTCCAGAATAACCATGCCAGACTTCCGGTTGCAATGGCAATTGCATACGGCAACTGTCCTACAGATCGGATAGAAACATCAGGCTCGGCAGGAGCGGCGGAAATCAGCCGCAGCACGGTCGCCAGCCCCATGGCACGCACATTGCCCAGCAACCGCTCAAGCGTGCGGTGATATGCGGCTACCACCAGCGCCAGCACCCCTCCGGCGACGAACACCGCGAGCAGCACCGAAAAGACATTGTTTGCCCCCACCAGCATGCCGACCACTGCCATCAGCTTGACATCGCCTGCACCCATGGCACGCATGGCATACAACGGCAACAGTACGACAAGCCCCAACAGTCCGCCTGTCAGCGCCATCCAGACGCCTGCAGATCCGTCATGCAGCAGCGCTACCAGCAGCGCACAGCTGGCTGCCAGTACAACCAGTCCGTTGGCAATGCGACGACCGCGCACATCCTGCCAAACCGCAACCGCCAGCGTGGTCAGCAACACGGCGGCCCGTATCCAGTCCAGGTTCATCACGGCAAGCGCCTCCCGTGCCTGTACAACCGGTCATTCCGGCAAACAGGCCCGATCAGGAAACAGGATTTGTGCGCACCAGATCAGTCGCCCGTCACGTTACCGCATGACCGGGCGTCAGTCCTCACACGCGGCAGGGCGGACAACCGCTCCGCTCCCGCCGCAGCATGGACTCAGGTGCTGCCAGGTACAACCAGTTTACCGGCAACATAATTGAACACAGCGCTCAAATTGGTGCCGATCAGGGAAACAGCCGTAATGATCACGACTGCAATCAAGGATGCGATGAGACCATATTCGATCGCCGTTACCCCTTGTTCGTCTTTCCAGAAACGTTGGACTGCAAGAATCAGATCATTCATGATGCCTCTCCTTTTTTAGTCAACCATCCCACGAAGAACCGGCGCGAAGCTTTCAAGCCTTGTACAGCGCTCAAGACCCCGTCAGAGTCACTATAATACTTTTGTAAAAATTTGCCACCAAAATATAAGCTGTTCTTCAGCGCAAGTTCAGCATAATTTCAGAAAACAACCCTCCCAGCAGCCCAGATCGCGACAGAACAGGCAAAACAAATCATGAAATCACGCAAAATCAAGTAGATGACAAACATGCCTCACTATCGGCATTTCCTGGCGTGGCAATTCAGGGCAGCGCACAACCAAGCAATTGTTTATCATGGAAATCCCGGTTTTGTCCGCCGCATGATGGCGCGCTGCGGTTTGACGTGTGGATCGCGCATGCATGGCGCATGTGTCATGGCAACGCATCCCTGCCTCCGTCATCAACTGGCGCAGACATGGGTTAACTGTCGTCATCGACTGCGTGGCCGATGGCAATGACCGGATGCTGGCTTTCCAGCTGAAAAGCGGATGTGTACGCGCAGAAATCTTCGCCAGCCGCAGCCATCAACGCGATCCTGAACGGAAATCCCGCACCTGTTGACCTGTATCCGGCATGAAGGCGCGCGGAACAGCCCTGAACGGCGAGTACCGGACTATACGATCCGGCACGGCACCAGCGCCCCCTCATCAAAGCCATACACCGAACACAGGCGGTGATAGCCGTCGGCAACGATAACCTTGCCATTGCCCGGATCGCGGACCAACAGCAACGGGGACAACGGCGTACCGGCAAGGATTTTCCTGTGATCCTTCTCCACGTGGGAATTGCTCACCCCAAGCAGTGACAGCCCGGACGCACGGAAGATGTCTTTGGCCTGGAACTGCACCGTGTCAGCCGTCTGCAAACGCTGCACCAGCCCGGCCACCGTCTCCGGTGGAAAAATCAGCGCAAGATAGGACGTTGCCGCCACGTAATCGTGGGATTCCGGATCGGCCAACCAATGGATATGCGTGCTCATGATCACGTTCCATTCAGGGATGAATGTTTCCAGTATAGCTGCTCTGTAACGGTGACAACCGCAAGCATGCGCCCGGTCATGCCGGTTTCAGCACAATACCCATGCAGCAGCGCCGTGCATCATGCCCTTGCGGCCGACTGTCGGCACGAACGGGGCGGAGATCCGGGGGCCGGGTGGCGTACCCGGTAGCTGCCCGCTCGACCCGGGTGACCCCCTTCGTGTTCTTCCCTACACCCGGCACCCTCTCATTCCGGCACGGTCTCAGCACGAATGCCGCTGCGCGTTACGGGCGCCGCATCACGCAAACAAGGACTCTCCTGCAAACCCGCCCGGGCGCGCCGTCGCTTTTTCCGGCCGAACGTCTGCTCCTGGAACGCCGTTTTCATCTGATCCCAATGTTCGAGCGAGACACGAACCGGGCGCACGACGATGTAGCTGCCATCGCGCAACCGGTCCGGCCCTTCTTCGCCGACCCAGACGAACTGCGCATGGCGCTGGCGTCATCCGCATCGATATTGAGTGTGCCATCCATGAAACCCGTCAGGTTGCGTGGCGTGTCTCCGGGCTTGAATCCGCCGGCAACCCGTTTTGCGCCCAGCGCATGGTGGTTGTGCCTGACGCTATCACCACCAACCGACGAATGTCGTATTCCACCACCTGGATATCGTCCGCACACACCTGAATGGCCAGATCGCCCGTATTACCGAAGACTCGCTGCCCCCTGCCTGATCTCCGGCCAACTGCACCTGCCTGCCGGAAACCGAGGTACTTGAAGAGGCCGCTGCATGAACTGGATGGCGCGACCATGAAACCCCGATTTTCTATCCACGGAGCCGGAGGGATGTATAGAAAATCGCCTTTTCTATACATGCCGAGGGTAGAATGTATCAAAAATCGCCTTTTCTATACATGCCTTGAATGAGGATGCCCCGAGATGACCGCCATCGCCCCACTTGAACAATTGCAGGCCGGCCATTTCGAAACGCCTGCCATTCTCAAGAAGCTGGCGAGCAGCAGCCGTAAGCTGGCGGAACTCAAGGGCATCGCAGCCTCCATCCCCAACCAGGGTATCCTGATCAACACGCTGGGCATGCAGGAGGCCAAGGATAGCTCGGAAATCGAGAACATCGTCACCACACAGGACGAGATTTTCAAGAACGAGGTGTTGCCCGAGACCTTTGCCAACCCGGCGGCCAAGGAGGTACAGCGCTACCGCCAGGCTTTGCGCCTGGGCTATGAGCAGGTGCGGCACAGCGGCCTGATCACCGCGAACCACATCATCGCCATTCAGGCGGAGTTGGAACAAACTAACGCAGGTTTTCGCAAGTTGCCGGGAACGGCGCTGAAGAACGGCGCCGGTGAAACAGTATATGCTCCGCCGCAAGACCCGAACGAGATTGTCGCTCTTATGCGCGACCTGGAGCGATTCATCAACGAGGACGATTTGTTCCCGGCCGACCCGCTTATCAAAATGGCGCTGATACACCACCAGTTCGAGAGCATTCATCCATTCTATGACGGCAATGGCCGCACCGGGCGGATTTTGAACGTGCTATATCTGGTGAAGGAAGGCCTGCTGGAGGTACCAGTGCTTTATTTGAGCAGTCACATCGTGCGCACCAAGGCGGACTATTACCGCTTGCTGCAAACGGTGCGCGATGACAATGCATGGGAAGAATGGGTGCTGTACATGCTGGAGGCGGTGGAACAAACCGCCGGTCATACCATTACCAGGGTGCTGGATATCAAGGCGGCGCTGCTCGACTACAAGCATCGCATCCGCGACGGGTTCAAGTTTTACAGCCAGGACTTGATCAACAATCTGTTCACCCACCCCTATACCAAGATCGAGTTCGTGCAGCGCGACCTGAATGTGTCGCGCCTGACCGCCACCAGATACATCGATGCACTGGCCGAAGCAGGCTTCGTGCAGAAGCACAAGATCAAGGGCAGCAACTACTATATCAACGTTGCGCTGAACCAGATTTTGCTGGGAGCGCCCCGATGACTGAAGACCAACCGGAGCAGGAAACGCCAGGTTGGTTGACCGAGAGTGGCCATTCGGTCCGGACATCGCGTGCGATGGCGACGCGCCCGAGCGCGGCGATTACCGGCGGATGGAGCTGGTGGAGCGGTTGTGCGCGGCGGTCGGACGATTGAACCCGGCAATACCGGCGGTGGCGCGCGAGGATGCGATTCAGCTGATAATTGACTTGGATACGCCGGTGCTGCTTTGGCGCCTATCCTACACCATCCCTACACAACACTCAAAAGGCAAAAAAGGCCATTCCGAAGAATGGCCCAATCGCTTGACTTGGTGGTGGGTCTGCTCGGACTTGAACCGAGGACCAAAGGATTATGAGTCCTCTGCTCTAACCAACTGAGCTACAGACCCGTAGCGCGTAATTGTAGCACCGGAGAGACCGAACTGCCTGTGGCTTTGCCCGTGCGCTCACTGATTATTGTTGTCGATGAAACTGCGCAGCCGGTCGGAACGTGAAGGATGACGCAGCTTGCGCAGAGCCTTGGCTTCAATCTGGCGGATGCGCTCACGCGTCACATCAAACTGCTTGCCGACTTCCTCCAGCGTATGGTCGGTATTCATTTCGATACCGAACCGCATACGCAGCACCTTGGCTTCGCGTTGGGTAAGACTGTCGAGAATTTCCTTGGTCACGTCCTGCAGACTGTCGTAAATGGCGGCATCCATCGGTGCAAGCGTGGACGTGTCTTCGATGAAATCACCCAGATGCGAATCCTCATCGTCACCGATCGGGGTCTCCATCGAGATCGGTTCCTTGGATATTTTGAGGATCTTGCGGATCTTCTCTTCAGGCATTTCCATCTTTTCCGCCAGCACCGAGGGATCCGGTTCCTGCCCTGTTTCCTGCAGGATCTGCCGTGCTATGCGGTTCATCTTGTTGATGGTCTCGATCATATGCACCGGGATACGGATGGTGCGCGCCTGGTCAGCAATCGAACGCGTGATCGCCTGGCGAATCCACCAGGTGGCATAAGTGGAAAACTTGTACCCACGACGGTATTCGAACTTGTCCACCGCCTTCATGAGACCAATGTTGCCTTCCTGGATCAGATCGAGGAACTGCAGACCACGGTTGGTGTACTTCTTGGCGATGGAGATCACCAGCCGCAGATTGGCCTCGATCATTTCACGCTTGGCGCGCAGCGTGCGCGCTTCGCCGGCAGACATCTGCCGATTGATTTCCTTGATGGCCGCGATGGGCAGCCCAATGCGCTCCTGCAGCGCCAGCAACTCATTCTGCCGTTCAAGGATGGCATACTGGTGGCGCAGGATGCTCTCGCTAAATGCATGGCCGGCACCGGCCTGTTCGTTGATCCATTCCAGGTTGGTTTCGTTGTTGGGAAACACCTTGATGAAATGTTCGCGCGGCATGCCGGCCCGCCTGATGGCGATTTCCATGATCTCGCGCTCATGCGCGCGGATGGTTTCGACCAGGTCGCGGATGATGTTGCATAACGATTCCACCTGCTTGGCGGAAAAACGCAATTCCATGAGCAGACCGGAAATTTCCAGCTGAATGTCGGCATATTGCTTGCTGCCGTGCCCATGCCGCTTGTGTGCAGCCTGCATGCGCTTGACCAGCGCGCGCAAGCGCTCGAAACGCTCCATGGCATCAGCCTTGAGCTGCGCGAGATTGGCGGCCGCCAGCGCGCTGCCGTCAATATCGTCGTCGTCGTCCTCGTCGAGATCTTCGTCAGCTGCCTCGTCATCGTCTTCTGGAGAAGCGGCTTCCTGGGCTTCCGCCAGATCAGCCTCGCTGGCCACGATACCGTCGACGAATTCATCGATGCGGATCTCATCGCGTTCGACCTTGTCGACCAGCGACAGAATCTGTTCCAGCGTCGTGGGACAGGCGGAAATCGCCTGCACCATATGCTTGAGGCCGTCTTCGATCCGTTTGGCGATCTCGATCTCGCCCTCGCGCGTAAGCAGTTCGACGGTACCCATCTCACGCATATACATGCGCACCGGATCAGTGGTACGGCCGAATTCCGAATCCACAGTAGACAGCGCCGCTTCGGCTTCCGCCACCACATCCTCATCCGCCACGGCCGGGGCTGCGTCCGACATCAGCAGCACCTCGGCATCCGGTGCCTCGTCATACACCTGGATGCCCATGTCGTTGATCATGCCGACCACACCTTCAATCTGCTCGGCGTCGAGCATGTCGTCGGGTAGATGGTCGTTGATTTCGGCGTAGGTCAGATAGCCGCGATCCTTGCCGAGGATGATCAGCGTCTTGAGGCGGGCGCGGCGCAGCTCGGCATCGTTTTCGGACAAGTCACCGTCCTGGCCCGCCATGCCCTGTACGGCGCGTTCCGGGTTCAAATCCATATCATCCGGTTTCATGGTGTTCCGTTCTTCCTTGTCCCGATTGTTCGCCATAACCATTTCCAAAAATTGGATCGTCCGTTATTCCTCGACGCACCGCGGCGCCTCTTGCCGATCACAGACCCGTCAGCGCATTTCGCGCAGCTCCTGTTTCTCCGCTTCACTCAGTTCGCGCAACGGCTTGCTGGCCAGCCACTGCAAACGCGACTGCCGCCGACTGGCGCGCAGCTGGTCGATGGCCACCTCAAAATCTGCGGCGGCATCAAATGCCTCGTCCCAGTTCATGATCTCGGCTGCACATTGCGCCAGCACGCCTCCCGCCTCGGTTTCACGCCCGCGTTCCACCAGTGCCGGGGTATCCAGTTGGGGCTGATCTGCCAGAATTTCAAGCACCGTGCGCAATGCACGGCTATCTTCATCGTTGCCGACAATCCACTGCGCCTGCACGCCAGCAGCAAACGCCGGGCGAAACAGCACCAGGCGCAGCAACTTCCGGCTCACTGGCGCAGGTGCCGGCCTTCGCGCACGCGCCGGTGCAGGCGCAACCGGTCGCCGGGTTTCGATCTCCCACAACGCCGCGAGTTCCTCGGCATCGATCTGCGCCAGTTCCGCTGCCCGCCTCCGCAGCATCAGCGCCAGCGCGGACGCGCCCACCTGGGCAACAAGCGGCCGCAGCGCATCGAGGAAGGCACTGCGCCCTTCGTCCACGCCCAGGTCGTGCAACTGCGACATGCGGCGAAACAGGTAAGCTGACAGTGGCACGGCATCCTGCTGCAACCGGCTTTCGAACGCCTCCCGGCCAAACTCGCGCACATAGCTGTCCGGATCGTGCTCCTGCGGCAGGAACAGAAACGCCAGACGGCTGTGATCGGTCAGCACCGGCAGGCTCTGTTCCAGCGCCCGCCAGGCAGCGCGCTGACCGGCGGCATCACCATCGAAACAGAACACCACTTCGTCGCTGTGACGCAACAGTTTCTGCACATGCACTGCCGTGGTAGCCGTGCCAAGCGTCGCCACAGCATATTCGATCCCGTGCTGCACCAGCGCCACCACATCCATGTAACCTTCCACCACCAGCACCCGGCCGGCATCGCGGATCGCGCGCCGGGCCTGGAACAGCCCGTACAGTTCCTGCCCCTTCTGGAACAGCGCCGTTTCCGGCGAGTTCAGGTATTTCGGCTCGCCGTGATCCAGCACCCGCCCACCGAAACCCACCACATCACCTTTCTGGTTCAGGATGGGGAACATGATCCGGTCACGGAAACGGTCATAACGTTTTCCCGCCTCGCTGCTGATCACCAGACCGGTCTGCGCAAGCACCGCATCTTCGTAGCGTTCAAACGCCACAGCCAGGTTCTGCCAGCCATCTGGCGCATAACCCAGCCCGAACTTCGCCGCCACCTCGCCCGTCAACCCACGGCGCTTGAGATAATCAATGGCGCGCGTTGACGCCTTGAGCTGCTGCCGGTAATACCGACTGGCGACTCGCAACGCCTCGACCATGCCGGGTGCGCTGCTGCTCCGCGACTCATGCCGCACCGCATTGTCCTGCGGCACCGGCATGCCAAGTTGCTGCGCCAGCGCCTGGATGGCCTCCACATATCCCAACCCGGAGTACTCCATCAGAAAACCGATCGCCGTTCCATGCGCACCACAACCGAAGCAGTGATAGAACTGCTTGGTGGGCGAGACGGTAAAGGAAGGAGATTTTTCCTGGTGGAACGGACAACAGGCCTGGTAATTGGCTCCGGCTTTTTTCAGGGGCACATGGCGACCGATCACATCGATGATATCGACACGGCTCAACAAGGTTTGAATGAAATCCTGCGGAATCATTGCAACGCCTTCACCACTCGCGCCAGCGGCACATCCATCCCATCCCGCGTTTCACGCGCGGAGTCAACCTGCCAGTTTCGCCTTGATCCGCGCCGAAACCTGCGCCATATCGGCGCGCCCTGCCAGTTTCGGGCGCACTTCGGCCATCACCTTGCCCATGTCCTTGACACCTGCCGCGCCACTCGCCTGCATGGCCTGCGCGATCACCGCGTCGATTTCTTCCTCGCCTGCTGCCGCCGGCATGTAAGACTGCAACACTTCGGCCTCGAACCGCTCGGCAGCCACCAGATCCTCACGCCCGGCCGCCTCGAACTGACTGATCGAATCGCGGCGCTGCTTGAGCATCTTGTCGATAATGGCCACCACCTGCGCATCATCGAGCACGATACGCTCGTCAACCTCGCGCTGCTTGAGTGCCGCAAGAAGCAGGCGCAACGCACCCAGCCGTGCGCTCTCTTTCGCGCGCATGGCGGATTTCATGTCTTCGGTAATACGATCCCTCAGGTTCATTCGTTCCATCCAGGCGCACGCGGGGCGCACCCCGCCTTGTGAAGACGGTCAAACCAGCCTGTAAATTCCGGTCTGCCCAAATTTACGCGGGGGCCATCCCCGCCACTCTGCCGCACCAGCCACCATGGGCGGCCGGCAGCGACAATCAGTACAGCTTGGGCGGCAACATCTGGCTACGGATACGCTTGTAGTGCCGTTTCACCGCGGCTGCCAGTTTGCGCTTGCGCTCGGCAGTGGGCTTTTCGTAGAATTCGCGGGCGCGCAGTTCAGTCAGCAGCCCGGTCTTTTCAACCGTGCGCTTGAAGCGGCGCATTGCGACTTCAAAAGGTTCGTTTTCCTTGACGCGGACACTAGGCATGTACGGTGAACTCCAGAATTTTGGGGGGAAGAAAGGCGGCATTATAATCCATTGCCACCAGATTTCCAACCCGGCCGCTGACAAAATTCATGCCGCACTCGGTACGCCATCCTGGCGGCGCAGCGCAACATCCACGTTTTCAGGGTAGAATACCTGCATGAGTTATCAAGTGCTGGCGCGCAAGTGGCGCCCCCGGACCTTTGCCGAACTGGCCGGGCAATCCCATGTGGTACGCGCGCTCGGCAACGCGCTGGAACAGAATCGCCTGCACCACGCCTGGCTGTTCACCGGCACGCGCGGCGTCGGCAAGACCACGATTGCCCGCATTCTCGCCAAGGCGCTCAACTGCGAAACCGGCATCACGGCACACCCGTGCGGTGAATGCACGGCCTGTCGCCAGATTGACGCGGGCCGGTTCGTCGATCTGATCGAACTCGATGCTGCTTCCAACACCGGCATCGACAACATGCGCGAAGTGCTCGACAACGCGCAGTACGCACCCACGGCCGGACGCTTCAAGGTCTACATCATCGACGAAGTGCACATGCTGTCCAAAGCCGCCTTCAACTCGATGCTCAAGACGCTGGAAGAACCGCCAGGACACGTCAAGTTCATTCTTGCCACCACCGACCCGCAAAAAATTCCCGTCACGGTGCTGTCGCGCTGCCTGCAGTTCAACCTGAAGCAGATGCCGCCGGAACTCGTCGCGAAACATCTCGAACACATTCTGTCCGAAGAACGCATCCCGGCCGAAGCCGCCGCGCTGCAGCGCATCGCCCACGCAGCGCATGGCAGCATGCGCGATGCGCTGTCGCTGCTTGACCAGGCCATCGCCTACGGCGGCGAGCAGGTGCTCGATGCCGACGTACAGCATATGCTGGGTGGACTGGACCGCAGCGACCTGTTACAACTGCTCGACGCACTGGCGGACCGTGATGGCACCGCCCTGCTCGAGCGCTCGGCCCGACTGCTCCAGCAAGGCGTCGATGCCGCATCCGCATTGCAGGAAATCGCTCGCCTGCTGCATCAGATCGCGCTGTTCCAGACTGTACCGGAAGCGCTGGACGAGGCGCTGGACGAACGCGCCGCCATTGAGGCCCTGGCGGCCCGACTGGACAGCGAAACCGTGCAACTGTATTACCAGATCTGCCTGCTCGGCCGGCGCGACCTGCCACTCGCTCCCGATGAAACTGCCGGATTCAACATGGTGCTGCTGCGCATGCTGGCATTCCATCCGGAAACTTCGACCGGAGGTCCCGCCGGAGGAAACACCGCCCGGCTTCAGCCTGCACCGGGCGCCACACGCACTGCCGCTAGCGCGCTGACCGCCGCTCGCGCGCAGACAGCGCCCACGCACACGATGTCGGCAGCCGAACCCTCATCCCCGGTCGCTGCCCCGCAACCTCAGGTTACAGAACCACCACCCGCTGTGGCAACCAGCGCACCTGTAACGGCAGCATCGACCGGAACTGCCACCGGCACCGCGACTTCACCCGCCGCCAGCCTCGTCAGCGCGCAGGACTGGATCGACCTGATTGCCGGCCTCAAGCTGGGCGGACAGGCACGCATGCTGGCCACGGAGTGTGAACTGGCCGCCGCCGCCGACACCTCGATCCGGCTGCGTCTGGCCCAGGCACACCGACATCTCGCTGAGCCTTCCTATCAGACGCGGCTGGCCGAAGCACTGGGCAGACATTTCGGCCAGCCGATCCGGCTGGAAATCGATCTGTGCGAACAGATCGCGCTGTCGCCACAACGTCAGCAATCGGAACAGCGCGCCCAGCGCCAGCTTGCCGCCGAGCAACTGGCTCAGGACGACCGTTTCGTGCAGGAATCCATCGAACAGTTCGGCGCGCGCGTCATTGCCGTCCACCCCACTCATACGAACCAACCCTGAAGGGAGTCCACGATGCTGAAAGGCGGATTGGGTCAAGTCATGCGACAGGCCCAGCAAATGCAGGAAAACATGCGCAAGATGCAGGAAAAGCTGGCTGAAATCGAAGTCGAAGGCGTTTCCGGTGCCGGCCTGGTGAAAGTCGTGATGACCTGTCGCAACGATGTACGTCGCGTGTCCATCGATCCAAGCCTGCTCGGCGACGACAAGGACATGCTCGAAGACCTGGTGGCCGCAGCCTTCAATGATGCAGTGCGCAAGGCCGAGGCCACTTCGCAGGAAAAAATGGGCAGTTTTACCGCCGGGCTGAATTTGCCACCTGGCTTGAAGCTGCCATTCTGAGGATCGATGAAAGCCGTTTCCCGTCTCGAACAGCTCATCCGCAGCCTGCGTGTTCTACCCGGCGTAGGCCCGAAATCGGCGCAACGCATGGCCTATCACCTGCTGCAACACGACCGCCAGGGCGCCGGTGCGCTCGCCAGCGCGCTGCAGCAAGCGCTGAGCGGCATCGTACACTGTCCGATGTGCAACGATTTCAGCGAACACGGCCTGTGCACGCTGTGTGCCTCGACGCAACGTGACCCGAGCCTGTTGACCGTGGTGGAAATGCCGACCGACCTGCTGATGATCGAACAGACCCAGGCTTACCAGGGGTTGTATTTCGTGCTGATGGGCCGCCTCTCACCGCTGGACGGTATCGGCCCGCGTGAAATCCATCTCGACCGGCTGCTGCAACGTGCAGCCAACGGTTCGGTGCGCGAGGTGATCCTGGCGACGAATTTTACCGCAGAGGGTGAAGCCACGGCACATGCCATCACGGAACTGCTGCGTCCACGCGGCATCCAGGTCAGTCGCATCGCCCGAGGCGTCCCCGTAGGCGGCGAACTCGAACATACCGATTCCGGTACGCTGGCGCAGGCCCTGTATGACCGGCGCCGTTGCGACCCGTGCTGAATTTTGTCGCATGCACCTGACCGATTGCCCATTGTGCCAGCCCGTCAGCGAAACCCCGCTGTGGCAGGACACGCACTGCCGCGTCATCCTTGCGCACGAAACCGGCTACCCGGTGTTATGTCGGGTCATCTGGCAGGCGCATGTGCGCGAAATGACCGATCTGAATGCGTCACAGCAAGCGCACCTGATGCGGGTGGTGTTCGCGACCGAACGCGCGCTACGCACCCTGCTACAGCCGGACAAGGTCAACCTCGCCAGCCTGGGCAATCTGGTACCGCACCTGCACTGGCACGTGATTCCGCGTTTCCGTGACGACCGCAACTTTCCTGATCCGATCTGGAGCGTACCCCGGCGTAACACCACCCCGGACGCGGTGAAAACGTTGTCAACGGACGCGCTATGCCGGGAGCTTGGCCTGGAGTTGACGCGGCAGCCCGGGACCTGACCCGGTCTGCCCAACCACCCGCTCGGGCGGAAAACAGGCGCTAAAACGGCTACCTTCACCGACCTTGCTTTCGATGCTCAGTCGAGCATGGTGACGCGTCAGCACATGTTTGGCAATGGCCAGTCCGAGCCCGGTGCCACCCGTCTCGCGCGAACGGCCACGGTCGACGCGATAGAAACGCTCGGTCAGGCGAGCAATATGCTGTGGTTCGATACCCTCGCCTTCATCGCATACATCAAAACACAGCTCGTCGCCACGCCACCCCCAGCGCAGGCGTATGGCCTTTCCAGCAGGCGTGTAACGTACGGCATTACTGACCAGGTTACCCAGACCACTGGACAGTTCGTCAATATTGCCCAGCACATCATCCTCACTGTCACGCAACAGATCAATCGGATGTCGACCCGCACTGAGGCTGATCGCATCCTGGTACAGCGACTGGATGAGCGCAGGCATGTCCACACGCGTTTCCACCAGCCGGTTCTGCGGACTTTCCAGCCGCGACAGCGTCAACAGGTCTTCCACCAGACGGCGCATGCGATCGGTCTGCTGCAGCATCAGGTCACAGTAATGCAGAAAATCCGCATGCGGAATGTCCGGAGTATCGATGAAGGTTTCCAGAAACCCTCCCACCACGGTCAGCGGCGTGCGCAGTTCGTGGGACACATTGGCAACGAAATCGCGGCGCATGGCTTCCACCATTTCGAACTGGGTCACATCGCGCGAAATCAGCATCTTCTGCCGTTCGCCGAAAGCCACCATCTGTACCGAAAGCGTCACGTCGCGGTCTGCTGGCGATTTCATGACCAGCGCTTCGCGGTAGTCGCCATGCGCCAGGTAATCGTGAAAAACGGACTGACGAATCAGGTAGCCGATGAACTGACCGCGGTCGATCTTTTCATCAAAACCGAAATGACGGCCAGCCACCGGATTGAACCAGTCGATCTGGTCGAGCTCATTGAGCATGACAATGCCATCGGGTATCGCATGCGCGGCATGCTCGAACCGGTCGAGCACGGCGAACAGGCGCGCCGTACTGCGTTTGTTGCGCCGCACCATGCGATCAAGGCTGTAGAAGATCTCATCCCATTCGCCGCTGGCGGCGGGAAGTGCGGACGACATTTCCGGATCGGCCAGCCAGCGGATCATGTCGGCCATATAGCGCAGGTGACGGATGATATACAGCAGCATCACCAGCAGGCCCAGCAGCAACGCCACCACCGGACCGAACATCACGCCTGCCGCCAACATGACCAACAGCAGCCCAGCCAGCAAAAACACCGGGTTCCACCAGAAATCCGACAAAATATCCTCCAGGGAGGCTGGCATGCGCCCGGCATTCACCAGCTGGCCGCGATCCAGTCAGACCGACGCAAAACCGGAACGGCATGCCATCTGCGACACAGCGCGGTCATCGCAACCTGCCAGTCCCACCGACAATTCCCGTTCGCCGCATCCCGTACGCATTGCCTTCGCCCGCACATCAACATTCCGCGGCCCGCGGCAATCTACACCTGCCCTGACAACCGGTACCCGGCGCCGCGCACGGTCTCGATCAGGTGCTCATGGCCCGAGGCTTCGAGTGCAAGCCTGAGCCGCCGGATATGCACATCCACAGTGCGCTCCTCGACGAACACGTGATCGCCCCAGACGTGGTCGAGCAACTGCGCCCGCGAGTATACACGTTCCGGATGCGTCATCATGAAATGCAGCAGGCGAAATTCGGTCGGGCCAAGTTCAAGCGGAATATTGTTGCCGATGACGCGATGACTGACAGGGTCGAGGCTCAAGCCGCGCACCTCGACGCGGTCTTCCGTCATCTGCGGCGCGCGGCGACGCAGTACCGCCTTGATGCGCGCTGACAACTCCCGTGGCGAAAATGGCTTGGTGATGTAATCGTCGGCACCCGTTTCCAGACCGAGCACCTTATCGCGTTCGTCGCCACGCGCCGTCAGCATGATGATCGGCACGTTCTTCATGCGCGCGTCCGCACGGAAGATGCGCGCCAGCTCCATGCCACTCATGCAGGGCTGAATCCA
>JAJXUP010000126.1 GCA_021782795.1 Pseudomonadota bacterium | reverse complement strand
CGCGCAACCTCCGTGCGGAAATCATCTTCGACGTCAAATCCACACGCAACCTGTTTGACTGGATCCGCGCACGCGGTGGCCGTCCGTTACTGTGGAAAACCGGTCACAGCTTCATCAAGGCCAAGATGAAGGAAACCGGCGCCCTGCTCGCCGGCGAGATGTCCGGACACATTTTCTTCAAGGAACGCTGGTATGGATTCGACGACGGCATGTATGCCGGCGCCCGGCTGCTCGAATACCTGAGCCGCCAGGCTGATCTCACCGCCACACTCAACAGCCTGCCCGACACGGTGAATACCCCCGAACTCAACGTCAGCCTGCCTGAAGGTGAACATTTCCGCCTCATGGCCCGTCTGCAGGAAAGCGCCCGGTTCCCCGATGCCCTTGATATCATCAAGCTCGACGGCCTGCGCGTCGAATACGCCGACGGTTTCGGATTGGCACGCCCGTCCAATACCACTCCGGTGATCGTGCTGCGTTTCGAGGCCAATACCCAAACTGGTCTGGAACGCATTCAGGCCGATTTTCGCCGCGTATTTCACGAAGCCGCCCCTGGACTGGCGCTGCCGTTCTGACGCAAAACTGACAAATCGGTGGAGGAATGCCCATGGTTGTAGCATATTTGCAACAATTGTACAGACTTGAGCATCCGCGCACCATTACACCCATCCGCCACCTTGAGCTGGTGCTAGAATGAGCCGGTCTGCGCCGCATGTACATAAAACGAGGCGCCGTCTGCGACCCACGTAATTCATATCCAGGAGGAAACAATGTCCCGCTCACTACGCCAGATCATTGCACTGTCCTGTGTACTGGCTGCCGGCCAGGCACTTGCCGACAGTTCCAGCCAGCAAGACCAACGTTTCTATTTCAGCCCCAGCGCCACCTACAACTGGATGGACAGCAACTGGGGAGTCAACAACGGCATGGGCCTCAACCTTGGTATCGGCAAGCCGGTGTCCGAGCACTGGAACATTGAAGGCAACCTGTCATACACCGAACTGGGTTACCAGAACGGCAACAACAGCCTCGACAACACCGACCTCAACGTCGATGCCATGTATTTCTTCAACCGCAACCCCTCCTTCTCGCCCTTCGTCGAGATCGGTGCAGGCGGCCTGTACGCTCAGGGACGCAGCAACTCCAGCACCTATGGCGACGCCAACGCCGGCGTGGGTTTCATGACCTGGCTGCATGACATCGCCATTCGTGCCGACGTGCGCTACCGCTACACCGGCTCCGTGGCTGCCTGGGCAGCGAACGTGCCGGGCAGCAGCTTCAGCCCCGACGACTGGATTGCCAGCCTCGGTCTGGTGATTCCGCTCGGCGAAAAAGCCAAGCCGGCACCGATCGCGGAAGCTCCGGCTCCGGCTCCGGCCCCCGCACCAGCTCCCGCAGCAGCTCCCGAACCGGCTCCTGCACCTGCTCCGGCCCCTGTTGAGGCTGTGCCGCCGCGCCCGGTCGCACACACCAAGCTGGTGCTCGAAGGCTCGCACTTCGCCTTCAACAAGGCCACGCTGGATGCTTCGGGCAAGGCCAAGCTGGACGAGGATGCCAAACTGCTGGTGGCTTATCCCGACATCAAGGTCAAGATCAGCGGCTATACCGACAGCATCGGCAGCGTCAAGTACAACAAGCGCCTGTCTGACCGCCGTGCCGACACCGTGTTCCGCTACCTGCAGAGCCATGGTGTGAAATCCGATCGCATGACCATGCAGGGTTATGGCGAGTCCAACCCGGTCGCCAGCAACAAGACGGCCGCAGGTCGCGCAAAGAACCGTCGCGTCGAGATCGAAACCCTCAACTGAGCGGCGTTGCACCCTCTGAAAAACCGCGCTTTCGGGCGCGGTTTTTTTTCGTCCGACTGACCGGAGTGGGCAAACATGGCACTCAGCCCGCCCCACCCATGTCCTGCCATGCCTTTTCGAGACGCTTGAACGATACGGGCTGCGCCGTCTTGAGTTGCTGGGCAAACAGCGAGACGCGCAATTCTTCCATCAGCCAGCGAAAGGCTTCCATGCGTGGATCCTGCTCGCCCGCCTTGCGCAAGGCAGCTTCGCGTGCCTGCCAGATGGCCGTCCACCGCGCCAGAACGGCGACATGGCGCTCGTCCTGGGCCTTGCGTTCAGGCAGTTTGTGCAAACGCAGTTGCAACGCCTGCAGGTAACGCGGGAAATGCTGCAACGCGTTCCATGGCGTGGTACGCAAGAACCCGGGGTGGATCAGCGCGCGCAACTGCTGCTGCATGTCCTTGCCGGACGGACCGGTGACCTGGGCAATCTGCGCAGTCAATGCCTGATACAGCGGCAGGATCTGGCCCAGGGTGCGCATCAGCGCATCGGCCACCGGGCGCAGCCGCACACGCGCCCTGACCAGCAGCGCATCGAATGCAGCGCCGTTGCGTGGCGGCGTCTCATCGCCCAGACAGGCCTGCGCGGCGATCACCTCCAGCGCCATTTCGCGCAACGAATCGGAATCACCCAATGGCCGCCACGCCAGTGCGACCCGGGTAAACTCGGGCAAATCCTTTTCCAGCGCCCTGAATTGCGCCGCCAGCACCAGTCGGAACAGCCGCAACACGCCCTGGCGGTGAGCGTCCGCCGCCGCCTCGCGGGTATCGAAGCGTCGCACCGCGACGCTGTCACCCTCATCGACGACGGCCGGCCAGGCAGTCACCTGCACGCCAGCCCGCATCACCGGCAACGATTCGGGCACATCGCCGAATTCCCAGGCACGGAAGCCCGCGCTCTCGGCCGTAGCCTCCGCATCGGCAAACACCATCTGCGCAGCCTGCCCCAACTGGGCACGCAGCGCAGCCAGATCGCGCCCCGCGGCCAATTCCTCACCCTGGGCATCCAGCACGCGAAAATTCATGCGCAAATGTTCGGGTGCCGGTTCCTTCCAGTCGGCAGCAGTCACCGTCACGCCGCCCCGCAGCGTCAGCCAGGCCGCAAGCTGCGCGGCCAGCGGCCCTTCCACTGCAATCGCTTCCATCGCCGCGGTCACCGTATCCGGCACCGGCACGAACAGCCGTCGCAGTGGCTTCGGCAGATTCCGGACATACCAGGTGATCTTTTCGCGCAACATGCCCGGCACCAGCCAGTCGAAACGCCAGCCAGGCAGGGCATTGAGCAGCGACAGGGGCACGTCTGCCGTCACCCCATCCAGCGGATGTCCAGGCTCAAAACGGTAATGCAGCGCCAGTGCCACGCCATCGAGCTGCAACTGCTGCGGAAACCATGCCTCGGTCACGGTCTGCGCCCCGTGGCGCATGATATCTTCACGGCGCAGGAACAGCAGATGTGGCTGACCGCGTTCGGCCTCGCGCCGCCAGCGTTCGAATCCGGCCCCATTGACGATGTCTGACGGCAGGCGTACATCGAAGAAATCGTACAGCGCCTGCTCGTCGATCAGCACATCCGGGCGGCGCGCCTTGTGTTCCAGTTCCTCGATGTCAGCGATCAGTTGCCGGTTATATGCAAAGAATGGCGCCTGCGTGTCATACTCACCGGCCACCAGTGCTGCCCGGATGAAAATCTCGCGGCTGGCTTTGGCGTCGATCCCACCGTAATGCACCTTGCGTCGGGGAATCACAATCAATCCGAAGCATTGCACCTGTTCCCAGGCATTCACCTGGGCGGCGCGTCGTTCCCAGTGCGGATCGAAATAATGGTGCCGGCACAGGTGGGCTGCCACCCGCTCCACCCATTCCGGCTCGATACGCGCGGCCATGCGGCCATACAAGCGCGTGGTTTCCACCAGTTCGGCCACCATCACCCACTTGGGTGGCTTTCGCGCCAATGTCGACGATGGATGCAGATGAAAGCGTATGCCGCGCGCCCCCTGGAACCCCCCTTCGTCCTGCTTGACGCCGATATTTCCAGGAAACCCGGACAGCAGCGCCAGGTGCACGGCCTCGTAGGCCGCCGGCTCGACGTTTTCGCGCAAACCCAGTTCAGCTGCGTGCACCGCCAGTTGCCCGTGAATTTCGCGCCACTCGCGCAAACGCGCCGGATTGAGAAAATGCTCCTGACACAACGCTTGCAGTTGCCGCCGCGATTTCTGGTGCCGCAACGCGTCCTCATAAAATGCCCACAGCTTGAGCAACCCCATGAAATCGGAGCGTTCGTCGACAAAGGCCCGGTGGCGATCGTCGGCAGCCTGCGCCTTGTCAGCCGGCCGCTCACGCACATCCTGCACCGACAGCGCCGCGCAGATGACCAGCGCCTCGCGCAGACAACCGTGGCGCTGCGCCGCAAGCAGCACCCGACCGATACGCGGTTCGAGCGGCAGCCGCGCCAGCCTGCGTCCGACATCGGTCATGCGCCGGCGCTCATCGACCGCACCCAG
The DNA here is from genome assembly GCA_021782795.1 of Pseudomonadota bacterium. Taxonomy (GTDB): domain Bacteria; phylum Pseudomonadota; class Gammaproteobacteria; order Burkholderiales; family Sulfuriferulaceae; genus Sulfuriferula. Next base: position 1,409 of record JAJXUP010000126.1, on the reverse strand, counting down.
TTCCTCGAGCAACTGATAGCCATCGGCGACCGCGCGCGGCGCCGGTGCATCGAGGAACGGAAACTCCGCCACATCGCCCAGTCGCAACGACAGCATGCGCAGGATCACCCCGGCGAGTGAAGTCCGCAGAATCTCCGGATCGGTATGCGCAGGACGACCGGAAAATTCCAGTTCGGAATACAGGCGGATGCAAATACCGGCCGCCACCCGGCCACAACGTCCCGCGCGCTGGTTGGCCGATGCCTGCGACACCGGCTCTGTCAGCAACTGGTCGATCTTGTTACGCGTCGAATACCGCAGGATGCGCGCAGTTCCCGTATCAATCACATGACGGATACCCGGCACAGTGAGGGAGGTTTCCGCCACATTGGTGGACAGCACGATCCGTCGCGCGCCGCCCGGATGAAAGATGCGTTCCTGCTCGCGCACCGACATGCGCGCAAACAGTGGCAGGATCTCGGTGTGCACCGGATGGTGTTTGCGCAACGCCTCGGCAGCGTCACGGATTTCGCGTTCACCCGGCAAAAACACCAGTACATCGCCATCGCTCTCATGCGCCAGTTCATCGACGGCCTCCAGCAATGCAAGCGTCGCACGTTCCTCGTCGGTCGGTTCCGTCGCTCGCCGCCCTGGAACAGCCCCGTCCACGGCGCGCTCGGGCGCCTGTATCGGCCGATAGCGGATTTCCACCGGGAAAGTACGCCCGGACACCTCGATCACTGGCGCACCGCCGAAATGACGGGAAAACCGTTCGGCGTCGATGGTGGCAGAAGCAATCACGACACGCAGGTCCGCACGCTGATCAAGCAGGCGGTGCAGGTAACCCAGCAGGAAATCGATGTTCAGACTGCGTTCGTGAGCCTCATCGAGAATCACGGTATCGTATTCACGCAACTCGCGGTCGCCAGCGGTTTCAGCCAGCAGCATGCCATCAGTCAGCACCTTGACGGCGCTGTCGGCACGCACCTGATCGGAGAAACGCACCTTGTAACCTACGCCTTCGCCCACCCGCGTATGCAATTCTTCAGCGATGCGCGCGGCCAGCGTTCGCGCGGCGATACGGCGCGGCTGGGTACAGGCGATGCGGCCGGTGCGGCCACGTCCGGCTTCAAGACACAGCTTGGGCAACTGGGTCGTCTTGCCCGACCCGGTAGCGCCGCTGATCACCACGACCGGATGCTCACGCAGCGCAGTGACGATTTCGGTGCGCATCGCCACCACCGGCAGGTGTTCCGGATAGTCGAGCCGCTCCGGTAACCACAGACCGGTCAGCGCCGCCGTGGATGCGGCTGCCGGACGAGGCGCCGCCCGCTTCATTTGCCGTTGATGTACATCTTGTCGTCGAAGGTCGCCACCCATTGCGGCCGGTACACCACCAGTACCGTAACCAGCATGCCCGTGGTCACGGC
>JAJXUP010000125.1 GCA_021782795.1 Pseudomonadota bacterium | reverse complement strand
CCGCTTCGACCTTGACCGTCTTGGCGTTGGTGATCCACTTGATGTGGCGGCTGCGCAGTTCGCTCTCCAGCAACCCCTTGGAATCGCCCACGCCGCCAAGACCAAGATGGCCGATGTAGGGTTCGGAAGTCACGAAGGTAATGGGTACCTGCGGACGAATCTTGCGACGACGCAGATCGGTCTCGAGCGCCAGCGCATACTCGTAGGCCGGGCCGAAACACGATGCCCCCTGGAATGCACCCACGACCACCTGGCCGGGGTGTTCGAGAAACTGTTCGTAATCGGTGAACGCTTTTTCCGCATGATCGACGGTGCACACCGAATGGGTATTGCCCGCATCGGGACCCGCGCCTTCGATCAGATCAAATGCCAGACGCGGACCAGTGGTGATCACCAGATAATCGTAGTCAACCGTCTGTCCGTCTGCGAGCTGGATGCGGTTGGCGGCAGCGTCGATCTTCTCAGCACGCTGGGCGATGAAATTGATGCCACGCCGCTCCAGATAGGGCCGGATCTGGATCGTGGTTTCCTCACGCTTGCGCCAGCCCAGCGCCACCCATGGATTGGAAGGCACGAACTGGAAAGTTTCGGAGGCGTTGATCAAGGTCACCTGGTGCGACTTGTCCAGCGCCTCGCGCAATTCATAGGCTGCAGGCGTTCCGCCGGTCCCGGCGCCCAATACAACGATGTGTGCCATGTGAGATACTTTCTTCCTGATTAATAAAACAGACCGCCGGAATGCTCAGCCGTCCGGCAAAGTAATTTCGCTATATAAGCATATTATAATATGAATGACGCACAACCCGTTGAATCAATTTTTCGAGTGAACTAACCGCCGAAACTGGTTTTGTCTTCAACAACCGGCTCATGATGCGCCACCCAGGCCACATAACCACCGGCCAGGGACACCGCACCGGTATAACCGAGCAATTGCAACGATTGCACGGCCAGAGCCGAACGACCGCCGGTGCGGCAATACACCAGCAATGGTGCCGACTTGTCGGCAAACGCGGGCTGTTCACTGATCTTGAATTCAAGCACACCACGCGAGATATGCACCGCGCCTGGCAAATTGCCGGCAAGAAATTCGTGTTCTTCGCGCACGTCGATCACCTGGGCACCGCTGGCGATCATCTGCGCTGCTGCGGGCACATCAACTTCGCGGATGCAACTCTTGGCCTGGGCAACCAGCTGTTGGGGAGTCATCATGAATGCATTCCTTCTGTAGAGTGGACTGGTGCATCGGCAGGCTCGGCACGGTTGCGCATATGGTCGCCCACCTTGGCGAAAGCGACCAGCAGTTCACGCCGCAAAGCTTCGTCCGCCACTGTTTCATTGAGCGCCATATCCATGCACATCAGCCACTGGTCACGCTCATCCCTGCCAATGGAAAACGGCAGATGACGAAAACGCAGCATGGGATGACCATAGGCCTCAATATACAGCTGAGGGCCCCCCATCCAGCCCGAGAGGAACTTGAACAGCTTGTCCTCCGATCCCTGCAGGTCTTCAGCATGCAGCTTGCGGATGCCCCAGGCTTCCGGCAGTTCATCCATGATGGCATAGAAGCGGTGCACCAGCCGGCGCAACGTTTCTTCGCCACCGATGCGTTCATAATGCGTCGCAATGACTTTCTCAGGCTGTACGAACAATTGGTTCTCCACACTGTCTATTGGCAGGAATCGCCTGCCCCGCCATTTTTGGCTGCGCCAGCTCCAGCTGGTTCATCGCAGCAATGAATTCGTCGCGCGAGCGACCCGCCAGCCGGGCATTGGTCTCGCGCTCCTGGCTCACGCACGAAACATGCCGGTGCTGGTAATCGTGCGCCGGATACACCAGCGTTTCGTCCGGCAGCGGCCAGATCTCTCGCAGGATGCTGTCATACAGCGCGCCCGCATCACCCCCTTGCAGATCGGTGCGCCCGCACCCGCCAATCAGCAACGCATCGCCGCAAAACAGGCGGTCGCGCCACAGGTAGGACAGGCAATCCGGTGTATGTCCCGGCGTAGCGAGCACCTGGATATGTTCGCCGCCGAAGTCCAGTGTCTCATGACCAAGCAACTGCCAGTCTGCGCACGGCGCACCGGCTGACGCGCTGATGCCAATGCGTGCGCCGGTTGCCTCGCGCAGCCGCGCGGCTCCGGTCACGTGATCCGCATGCACATGCGTTTCCAGAACCAGCACCAGCCTCAGGTGCTGTTCGTCGAGCAGCGAAAGGTACAGGTTTTCCTGACCCAGCACCGGATCGATCAATACCGCCTCACCGCTCACGGCATCACCCAGCACATAAGTATAGGTCGAACTTGTCTCATCGAATAGCTGACGAAACAAACTCATTCTGCCCTCCGTAGTGGTAAACACCGTGTTCACATCCCGGCCATGCGCATCACGCCAAAGCCCATCAACAACCAGGCCAGCCACGGCGAGAACAGCGTGCGCCACACCCGGGAATCAGGCACAAAGCCTATGCCATGCACGAATCCGGCACATATCCCCCAGACCACGAGCGAGATCTCACCGTGGCCCATGCGTGCCAGTGCCGGTGGATATAACGTGACCATGGCGGCCAGCATGCCGGCCAGCAGCAGCGACAGCGCGCGTGCCAGCCGCAAATGCACGTCAGTGACCTGCCGGGCCCGAATCATCGTTCATCTCGTGATTTTCGCCATAAACCGCGTTGACAATGGCCAGCAACACAGCCATTGCCACACCAAGAAACCAGGTAAAGTACCACATGATCGCGCTCCCTGTTAGTAGGCCGAGTGGTCATGACCCTTGACATAATCAAGCGTCACTTTGCCAGACATCACCTTGTATGCCCAGCTCGTATAAAAAATCACCAGCGGAAGGAAAATCAGCGTCGCCCAGAACATCAGCCCCAGCGTGGTCTGCGAAGACACGCTGTCCCACACCGTCAGGCTCGAACGCGGGTCGGTCGAAGACGGCATGATGAATGGGAACATCGACACCCCCGCAGTGCCGATGATACCCAGCATGTTGACCGACGAACCGATAAACGCCGTGAGTGGCCGGTTGGCCAGCGCTGCCACTACCGATACCAGTCCACCGGCAAAAGCCGCAGCCGGCACCAGCAGTGTCAGCGGATAGGCCGAGTAGTTATGCAACCACGCACCCGGCGCGGTCACTACCGTCTTGTCCATCGGATTGGGCAATCCGCCGGGCAAATCGCCGCCGGTCAGCACAAAGCCATTGATGCCGTGCATCACCCAGACGCCCGCTGCAGCAAACGTCAACAACGACAATGCACCAAACAGCAGTGATGCCGTGCGCGCCCGGCGGTAGACATCGCCCTCGGTACGGATCAGCAGAAAATTGGCGCCATGCGCAGTGATCATCGTCGTGCTCACCAGGCCGGCCAGCAGCGCGAACGGATTGAGCAGCGCCCAGAAACTTCCGGTGTAATATGAACGCAGGTCATTGTCAAAATGGAACGGCACGCCCTGCAGCAGATTGCCAAACGCCACGCCAAAGATCAACGGAGGCACTGCTCCGCCGATGAACAGGCCCCAGTCCCAGGTGCTGCGCCAGAGCGGGCTGGCAATCTTGGAGCGGTAGTCGAAGCCGACCGGTCGAAAGAACAGCGACCACAACACCGCCAGCATCGCCCAGTAAAACCCGGAAAACGCCGTGGCGTACACCAGCGGCCAGGCCGCGAAAATGGCACCGCCACCGGTGATGAACCAGACCTGGTTGCCGTCCCAGTGCGGCCCCACGGTATTGATGACCACCCGACGCTCATTGTCGTTCTTGCCAACGAAGGGCAGCAACGTACCCACCCCCATGTCATGGCCGTCCATTATGGCGAAACCGAGCAGCAACACGCCGACGAACAGCCACCAGATCAACTTGAGCACTTCATAATCCAACATGATTCTCTCCCGATGCATGCCACCGGACACCTGCAACCGCAGATCCGGCGGCGAAAATTGTCTTACCGCTCACGCCACTGCACCTTGTGCGGTTTCGCCGGCATAGCGCCCGGTGTACAGACTGCTTGGCCCCTGGCGCGCGAACTTGACCATCAGGTACATCTCCACCACGAACAGCCCCGCATACAGCAGCAGGAAACCGGTCAGCGATGCATACACACTGGCCGATGTCAGCGTGGAAGTTGACAGCCAGGTCGGCAGCACGCCATAGATGGTCCACGGCTGACGACCATATTCGGCAACGAACCAGCCCATCTCCGCCGCCATCCAGGGCACGGGGATAAACCACACGGCCCAGCGCAACAGCCACCGTTTCTGCACAAAATCGTTCTTTACCGAAGCGTAAAGCGCGAGCACGAACAGCAGCAGCAGACCGAAGCCAATCGCCACCATGAAACGGAATGTCCAGAACAGCGGCAATACGCGCGGTATCGTGTCATCATCCGCCATGCGTATCATGTCCGGCGTAGCCTTGCTGACATCGCTGGTGTATTTCTTCAGCAGCAGGCCGAAACCCAGATCGGCCTTGTATCGATCGAACTCGGCACGCGCCACGGCATCCGCCGGATTGGCACGCAGCGCCGCCAGTGCAGTCACGGCATGAATGCCGTTCTGGATACGCACAAGATTACGCGCCTTGATTTCGGCAATGCCGGGTATGGTCTTGGTGGTGGATCGCGTGCCGATCAGCCCCATGACATACGGGATCTCGATGGCCCAGTCGTTCTTCTGATGCGCTTCATCGACACCTGCGATCAGATTGAATGATGCTGGCGCAGGCTCGGTATGCCACATGGCCTCGATTGCCGCCATTTTGGTTTCCTGATTGGCACCGACGGTATAACCCGATTCATCTCCAAGCACGATCACCGACAACGCCGAGGCGAAACCGAACGCGGCAGCAATGCGAAACGAACGCTTGGCAAACTCGATGTCACGCCCCTTGAGCAGATACCAGGAAGAAATCCCCAGCACGAATACCGAAGCCGTCACATAACCCGCGCTGACGGTATGCACGAACTTGGCCTGTGCCTGCGGGTTAAAGATCACGTCCCAGAAACCGGTCATTTCCATCCGCATGGTGACGTACGAAAAGTCCGACCCAACCGGGTTGTTCATCCAGCCGTTGGCCACCAGAATCCACAATGCCGACAGATTGGAACCGAGCGCAACCAGCATCGTCACCATCAGATGCTTGACCTTGGACAGTTTCTCCCAGCCAAAAAAGAACAGCCCGATGAATGTCGATTCGAGGAAAAAGGCCATCAACCCTTCGATCGCCAGCGGAGCACCGAAGATATCGCCTACATAATGCGAGTAGTACGCCCAGTTGGTGCCGAACTGGAACTCCATGGTAATGCCGGTGGTCACGCCAAGCGCGAAATTGATGCCGAACAGTTTGCCCCAGAACTGGGTCATGTCCTTGTAGACCTGCTTGCCGGTCACCACGTAAGTGGATTCCATGATCACCAGCAAAAAAGTCATGCCAAGCGTGAGCGGAACGAACAGAAAATGGAACAGTGCGACCATCGCGAACTGCAATCGCGATATGTCTACCAGCTCGGTGCTAATCATTTCATTGACTCCTTGGTAGCGACAGAAGATTGAGCGTTGTGCCCCTCGGCCGGGACGCCAGGCGTTCCGACCATCACGGCGCTCACCCTGGCCGCATCCGGCGTGCCGGATGCCAATAACGGCCGGAAGAAAAACCACCATATCGCGTAAATGGCAACCAGCTTGACCAGCAGGATCACGATGATGTGCCTGCCTAAAGGATGATTCCACATCTCACGCATCGCAGCCTCCTCAAGATGAGGTGTTGCTTCG
>JAJXUP010000124.1 GCA_021782795.1 Pseudomonadota bacterium | reverse complement strand
GTGCTGGTGCGCACATCCTTGGCAACCGCAAATGTCTGCTGGAACAGCTTGTGCAACATTGCACCCAGCGTTCCCGCCTGTTCGGCAATCCGCACCGCCTCGCGCATCTGCCCGAGAATCTGCGTTTCGCCGAGCACCATCGAGTCGAGGCCGGACGCCACGCGAAACGCGTGCCGCGCGGCTTCGGTTTCGGGCAGCGTGTACAGGTAAGGGGCGATGCTTTCGCGCGGCAGCTGATGGTAATCCGCCATCCAGTCCAGCGCCCGGGTGTGGTCGATGGTGTTGCAATACACTTCGGTGCGGTTGCAGGTAGACAGGATGGCGGCTTCGCGCACCGTGCCGCTGCGTACGAAATCATGCAATGCCGATTCCATGTGCTCGACATGAAACGCGACCCGCTCGCGGATGGTGAGCGGCGCCGTCTGATGATTGAGTCCGAATGCCAGCAGTTGCATTGAAATCCGCCCTGTCTATTCGGCCGATACCGGCGGTACACCGCGCCGCAGCGGACCCGCACTGGCCGCATCGAACGGCTGCAACAACCATGGCCCCATGTCAGCAATAAGCTGAACTGCCAGAGCGCTGGTGAAATGGTAATCGCCAGCTGCCTCGCCACGCACCACTGCGGTCATCGTGCCAAAAAAACGGTCGCCTATGAAAAATACCATGGTTGCAGTCCGGTTTACGACCCTTGAGGTTATCACATTCCCCTGCGCGTCGAAAGTATCAAACCGGTTGTCACCGGTTCCGGTCTTGCCGCCCACCTCAACCGGTGTGCCATCGGCAGCACGGAAAGCATCTTTCATGCGCACCGCGGTTCCGGACTGTACCACCCCCTCGATCGCCCGGCGCACTACCCGGGTCAGTTCGACCGGCAACAGCCGCTGCCCAGACGTACTGCGCAGGGCAAAATCGGTTTCATAGGGCGTGCCTGCAGCGAAATCCAGCCGGTCAATCGAACGTTCGGGCAGACTGACGCCATCGTTGACCAGAATGCCCATCAAGTGAGCCAGCGCGGCCGGCCGGTCGGCCGATGCACCCAGGGCGGTGGCATAAGATGGCACCAGGCTGTCAAACGGGTAACCCAGACGTTTCCAGTCCTGGTGGATCATGGCAAAGGCCTCTACCTCGAGCAGGCTGCGGATGCGCTGATCCTGCGCATCCTTGCGTCCGGCACGGAACAGCCAGTTGTACACTTCAATACGCTGGTCATGGCTGCTGGCTACCGCCTGGCCGAACGTTGCGCCGGGATGATTGCGCAGATAGGCCGCCAGCCACAGTTCGAGCGGGTGGATCTGGATGATGTAGCCCAGATCATTGAGCGACCAGCGCCCCGGAGCAAATTCGTTGTACAGGGCAGCCACCCTGGCGTCACTCAGCGGATTGAGCGCGCGGCTGCGCAGAAACAGTTCGAAGCCCTGAATCGAGCCATCCGGCGCCAGATACCGGTACAGCGCGGCCAACCGGCGCGCACTGGGATGAACTTCATCGAACAGGATCGCATCGATCTGCTGCGGACTGCGATTGCGGTATTTCCTGTAGAAGCGCAACATGAATTCCTGGCCCTCGCGATCGGCGAATTTCTCCAGATAGGTGCGGCGCTCCGGGTTGCGTACATCCTGCAGGATGCTGCCGGCCACGCCGGGCATGTGCGCGATGTAATAGTGCACGATATCGCGCATCAGCCGGATATACACCAGGTTCACCGAATCGCTTGTCGCCTGCCACAGATTCATGATCATATGGTCTTCGCGCTTGTCGAAATTGACGAAATGGTGCACGCCGCCACCAGTGAAGAAAGTGACATCCGGGTTGGCCGAATAGGTGCGTTCCATGGCTGCGTCGAGCATGGCAGTCAACGAATGATCGCTGCTGCTGTGATACCACTGCGTTGCCCAGACGCTGATCGGGTCGTCGGCAGCCGCATCCTGCACGACCACGGATGCGCCATCCTGCTGTTGCAACCGGTCATGCAGCGCGGTGATGATTTCGAGATAGGTGACCAGCGTGCGCAACTTGGCCGTGGAACCCAGTTCGAGCTTTGCGCCACGGTTGATGTCGAACGGCTGGTCGAGATTGTCGGCCTGGACGCGCAACGCGGCGCCCTGCGGCGTGCGCTCGTACAAGGTGAAGCTGTACAGGATGTGTTTCAAATCATCGCCCGGCTGCAACAGATGCCATCCGTACAGGCCCAGTTGCTGCGAGGTCTGCACATCATTTAAGCTGGAGAGAAATCGGGTGACGCGCTGCTGCACGGCAGCATTGAATTCGGTATTCACCGTCAGATCGATCTGGTCGAGCCGGTACAGGCTCGGTACGCCAAGCAGTGTCGCCAACTGGTTGCGCAATGCGTTGGCAGCCTTCTGCGCGACGAAATCACGCGGCCGCACTGCCGCCGTCGGTCTGAACCGCAGCGCGGACTGCAATGCAACGTCGCGCAACTGCGGTGAGATCACCTGACGCCTGGCCAGCAGGCGCAAATAGAAATCGGTGAGCGCATCGAGTGCATTGCGGTTGGAGATCAGGAAATACGATGGTTTGCGCTGGGCGATCACCAGCGACAGCGCGTGTTTGAACAGCATGCCTGTACGCGCGTCGATGCGCTGTGCACGCAACCGTTCGGTCAGTTCACGATAGTCCAGTCCATACCAGGCCCACATGCCGTCCGGCAGGCCATTGACCTCGCCAAATCCGGCCGTGGCCGACAATGGCACGCTGTTGAGGTAATCCAGCACCAGGCGCCGGCGCGCGTTCAGCGTGTCCGGACCATCGAGATACGCCCGCATCGACGCGGACACCATCTGCTGCCACTTGTCCCGCACCGTCAGCGTCAGTCCGTTGGGGGAATGACGAAACTTCTCGATCTGCGTCGCAAGCGTACTGCCGCCTGGCACGTCATGGCCAGGGAAGATTTCCTGCTCGAGCTTGTCGATCAGCGCCTGCACGAGACGGAACCATTCCACGGCAGGATTACGATCCCGCGGGTGCGGCGCCAGCAATTCATGATTCTCGATGAACAGCAGGCTGTCACGCAGCGCGGCAGGAATGTCGCCGAAACCGGAAAACTGACGCCGTGGCTGCAGATGTTCGTACAGCGTGGCCCCGGTATCATCCAGCAGGCGCAATCCGCCCCGGGTTTTTTCGTGGTAGGGCAGGTTGTAGCCGAGGTCGGCCCAATGAGCCATCTGCGGACTGATACGCGCCTGGCGAACGCATGCATACCCCTGCATACCCAACCGGCGGGAAAATTCCGGCAGCAAGGTGTAACCCAGACGCTCATCGGCTGGCCCGAACTGCGGAAATCGGATGCGGGGGCTGGGGCCAGGTTCAGCACCATAACGCATGGAGGCCGCCTCCCGGCTCAGGTAACGGGCTTCGAGATTGAACGTCAGCGCCTCGCGCACGACCAAACCTGCCAGCACCGCCAGAACGACCACCCCCGCACCGGCAACGAACCAGGCCAGCCTGCCGCCGGTCATGCAATGCCCCGCACAGAACCGTCCCCGCGACACGAAACCCCTGCACGCACGGTTTCAACGACTACAGGAGCGCCCGACCCGGCTGTACCTGCCGATCGGCAACGAAAAGGAAACGTGTCAGCCCGGCACCTGGCGGCTACACTCGCTGTGCCTGGCCCAACATCACGCACGACGCGTAGCGCGGTGGTTCCTTCAATCGACTCCGGCAAGCCAGTCCCTTCCAGTGAGAAAATCACTCAGCAGTCGCGCTTCGGCGCTGCCCGGTTCGGCATGCCAGTCATACTTCCAGCGAGCCAGCGGCGGCATGGACATCAGGATCGACTCACTGCGGCCACGCGATTGCAGGCCGAACAGCGTGCCCCGATCATATACCAGGTTGAATTCGACATAACGCCCGCGCCGGAACGCCTGAAACTCGCGTTCGCGTTCGCCATACCCCATGGCCCGGCGCTGTTCGGCGATGGGCACCCAGGCGGGCAGGAAGTGATCCCCTACACTGAGGATGGTCTGAAATGCGTGATCGAAATCGCGTTCGCTGAAATCGTCGATGAAAATACCGCCGATGCCCCGCGGTTCGTTACGATGCGCCAAAAAGAAGTACTCGTCGCACCAGCGCTTGAAACGCGGATAATAACCCGCATCGAACGGTTGCAGCGCATTGCGGCAAATACGGTGGAAGTGCACGGCATCTTCCTCATAACCATAATACGGCGTCAGATCCATCCCGCCACCGAACCACCACACCGGGTTTTCCTCGCCCGCGCCGGCAACGAAACAGCGCACGTTCATGTGAACTGTCGGCACATGCGGGTTGCGCGGATGGAACACCAGCGACACGCCCATGGCTTCGAACGCCCGGCCTGCCGCCTCGGGGTGCGCCTGTGAAGCCGATGGTGGCAGATGATCACCGTATACATGGGAGAAATTCACGCCACCACGTTCGATCAGACCGCCATTTTCCAGCACGCAGGTGACGCCGCCACCACCCGCATCGCGCTGCCAGCTGTCGCGTCGAAACGACGTGCCATCAATCTGTTCGATCCGTTCGACGATCAGCGTCTGCAATGCCAGGAACGCCGACCGCACGGTTGCGGTATTCACCATGTTCATCCCCTCATTCGCGCAACACGCGCCCGCTGCGCCAGTCCACGATGCGGCTCGGCCGGCGCGCTTTGCCGATCCGGCCCGGCAGGCGACGAACCTGAGCGCCGAACCTGCGCTCGATTTCACGCGCCGTGCGCGCTGGCCGCTGTCCTGCCCGATTGGCGCTGGTAGACACCAGCGCATGCCCACACAGCAGGCAGGCGCGCCGTGCCGCACCGTGAGCGGTCACCCGCACCGCCACACTGCCGTGCCGACCGCGAATCCATGACGGGCAGCGCCGCGAAGCCGGCAACAGCAGCGTAACGCCTGCCGGCCAGATGCCGGACATACCCGCTTCCCGCAATGCCTGCGGCTGCACAAACGGCACCAACTGACGCACATCTGCCGCAATCAGAATCACTCCCTTGCGCTCGGGCCGCTGTTTGAGACGTAAAATGCGTCGAACCGCACGTGCGGCCAGCGGATCGCAACCCAATCCGTAACAGGATTCGGTCGGATAGGCGAGCACGGTTTCCGCTCCCGGCCGCAGGCGCATGCTCAAAGACTTTTTTTGCGTTCCAGCGCGCGATAACCGATATCGCGGCGCATCTGGCAGCCGTTGAAATGAATCTGTCCGGCCACTTCGTATGCCCGACGCTGGGCGATCTTGACGCTGTCGCCCAGGGCGGTCACACACAGCACCCGGCCACCACTGGTCAGCAGCCGTCCGTCTTCCAGTCGTGTGCCGGCGTGAAACAGGTGAACATCCTCCTCATCGGGCGGCAATGCCTCGATCACGTCGCCGGTGCGCGGGGACTGCGGATATCCGGCCGCAGCCAGCACCACGCCAAGCGCAACGCGCCGGTCCCATTCGGCTTCCACGCGATCCAGCGTACCCTGCACCGCATGCTCCATGAGCAAGGCCAGGTCGGACTTGAGCCGCATCATGATCGGCTGGGTTTCCGGATCGCCCATGCGGCAGTTGAATTCGAGCACCTTGATACCACCTGCCGCATCGATCATCAATCCGGCATACAGGAATCCGGTGTAAGGCGAACCTTCCTGCTTCATGCCCTGCATTACCGGAGCGATCACCTCGCGCAGTACGCGGGCATGTATTTCGGGCGTCACCACCGGTGCCGGCGAATAGGCACCCATGCCGCCGGTATTGTCGCCGCTGTCACCATCGCCGATGCGTTTGTGGTCCTGACTGGTCGCCAGTGGCAGCACATGTTCAC
>JAJXUP010000123.1 GCA_021782795.1 Pseudomonadota bacterium | reverse complement strand
TGCAGCGATTGCCGTGCCAGACCATAACGTGCCGACCACCGACCGCGCCGCCGGCATTGCCGATCCCATATCGCGTCTTCAGGTGGAAACGCTTGACCGCAATTGTGCTGATTTCGGTATCGTCGAATTTGGCATGAACGATCCGCGTCAGGGCATCGTGCACGTCATCGGCCCAGAACAGGGCTATACCCTGCCCGGCATGACGGTGGTGTGCGGCGATTCCCACACCAGCACCCACGGTGCATTTGGCGCGCTGGCGTTCGGCATTGGCACCTCCGAGGTCGAGCATGTGCTGGCGACGCAATGTCTGGCCACGCACAAGTCGAAAGCGATGCGTGTCTGGGTGGAAGGGCAGCTCGGCGCAGGCGTCACGGCCAAGGACATGGCGCTGGCCATCATTGGTCACATCGGTACCGCAGGTGGTACTGGGCATGCCATTGAGTTTTCCGGGCCTGCGGTGCGCGCGCTGTCCATGGAAGGACGCATGACCCTGTGCAACATGGCGATCGAGGCAGGAGCGCGTGCCGGGATGGTGGCGGTTGACGACACTACGCTCGACTATGTGCGTGGTCGGCCGCATGCCCCGCAGGGCGACATGTGGCAACAGGCGCAGCAGTGGTGGCGAACGCTGATGTCCGACGAGGATGCGGTATTCGATCGCGAAGTGCGGCTCGATGCGGCCGGCATCCTGCCGCAGGTGACCTGGGGCACGTCGCCGGAGATGGTGGTGCCGGTGACTGCTGCGGTGCCGGATCCGGACGAGATGACCGACCCGGTCAAGGCAGCCGATGCGCGTCGTGCGCTGGCCTACATGGGATTGCGCGCCGGTGAGCCGATGGCCGAGGTCGCAGTCGACAAGGTGTTCATCGGTTCATGCACCAACTCGCGCATCGAAGACCTGCGTGCGGCCGCTGCAGTCGTACGTGGCCGGCACAAGGCGGATTCTGTGAAGCAGGCGCTGGTGGTGCCGGGTTCGGGGTTGATCAAGCGTCAGGCCGAGGCCGAAGGACTGGACCGCGTGTTCATCGCCGCAGGCTTCGAGTGGCGCGAGCCGGGCTGCTCGATGTGCCTGGCGATGAATGCCGACCGGCTTGAGCCGGGTGAACGTTGCGCGGCAACCTCCAATCGCAATTTCGAGGGCCGGCAGGGGCAGGGCGGGCGCACTCATCTGGTCAGCCCGGCCATGGCGGCGGCGGCCGCGGTGGCCGGACATTTTGTCGACGTGCGTACCTGGCAGGAGAACCAATGATGCAACCCTTCACAACGCTGGATGGGCTTGTGCTGCCGATGGATCGGGCCAATGTGGACACCGATGCCATCATCCCCAAGCAGTTTCTCAAGTCGATCCGCCGCAGCGGTTTTGGTGTGAACCTGTTCGACGAGTGGCGCTATCTGGATCATGGCGAACCTGGTCAGGAGTGCAGCACTCGCCCGATCAACCCGGATTTCGTGCTCAATCAGCCGCGATATCGCGGCGCGGAAATCCTCCTGGCGCGTGAGAATTTCGGATGTGGCTCCAGTCGCGAACATGCGCCCTGGGCGTTGGCGGACTACGGACTGCGTGCGTTGATCGCGCCGAGTTATGCGGATATTTTTTACAACAACTGTTTCAAGAACGGACTGCTGCCTATCGTACTCGATGCCGGTACGGTGGACCGGTTGTTCCGCGAAGTTGCGGCCACACCGGGATACCGTCTGCGCATCGACCTGGCTGCACAGACGGTGACATTGCCTGGCGGTGATACGGTGCGCTTCGAGGTGGATGCCCATCGCAGGATGTGCCTGCTCGAAGGGTTGGACGATATTGGCCTGACCTTGCGCCATGTCGACCGAATCCGTGATTATGAAGCTGCGCGCCGTCAGTCGGCGCCGTGGCTGTTCGAACGTTCGTGAACCTTAAACCGAGGACGAGAAGATGAAGATTGCTGTGCTGCCAGGAGACGGGATCGGGCCGGAAGTGATGGATCAGGCGGTCAAGGTGCTGCATGCGCTGGTGTCCGACGGGCTGGCGCTGGAGATGGAATTCGCGCCGATCGGTGGCGCCGGCTATGATGCGGCTGGTGATCCGTTGCCGGCGGCGACGCTCGACCTTGCACGCCAGGCCGATGCTGTGCTGCTGGGTGCGGTTGGCGGCCATCGCTATGACAGCCTGCCACGGCCGATGCGCCCGGAGCAGGGGCTGCTGCGCATCCGCAAGGAACTCAATCTGTTCGCCAATCTGCGACCTGCAGTACTGTATCCCGAACTGGCCGGTGCATCTACGCTGCGTCCGGAAGTGGTATCCGGTCTTGACCTGATGATCGTGCGCGAGCTGACTGGCGACCTGTATTTTGGCCAGCCGCGCGGCATACACATCAACGCGGCCGGCGAACGTGAAGGCTATAACACCATGCGCTATTCCGAATCGGAAATCCGTCGGGTCGCGCACAGCGGTTTCCGCATCGCCATGAAACGTGGCCGCAAGCTGTGTTCGGTGGAAAAGGCCAACGTGCTCGAGACCAGCGAATTGTGGCGTGAAGTGGTGGTCGAAGTGGGTCGCGAGTACCCAGAAGTCGCGCTGTCCCACATGTACGTGGACAACGCAGCCATGCAGCTGGTTCGCAATCCGAAGCAGTTTGATGTCATGCTCACCGGCAACATTTTCGGCGACATTCTCTCCGACGAGGCGTCCATGCTGACCGGTTCGATCGGCATGCTTGGTTCGGCTTCGCTCGACGAACACAACAAGGGCATGTATGAGCCGATTCACGGTTCGGCCCCTGACATCGCTGGACAGGACATTGCCAATCCGCTGGCCACCATCCTGTCTGCGGCCATGATGCTGCGTTATACGTTCTCGCTTGACGAGGCGGCTGACCGCATCGAAACCGCTGTCAGGCGAGTGATTGCACAGGGATTGCGCACGCTCGATATCTATACGCCGGATACCACCCGGGTGGGGTGTGCGGCAATGGGCGATGCGGTCGTGGCGGCATTGTAGGCACAGGCAGGATCAGGGGTAGAAAATGAAGATGAAAGCGGGTCTGGTTGGCTGGCGTGGCATGGTGGGTTCGGTGCTCATGCAGCGCATGCGTGAAGAACGTGATTTCGAACATTTCGAACCGGTGTTTTTCAGCACCTCGCAACGGGGCGGTGTGGCGCCCGATATCGGGCGCCCGGTGGCCGCGCTGCAGGATGCCCGCGATATCCAGGCACTGGCGCAGATGGATGTCATCGTCAGCGCCCAGGGGGGCGACTACACTACCGAAATGCACCCAAAATTGCGTGCCGCCGGCTGGCAGGGCTACTGGATTGATGCTGCCTCCACGCTGCGCATGGCAGAACACAGCGTCATCATTCTCGATCCGGTCAACCGCACGGTGATCGATGAGGCGCTGCATGCCGGCATGCGCGATTTCATCGGCGGCAACTGTACCGTTTCACTGATGCTGATGGCGCTGGGAGGTCTGTTTGCTGCCGACGAAGTCGAGTGGGTGACCTCGATGACCTACCAGGCAGCGTCTGGCGCCGGTGCGCAAAACATGCGCGAACTGCTCGCCCAGATGGGCGCGGCGCACGATGCGGTGGCACCGCTGCTTGCCGATCCGGCATCGATGATTCTTGACATTGATCGCACGCTGGCCACCACGTTGCGCGACACCAGTTTTCCCACGACCCAGTTCGGCGTCCCGCTTGCCGGCAGCCTGATTCCATGGATCGACAAGGATCTGGGCAATGGCCAAAGTCGTGAGGAATGGAAAGGCAGTGCGGAAACCAACAAGATCCTCCGCCGGGAAACGGCGCCAGTGCCGATTGATGGGCTGTGTGTGCGCGTGGGCGCCATGCGTTGCCACAGCCAGGCGCTGACCATCAAGCTGCGTCACGATTTGCCGCTGACGGATATTGAAGCCATGCTCGCCGCGCACAACCCCTGGGTAGCTGTCGTGCCCAACGAGCGCGAAGCCAGTATGCAGCAACTCACTCCGGCCGCGGTGACCGGAAAGCTGCAGGTGCCGGTGGGTCGTCTGCGCAAACTCTATATGGGGGGCGAGTACCTTTCGGCATTCACCGTCGGTGACCAGTTGTTGTGGGGTGCGGCCGAACCGTTGCGCCGGATGCTGCGGATTCTGATTGAAAACCGGGCCGGCTGACAGCGGGTGGCCCTTGGCTTGCTGCACAATTGAGCGAAATTTTCTTACCCAAACGCAAAATATCGTATATCCTGAGCGCATTTCCTTTAACTTTTTGCCGCAACTTTGTGATTTGATGGATAATAGCGGCAAAGCTCTTCCGGGTGGCGTGGTGATGGAGGAGTAAGGGAGAGGCAAACGGCCGAAAATTTGGCGGGGATGGCTGAGGGGGAAGGCGCGCCCATCCGTGTCTTGCGGACGTTTTCGGAACAATCAGATCGAGGGGTTGTGACAATGCGTGGAAAGAACTGGGTGTCAGGCGTTTCGCTCGCCGTCATGTTGATGGGGCAATCCGCCGCATGGGGAGCCGGGCTGGGCAAGCTTTCGCTGAATTCTGCCCTGGGACAGCCCCTGAGCGCAGACATCAATATCCTTCTGGCCGATCCGGCCGAGTTCAATAACCTCAGTGCCAGACTGGCTTCGTCCGATGCGTTCCACCGCGCCAGCGTTGAAATGAACAGTACGCTCGAATCCATTCATTTCGCCCTGGAAAAAAAGCCTGACGGTACCGCCGTACTGCACCTGTCATCGAGCAAGCCGGTCGAGGACCCGTTTCTCGACATGATCATCGAGCTCGACTGGAGCAACGGTCAGATGCTGCGCGAATACACGGTGCTGCTCGATCCGCCCGGCGCCGGCATCCCTGGTGAGCAGACGACTCCGAAACTGGTGGTCAACCCGGCAACTTCCGCTGCAGTGCCCGCAAGCGCGCACGGCGCGCAACCATCGCCCGCGGTTCAGCCGCAGGCAGCGTCTCAACGGCCGTCCGCGGCAGGCGCGCCGGCAGTCAAGACCATTCGCGTCGAACGCGGGGCCACACTGATTTCCATTGCCAGTCAGGTCAGGCCGGAAGGCGTGCATCTGGAACAGATGCTGGTCGGCCTGTATCGGAGCAATCCGCAGGCGTTCGATGGCAACATGAACCGGCTCAAGGCCGGTCAGGTGCTGCACGTGCCGGGCAAGGACGTGCTGACGTCGATCAGCGAGACGGGAGCCTTGCGCGAGATTCACCTGCAGGCTGAAGACTGGCATGCCTACCGGCAGAAGCTGGCTGGCGAGGTTGAGCAGGCGCCGCAGCGGAGCGCGAGCGCCAATGAAAGCAGCGGCAAGATTGCGCCGGCCGTGCAGGACCGATCTGCCCAGGCGGCGCCTGCCGGACAGGGTGTGCTCAAGCTGTCGCGCGGAGCAGCGCCCTCCGGCAAGGGGGGTGTGTCGGGCGATGAGACGGCAGCCCAGCAGAAGGCGTTGCAGGATGCGGATTCACGGCTGGCTGCGCTGGAAAAGAACATCCAGGACATGCAAACACTGCTTGCCATGAAGGATCAGCAGCTGGCACAGGCAGAGAAGCAGTCACGAACCGCAGCTCCGGCCGCGCCCGTCCCGGCTCCGGCAACTGCGCCTGCGATGCAGGCGCCCAAGCCTGTAACCGAGGTCAAGCCACCGGTTGCGCCGGAAATCCATCCGAAACCGAAACCGGTGCATCATGTGCCCTTCAAGCCGGTACAGGCTCCGCCTGCACCAGCATGGTACCAGATGCTGGATCCGCGTTATCTCGGCGCAGCCGGTGGGGTGTTGCTGCTGGGCGGCGCACTGTGGTGGATGGCACGCAACCGCCGTCGCCGCGACAACCTGTCA
>JAJXUP010000122.1 GCA_021782795.1 Pseudomonadota bacterium | reverse complement strand
AATGCACCAGGTGCGTGCGGAGACCGAGTTCGGTATCAAGACCAATGTCAAGATCCTGTACTTTACACAGCTGCTGGGCCTGGCCATGGGATTGTCGGCACGCAAGTTGGGCGTGCACGAGAACGTCAGCGATTCGCTGGATTTCCTGCACGAAAAAGGCGTGGTCTGACAAACAGTCTCAAATGAAGCAGGGAAGGTGCGCGAGCGCCTTCCCGGTCAGGTAGGCGGATGATGGATTGCAATGGATGTGAGTTCCGCCCGGAACTGTATTACGATGATCAGTACCAGATCTGGGTGCGTCGCGAGGAAGACGGCAGCCTGACACTGGGTATGACCGACATTTCCCAAACGATTGCAGGCAAAATACTGCACGTGCGGGTGCGACGTCCCGGAACGGAACGGCTGGTGGGCAAACCCGTGGCGACCATCGAAAGTGGCAAATGGGCCGGACCTGTGCCCAATGTGTTCGATTGCGTCATTGAAGAAGCCAACACCAGCGTGCTGGAAGACCCGAACCTGCTCAATATCGAACCGTACGAAGCGTGGATTGCCCGCGTTCGGCCACTGGAAGGTGTCGATGCTGCGCTCGGGGTGCTGGTCACAGGTGATGCGGCGCGGGTCGGTTATTGCGAACGTACGCAACGGGAAGACATTCATTGCGAACGCGGAGCACGTTGATGGATGCATCGCATTATCTCGACAATGAGGAAAAATCAGTCGTCATCATCATGACGAGTGGCCCTTCTACACCTCAGCGCTGCGCAACGCCGTTCTATATTGCGGCCATTCTGGCGTCGATGGATGCCGAGGTCAGCATTTTCCTCACCATGGAGGGAGTAAAACTGGCCAAACGGGGCGTGGCGGCCGAGTTGACTGCGCTGGAGGGTGGAAAAACCATCCTTGAGTTCATGCGCGATGCCAAGGCCGCCGGAGTAAGGCTGTATTCGTGCAGGCCAGCGATGCCCGGACATGGCATGAGCGACAGCGATATCATCGACGAAGTCGATGAAATCGCCAATGCGAGTAAAATGGCTGATCTGCTGCTTGCGTGCGACAAGTCGATGTACTTCTGACCTGGCGCGATTCGAACAAGGATCAAAACCGGCATGAAACACACATGGATGTGAATTTACATAGTAAACTTCGCATTCGCGCGCAGACTGCGTGTGATGCGGATGCACACACTGCGGTGCGGCAGATACGGGCCTGGCGGGGACCGGCCGGCACAATCCCGGTCGCACGAGCACCAGGAACAGATTTCAATTGCAGCATCATTAAACAGTAAGGAGAAACGAGCATGGCAACAGTACGTGGTTGCAACCTTCCAGACGACCTGTATTACAACATCGATAACAATGTTTGGGCACGCCGCGAAGCCGATGGCAGCTTGACCGTTGGCATGACTGCCTACGCCTGCTCGCTGGCAGGTGAAATCGTTTCGTATACGCCGAAAAAAGCCGGCAAGGAAATCGAGCAGAACAAGTCGGTGTGCACTGTCGAATCCGGCAAGTGGGTCGGTCCGGTCAAGGCTCCGGTCACGGGTGAAATCCTCGCTACCAATCCGGACGTGGCTGCCAAGCCAGGCACCATCAACGCAGATCCATACGGCAGCGGCTGGCTGGTCAAGATGAAGCCCAGCAACTGGGACGGTGATTCTGCTGGTCTTGCAACCGGGGCCGCAGTAGCCACAGGCTTCGAAGCAAAGATGAACGGCGACGGATTTGCCGGCTGCTGAGACAGTACATATACAGGAACAGTCCGCCCGGCGGACCGTTCCAGCCAAGCAATAGGGGTGATCGTTCGCCCCTATTGTTTTCTGGGGCACAATAACCATTCATGCAACGAGGTAAGCAACGAATGAGCGACTGGCTGAACATCGTGGACTGCGTGGAACCACTGGAAGGCGCCGGACTGGATGCCGCACTGGTGGATGAAATGGAACGCAGATTCGGCGGCCTGCAAGGCGAGCGCGCCGGTCGTGTCAACTTTTACACGCCGACGTTCAAAGCCTACTCGAGCTCGGAAATCGCAGGCTGCGGCAAAAGCGCCTGGCCGGCGGTATCGATCACCGGCGGCGACTGCAAACTGCAGTGCGATCATTGCAAGGCCAAGATTCTTGAACCCATGCTGCCAGCGCGCACTCCGGAGCAATTGTGGGCTCTGGTCAACGAGCAAATCGCCGGTGGTGCTCAGGGCATGCTGATCACCGGTGGTTCGAACTACCGTAACGAAGTCGAATACGATGCGTATTACCCGACGATTCGCCGTATCAAGGACACGTTCCCCCAATTCAGGATAGCCATGCATACCGCGTTGGTGGACATGGATATCGCCCGGCGCATGGAAGACAGCGGCATTGATGCGGCGATGATGGACGTGATCGGATCGCAGGACACCATCACCCAGGTCTATCACCTCAAACGCACTGTTGACGATTTCGAAAAGACGCTCGAATACCTCGTATCCACGCAGCTGAAAGTTGTGCCACACATCGTCATTGGTCTGCACTACGGTGAATTGCTGGGCGAGTGGCAAGCGCTGGAGATGCTCAGGCGCCACGTTCCCGACGCACTGGTGCTGGTGGTGGTCATGCCGTTCTACGCAACCGGCATGCGTCCATTTGTCAGCCCGGACACGACACAGGTGGGTCGCTTCTTCATGGATGCCCGCTCCGCGTTGCCCGAAATCCCGTTGCTGCTAGGTTGTGCCCGTCCCGCGGGTCGCGACAAGTCGCGCATCGACAGCTATGCCGTGATGGCAGGTCTCAACGGGCTGGCGCACCCGGCCGATGGCATGGTCGAACTGGCTGTGCGTCTGCAGCGCGATGTCCGCGTCACCCCCTCGTGCTGCTCGATTGCCGTGGGCGACGAAGTCATGGCCATTGACGGCGCGGACTCCGGTATTCAGGTCGATATCGATCAGGTCATCGAACAGGAACGTCAGCGCCGCGCCAAACCTGCGGGCCAGCTGGCAGGCATCCGGGTGGTGACCGAACAGAAAGAAGCGCTTGCCGGCGGCGGGTGCTGCAGCTGATGACAGCCGTTACAGACAAGCCTGTCTGGCGCGTCATCGACACCGGTGTGCGCCGTGCCGCCGAGAATATCGCGCTCAACCGCGCTCTGCTCGAGGCACGCCAGCAGGGCCTTGCGCCCTGCACCTTGCGTTTCCTTGCATTCGAGCCGTCAGCGCTGCTCGGATTCCACCAGAGCGCGGCGCAGGAACTGAATCTCGACTGGTGCGCAACGCAAGGTGTAGCGATACAGCGCAGGATAACCGGCGGCGGTGCGATCTATATGGATCCCGATCAGATGGGCTGGGAAATCTATGCCGATCGCGATGCCGTCGGCAGCGCGCAGATGGAGCACATTGCACGCAGGATCTGCGAAGCTGCGGCCGGCGCCCTGCGGACCCTGGGCGTGGCTGCAGCCTACCGGCCGCGCAATGACATCGAAGTGGATGGGCGCAAGATTTCAGGAACTGGCGGGGCGTTCGATGGCGATGCGCTCATGTACCAGGGCACGCTGTTGTTGCGTTTCGACGTCGAGCGCATGTTGCGTGTACTTAATGTGCCTGCGGACAAACTGGCGGACAAGGCACTGGCTTCGGCCAGAGAACGGGTGACCAGCCTGGAACAGTTGCTGGGGCGGCTGCCGCAGCGCGAGCACATCCAGCAAGCACTGACGCGGGCGCTGGCCGAGGCTTTCGGGGTGGAATTCCACCCTGGCGGACTGACGGACGACGAACAGCGGCTATATGCGCAGGCGTTGCAGGAGATCGACCACCCGGACTGGGTGGACTTGATCCACCATCCGGCGGACGAGCGGCCTACGCTTGAGGCATCGCGCCGCTTCCAGGGCGGTACGCTGCGCGTGCGTATTGCATGGGATGCCCAGCAGCGGCGGATCCGTCAGATCTGGTTCAGCGGCGATATTTTCATCAGCCCGCGTCGTGCGCTGATTGATCTGGAAAGCGTACTGCGCGACACACTGGGCGATCGCGTCGAGCAGCAGGTACTCGGATTTTTTGCGGACCGCAACGTTGACATGCTGTCGCTGCGCCCCGAAGACATCGTGCAGTTGCTGCACGAAGCCATGGACGTACAGGCATGAACCCGGTCGATGTGCTGGTGGTGGGCCTCGGCCCGGCTGGCGGAGCGGCTGCGGCAGCCGCAGCGGCGGGCGGGTTGAGCGTGATGGGCATCGACCGGCGTGAACAGATCGGCCTGCCGGTACAGTGCGCGGAGTTCATTCCGCTGCCGCTTGGCAGCTATGCCCAGGACGACGGCGTGATTCTGCAGGCCGTGAGCGGCATGAAGAGCTATCTGCCGTCAGGCGCAGTCGAACAGTCGGCGTTTCCCGGCTGGATGATTGACCGGGCGAAATTCGATCAGGCGCTGGCAACACAGGCGCAGCGTAACGGCGCGCGACTGCACACCTCAGCGCGTCTGGTGGCGATCGACAGCGCGCAGCGGACCGCGCGAATACACCTGGACGGTGCAGAACACAGCATTGGCTACCGCATGCTGGTGGCGGCCGACGGGCCGCATTCGCAGGTGGCCACAAGCCTCGGCTGGCCGGCGCTGCAGGTGGTGTACACACGTCAGTACACGGTCGAACTGAAGCAGCGCTATGCAGATACCGATATCTGGCTGTCCGGCGACTACCCCGGAGGGTATGCCTGGCTGTTTCCCAAGGGTGGGCTGGCCAACATCGGTCTGGGCATCGACAAAAGTCATGCCCCCGATCTCAAGCAGCCGCTCGATGCATTGCATCGCCAGTTGGTGCGGCAGGGGCTGGTCGGTGAGACGATTCTGTCACGCACCGGGGGCGCGATACCGGTGGGTGGCATGCGCGAACGCTTGATGGCTGGGGAAGGCATCGTGTTCGTCGGTGATGCAGCCGGGCTGACGCACCCCATCACAGGCGGCGGTATCCCCGCCGCGGTATTGAGCGGCGTGCGCGCAGGCGAAGCCGCCGTCGACTGGCTGGTGGGCGGGCGTACCGATGCGCTGGAAGATTACGAACAGGACATGCGCGACCAGTACGAGGCAACGTTGCAGCGTGCCGTGGCGCGACGCCAGTGGCTGGCGCAATTCTGGAATACCGATGCCGCGCGGGATGACGCGGTGCATCGTCGGGGATGGATTGCCTTCCCTGAATATTTTGAACAGTAACCGCAGCAAAGGAGAAACCGATGAGCGCAGTGATCGATCAACCGCAAGTGGTGCAATTCTACCGGCCAGATACCCATGTCAGGACTCCGGAGATGCGTTCGCCGGATTACGTGCAGATGAGCACGGCGGCAGCCATTACGCTTGGCCTGGTGCCTGGCAGCATGCACCGTACCTCGTGTACCCATTGTCTTAATTTGCTGGTCACCTATCCGGAAGGCTGCCGCGCCAACTGCACCTATTGCGGACTGGCGCGCCATCGTGAAGAAAACCGCGACTATGCCGACCGCAATTTCATCCGCGTGGAGTGGCCGACAGCACGTTACGATGACGTGATCGAGCGCGTGAAGCAGGGGCAAGACCACGGGCAGATCGAACGCATGTGCATTTCGATGATCACTCACCCCAATTCCGATGCCGATGCTTACGTGCTGCTGGAAAAATGGGTGCGTGAAGTGCCGCATATTCCGGTCTCGATCCTGTCCAATCCGACCACCATGGAAAAGCAGGATCTGGTACGGATGAAGGACATGGGGGCGGATATCTTTACCATTGCGCTCGATGCCGTAACGCCGGAGATTTTCGAACGCACTCGTGGCAAAACGGTCGACAGCCCGCACACCTATGCGAAATACTGGCAAGCCATCGAATGGGCGGCGGAAATCTTCGGCCCGGAAAAGTTCGGCGCCCACCTGATCTGCGGCATGGGCGAAACTGAACGCGAAATGCTTGAAGTGTGCCAGAAAATCAAGG
>JAJXUP010000121.1 GCA_021782795.1 Pseudomonadota bacterium | reverse complement strand
ATCCCAGCGCACGCACGGCGCGAATGGCCGCTACCAGATCTTTCTGCAGTGTCGGCTCGCCGCCGCTGAACACCACGGCATCGAGCAGCCCACGACGACGTTCGAGCATGTTGTGTACATCGGTCCAGGTCACTGCAGCCGCACTGTGTGCCGGTCGCAGGTGCGAATTGTGACAGTAGCCACAGCTCCAGGAACAGCCCTGACAGAACACGACTGCCGACAACAACCCGGGATAGTCGACACTGGAATATGGCACCATGCCTCCGATACGCAACATGCTATTTCTCCGATCAGTTTCCGCCCTGCATCAGGGCCGGTTCACGAAACAGCCGCCGTTCGGCGTGCTCACCCTTCTTGCCCACATTGAATGAGGCGACCGGACGATGGTAGCCCATCACACGCGTCCAGACCTCGCACGGCTGGCGCTCGAAATCCTCAAGCGTGATGACGTGTTCCGGCAAATTCGTTCTAACTGTACTCATCTTGACCACTCCTTGTCAAACAATTATCAACAATCCACCCGCACGTTGCTGCCGGGCGGTCACGCCATCATCAGTGCACGTTTCTGCGCGATCTTTTCCGCATCGCATTTCGGACAGAACTCGTATTCGCCCGCCAGATAGCCATGTTTCGGGCAGATGGAAAACACCGGCGTCACGGTGAGATAGGGCAATGAAAACCGTTCCAGCGAACGTTTCACAAGCCGCTTGCACGCCTCGGGGCTCGACACCCGTTCGCGCATGTACAGGTGCAGCACCGTGCCGCCGGTGTATTTCTTCTGCAGGGGTTCCTGGCGTTCCAGCGCCTCGAACGGATCATCGGTGAAACCGACCGGCAACTGCGACGAGTTGGTGTAATAAGGTTTATCCGTCGTACCTGCCTGCAGGATGTCGGGATAACGCTTGAGATCCTCGCGTGCAAACCGGTAGGTGGTGCCTTCGGCCGGCGTGGCTTCGAGGTTATACATATGCCCCGTCTCGTCCTGGAAATGCAGCAACCGCGCCCGGACATGGTCGAGCAACCGCATGGCAAAGGCATGCCCCCATTCGGTGGTGATGTCTTCGGTATCGCCGGTAAAATTGCGGATCATCTCATTGATGCCATTGACCCCCAGCGTAGAGAAATGATTGCGGAAGGTGCCCAGATAGCGTTGGGTATAGGGGAACAGGCCCGCATCCATGTGCCGCTGCAATACCTTGCGCTTGATTTCCAGGCTATTCTTTCCCAGTTCGAGCAATGCGTCGAGGCGCTGCAGCATGCCCGCCTCATCGCCGCGATAGACGTAGCCCAACCGGGCGCAGTTAACCGTGACCACTCCGACCGACCCTGTTTGCTCGGCGCTGCCGAACAGGCCATTGCCGCGCTTGAGCAGTTCACGCAAGTCCAGCTGCAAACGGCAGCACATGGACCGCACCATATTGGGCTGCAACTCGGAATTGATGAAATTCTGGAAATACGGCAACCCGTACTTGGCTGTCATGGCGAACAGCCGCGCCGCATTCTCGCTTTCCCAAGGGAATTCCGGCGTGATGTTGTAGGTTGGAATGGGAAAGGTAAACACACGCCCCTTGGCATCACCGGCCGTCATCACCTCGATGTAGGCCTGGTTGATCATGTCCATTTCCACCTGCAGGTCGCCATAGGTGAACGGCATTTCCTCGCCGGCGATCACCGGGATGCGGTCGCGGAGGTCCTGCGGGCAGGTCCAGTCAAACGTCAGATTGGTAAACGGTGTCTGCGTACCCCAGCGCGATGGCACGTTGAGGTTGTAAATCAGCTCCTGGATGGCCTGCCGCACTTCGGCATAGGACAGATTATCCTTGCGTATATAGGGCGCCAGATAGGTATCAAACGAACTGAACGCCTGGGCTCCGGCCCATTCGTTCTGCAGCGTGCCAAGAAAGTTGACGATCTGTCCTACCACACTGGACAAATGTCTGGGCGGGCTGGCCTCGACCTTGCCCGGCACGCCGTTAAGGCCTTCGTTGAGCAGTGTGCGCAGCGACCAGCCGGCACAGTAACCTGCCAGCATGTCCAGGTCGTGCACATGAATATCGCCTTCGCGATGCGCCTGACCGACTTCAGGCGGATAGACATGGTTGAGCCAGTAATTGGCGACCACCTTGCCGGACACATTGAGAATCAATCCGCCCAGGCTATATCCCTGATTGGCATTGGCGTTCACGCGCCAGTCCTGCTGTTCAAGATATTCGTTGATCGATGCAGCCACATCCACCACCGTGCGCCGGTCCTGACGCAGCTTGTGATGCTGCTCGCGATACACGATATAGGCACGCGCAGTGCGCAGATGATTGGCGGATATCAGCACCTGCTCGACCACATCCTGTATCTGCTCGATTCCGGGAGCCTCCCCGTGAAATCTGTGGAGCAGCACCTTGGACACCTGCGCCGTCAGCAGATCGGCTTCACCGCTGTCAAATTCCCCGCTCGACTGACCGGCGCGAGCGATGGCAGAACGGATCTTGCCTGCATCGAACGGCGCGCGGGTGCCGTCACGCTTGAGCACCGCTGTCGGCAGCAACAGTGGCTGTGTCTGGCTTGAAGTCTGTATCTGTTGCTGTTCCTGGCTAAATGCCGGCATGTTCTCTCCTCGTAGCAATATCGATGTACCACCCGTGAATGCGCGCCTTAACAAACACTACATATCGGTTTTATGAACTGCAAATATACATCATATTGTTATCTGGTCAAGGATAGTTACAGATATTTTTATCTGTATTGTTTAAACGAAACACCGCGCAGGGCAGTTGCAGTCCCTGCCTCAGCTTCTGTCGCCCTGCCGCGTGCCGCGCTGGCGCAGTTCGGCTTCGATGCCGTTGAGTACCCGCCACTTGCTGGCGCACCAATCGGGCGCAAGCAGGATATCCATCGGAGCCGTAGCCGTGACACGATGGTAGATCACGTCAGGCGGCGTACGCTCGATCATGTCGGCAGCAATCCGCAGGTATTCCGGCAGTTCCAGCGGCTGATACGCTCCCCTGCGCCACTGCTGCGCCAGCACGGTATGACGCACAACATGCAAGGGATGCAGTTTCAACCCATCAACGCCCAGGTCCAGCACGGTATCCAGCGTGGCGTGGCAGTGATACTCGCTTTCGCCTGGCAGACCGACGATCAGATGGGTACACAGCGGCAGCCCGATGCGCCGTGCCGCACGCGCCGCAAGGCGGTATTCCTCCAGCGAATGACCGCGACGCACACGCGCCAGCGTGGTATCGAACGCTGACTGCAGCCCCAGTTCCAGCCACACCAGCCAACCTTCGTCGCGCAACCCGGGAAGCAGTTCGAGTACCTGTTGCGGTACGCAATCCGGGCGTGTGCCCACCGACAGTCCAACCACGCCAGGTTGCGCCAGCGCCGTACGGTACATGGTTTCGAGCTGCGTCACATCGGCGTAGGTGTTGGTATACGCCTGAAAATACGCCACATAGTGTCGCGCGCCAGTACGGCGCACGATCACTGCCGAGGCTTTGGCGATCTGTGTCTGCAGCGACAGACGGCTGTCGGCATCCGGACTGAACGAAGCATTATTGCAGAACGTACATCCACCCGTTCCCTTGCTGCCGTCACGGTTCGGGCACGTCAGCCCGGCATCCAGCGCAATCTTGTGAATGCGCCGACCGTGATGGCGGAGCCAGAATTGCCCCAGGGTGTTGACTCTGTCAGAAAGTATCATGGCCATACCCTGCCCCGCTGCCGCCATGCAACACTCAGGCAACAGCCGCTGTGGCGGGGCTGGATGTTTAAATAAAAAGATCGTATTATCTTACAACTATTCCGCTTCATCCAGAACAGGTTTAAACATGTCAGAATCCCACACTCCCGCTTCACTGCGACTCAAGACCGGATTGGCCGAAATGCTCAAGGGAGGCGTCATCATGGATGTCACCGATGCCCGCCAGGCTGAAATCGCCGAACGTTCCGGCGCCGTCGCCGTGATGGCGCTCGAGCGCGTTCCGGCGCAGATCCGCGCAGAAGGCGGCGTAGCGCGCATGGCCTCGCCGGTCAAGATCCGCGAAATCATGTCGGCGGTGTCCATCCCCGTCATGGCAAAGTGCCGCATCGGGCATTTTGCCGAAGCGCAGATCCTGCAACAGCTCGGTGTTGATTACATAGACGAATCTGAAGTACTTACACCCGCCGATGAACACCATCATGTCAACAAGCACGCCTTTGACATCCCATTCGTCTGCGGTGCGCGCAACCTCGGCGAGGCACTGCGGCGCATCGCCGAAGGTGCGGCGTTGATCCGCACCAAAGGCGAGGCTGGTACCGGCGACATCGTGCATGCGGTCACCCACCTGCGCACCATTGTCAACGACATGCGCAGCCTGACGGTACTCGATGAAGCCGAGCTGTACTCGCGCGCCAAAGAACTGCAGGCACCCTACGAACTGGTACGTCTGGTGGCCGAAACCGGACGGCTGCCAGTGCCGAATTTTTCTGCCGGCGGCGTAGCCACACCAGCCGATGCGGCACTGCTGCGTCAGCTCGGAGCCGAAGCCGTTTTTGTAGGCTCAGGCATCTTCATGCAGAATGCGGCCGAGTTCTGCCCGCCTGCCGAAGCAGAGAAACGTGCCAGGGCCATCGTACGGGCCACCACACATTTCGACGACGCGGCCATCCTGCTCGAAACCGCTGCCGAACTGCAAGGTGCGATGAAAGGCCTGGCCGCAGCCAGCCTGTCGCCGGAACAGCAACTCCAGGGCCGCGGCTGGTAATTACGATGCGCATCGGCGTGCTGGCCCTGCAGGGCGATTACGAAGCGCATGGCAGACGCCTGCACGACCTGGGTGCCAGCGTGGTATGGGTGCGCCTGCCGCAGCATCTGCAACGCATTGCCGGCCTGGTCATTCCCGGCGGCGAATCCACCACACTGCTGCATTTCCTGCAACGCGAACACCTGTTCGATGCGCTACGCGCGTTCTCACAGGAAAAGCCCTGCTTCGGCACCTGCGCCGGTGCCATCCTGCTGGCGAGCGAAGTGGAGAATCCGTCCCAGCCCTGTCTGGGTGCAATCGATATCAGCGTGCGTCGCAACGCCTGGGGCCGTCAGATCGACAGCCACATTCACGCCATTCCCACCGTGCTTGACGCCGAGCCCATGGAAGCCGTCTATATCCGCGCTCCACGCATCATCCGCACCGGAGCATCAGTAGAGATTCTCGCCCGTGACCAGGACGATCCGGTCTGGGTCAGGCAGGGACGTCACATGGCCACCACCTTCCACCCTGAACTGTCGGACGACGCCCGGGTACACGCCGAGTTCCTGCGCGGCATGCAGACGGACAACGGCTGACGCAACCCGGTCTGACGCCGTGACAAGGCCCAGGCCGCCAGATTCAGGGTTCAGGGGTTGCGGCCCGCGATACGCGCTCGCAGGAAATCCGGCAGATGGTTCAGCAACGGCAACGCCGCCGGATCCACCGCATCAAGCACATTCTTGATCAGCAGTCCGGCCTCGGTATTGCCCTCCATCACCAGCCGTCGGCTGAAGAACAGTGTGTCCGGATCTTCCTCGCGCAGCGCTAGCCGGGCAAAATCACGCGCCGTGGCGGCAATGGTCACTTCCGGTTGTGCCTCGTGACGGCGCGGAGAAAAACCACGCTGGCCAATCGCCAGATAAAACGACAACCCCAGATCGGCAATACGGATGCACACGGTCTTGCCACGGACGCTGTCGAGCCGGTCCAGCTCGATATGGCGTACCAGCACGCGATTGAGCAACGCTGCCAGCATCACCGTATGCGGTGACGGCCATTGCCAGGGCGACAGCGAAGCCGCAAACGGGACTCGGGACAGCAAACGCGAAGAAACAGACATCATTCGACTCCTGACGACTCACATGTAACTGGGCTGGCGACCGGTACCAGTCGGATCACCTTGCGCAGGGCGTCCACGTCGAGCGTAGCCTGCGCCTCGAATTT
>JAJXUP010000120.1 GCA_021782795.1 Pseudomonadota bacterium | reverse complement strand
GATCTCAGACCGATGATTTCGGATGAAGTTCCAGTCTCGCCCAGACGCGGAAAAATGCGTCCGATGCTGTTTTCGTGAGCTTCCAGGGAACGGTCGGTCATGGCATCGACTGCCAGCGTCACGTTGAATCCGAGTTCGTGGGCGCAGCGGGCGGTCGATTCGACACCGATGCTGGTGGCGATGCCGGCGATGACCAGTTGGCTGATGCCAAGTCGACGCAGCAAGGTCTCGAGGCCGGTGCCGGTGAACGCCCCCCAGGTCTGTTTGCTGATTGCGTAGTCGTGCGCTCCGCGCACCAGGTCGGTCACCAGTTCGGACCATTCGGGCGTGATGTCCTTCATTTTCGGTGTTTCGGTGCGGCCGGGCGCAGTACCGGTGATGTTGACCAGTATCACCGGCAACTGGTGACGGCGGAAAGCCGCGGCCAGCTTGTTTGCCTGCGCGATGATCCCGGCAACCGGGTGCACGACGGGCAGCGCAACGATGCCTCGCTGCAGGTCGATCAGGATCAGTGCAGTATCGGGATCCAGGCGGGTGGCAGGCACGGCATGTTCTCCATCAGGCAACGCGGGCGGGGGCCGGAATGGTCTGGTCAGTCAGGCAACGCGTTACCCGGCGTGGCGATGACCGGTCATCTGCGCGACGGCCCCCCATCGTTCGCATCCTGTTCTGCGGCGCTCTGGCGGTTTACTGCTGGCCGAGGCGCCCGTCACGGTATTCCTGCAGCGTCTGGCGAATTTCGTCTTCGCTGTTCATGACGAACGGACCGTATTGCACGATCGGCTCGCCCAGTGGCCGGCCGGCGATCAGCAGCACATGCGCGTCCTCATGCGCCGTGATCGTGACGCCGTCAGCTGCGGGGTCGTTGGCCAGGATGCCCATGCGCTGTATCGGTACCGCGGTGTCGCCGATGCTGACGCTGCCGCGATAGGTGTAGACGAATGCATTGTTCTCCGGCGGCAGCGGCTGGCTGAAACTGCTGCCGGCGGGCAGGTGGATGTCGAGGTACAGCGGGTCGGTGCGTTCGCGTTGTACCAGGGCATCGATACCGCGGCAGCTGCCGGCGATTACGATAACTTCCACGCCGTGTTCTGTCGTTAGCCGCGGCAGTTCCGTTCTGCGCAGGTCACCGTACCATGGCGGGCACGACTTGTCTTTGGCGGCGAGATTGAGCCAAAGTTGAAATCCTTCCATGAGGCCATGTTCCTGCTGGGGAATTTCGGAGTGGATGATGCCGCGGCCGGCGGTCATCCATTGTACATCGCCGTTTTCGAGCACGCCCTCATGGCCTGCGCTGTCACGGTGCTGCATGCGTCCGTTGATCATGTAGGTGATGGTTTCGAACCCGCGATGTGGATGGTCGGGGAAGCCGGCGATGTATTCGTCCGGGTCGTCGCTGCCAAAGGCATCGAGCATGAGGAACGGGTCAAGCCGCCGCTGTAGCGGTTGAGTCAGTACGCGGGTCAGCCGTACGCCGGCGCCGTCGGATGTTTCCGTACCGGCCACCAGCCGTTCGACGGTGCGACTGGCGCGCAGACGGGGTTCCTGTCCGGGTTGCGTCATGGTCATTCCCTTTCGTCGGATGCGGTGACCACAGATTGTACCTGTTTCATTGGGGGCGCGGCGGCAATAATGCCGGCCTGACCGGCGACAGGCGCTTGACCAGCGCGGCAAAACAGATCAGCAGTTGGGTGTGTACCTGTTGAATCTCGGGAATGCGCTCCTGTACCAGTCGTGCGTGCCCTGCCCGGGACAGCGGCACCAGTTCGCGCGCCAGCCGGTGGATGTGCTGGTGCAATGGCCCGATGTCACGGAACTCGTCCAGGTTGGCGTATCGCGACAGGCCTTCGCTACGGTACCAGCGACCGAACGCGCAATCGGTATCGTTCAGTTCGGTGGCATCGTCCAGATCCGGGTTGATGAGCTGTTCGATGAGCCGGTTGACCCATTTGCGGTGGCTTTGCGCGGCCAGAATCAGCGGGATGTCCTGCGGACGCAAACCGGGGGGCATGGCATCGCCAGTTGCGGGCGCATTCCACTGACGGCTCCAGCCAACGACTTCATCGGCTGGCATGGGATGGGCGATACCGAATCCCTGGCAGATGCGGCAGCCCGTCAGTACCAGCAACGCGCCGTGTTCGATGGTCTCGATGCCTTCGGCCACAACCATGCGGTTGAAGCCGTGCGCCAGCCTGACCACGTTTTCCACGATATCCAGGGCATTGGTGCTGTCCAGCATGTTGAGCACGAAACTGCGATCGATTTTGATGGTGTCGACTTTCAGCCTGCGGAAATACGCCAGCGAGGAATAGCCGGTGCCAAAATCGTCCAGGGCGAAACGCACCCCGAGTGCGCTGCAGTTGTCGAGGACGTGGCTGGCCTGTTGCAGGTCGCTGAGGGCAGTCGTTTCCAGGATCTCCAGTTCGAGTTGTGCCGGCGCAACCTCGGGGTAGCGCGCGAGTGCCTGAACAATGTGCTGCATGAAATCGGCATGCAGCAGGTGAGTGGCTCCGATGTTGATGCTGACGGAAATCTGGTGGCCCTGATGCTGCCAGGCCGACATCTGGCGCAGGGCCTGTTCGATGACCCACTGGCTGATGGTGATTTCCAGTCGGGTGCCATGAATGTCATTGAGGAAAGCCGCAGGCAGCAGCAGACCGAGTTCCGGGTGATGCCAGCGGATCAGCGCTTCCATGCCGATGATTTCCCGGCTGATGATGTCGGTCTTGGGCTGGTAGAACAGCGCCAGCTCATTCTGTTCCAGTGCCTGGGTGATGCGGCGCAGCTTGTCGTGATGGCGCCTGATCTGCCGGTCCTGTTCCGGGTCATGGAGGTGGTAGCTGTTCTTGCAGCATTCCTTGGCGCGGTACATGGCCTGGTCGGCGTGGCGCAGCAGGATGTCGGCGTCGGCTTCGTCCGGTGGCGAAAGACTTACGCCGATGCTTGCGGACACACTGACCGTATTGCCGTCGATGATCATCGGCTGGTTGACCGCATCGAGCACGCGCTCCATGATGATGTGGATTTCTTCCGCGTGCGCGAGATCGCTCAGCAGCAACACGAATTCATCTCCGCCGAGTCGGGCGATGGTGTCGTTGGCGCGCAGCAGGGTGTCGAGCCGGTGGGTGATTTCGATCAGCAGGCGGTCGCCGGCATTGTGTCCGTAACGGTCGTTGACCGGCTTGAATCCATCCAGATCCAGATAGCACACCGCCAGCGGTTGCTGGTAACGCTGGCTGCGTGATATGGCCTGGTGCATGCGGTCGGCCAGCAGGCGGCGGTTGGGTACTCCGGTCAGCGGATCATAGTGCGCGATGTGTTCGAGTTCTGCCTCCAGTTTCTTGTAGGCGCTGATATCGGAAAACACGCCGACGTAATACTGCACGGCGCCATCCGCGTTGCGAATGGTGGAAATGGACAGCATTTCCGCGTACACCTCGCCATTCTTGCGTCGGTTCCAGATTTCACCGCGCCAGAATCCATGCTCGGCAACGGCTTTCCACATGAGCGCGTAAAACTCGCTGTCCTGGAGTTCGGAGGACAGAATGCGCGGATTCTGGCCGATGATTTCGTCCAGGCTGTAACCTGTGATACGGGAAAAGGCTGGGTTGATGTTGATGACGCGGTTGTCAGGCGTGGTAACCAGGATCCCTTCGTAACTGTTCTCGAACACGCTGGCAGCCAATTGCAGTTGGGTCTCGATGCGGCGGCGCTCGGTGACATCGTGTACGATGCAGAAGCGCAGCGTTCTGCCGTGCAGTTCGGTACGGCCCGAATAGATCTCCACATCGCGGATATCTCCCGACGCCAGGCGGTGACGCGACTGGATGTAATCGCGTTGTTCAGCGTGGGCCAGGGCCTGCTCGCGTTCGAGTTGTTCCGCTGTCAGGCATTCGATGTCGTCGATGCGCATGGCAAGCAGGCGCCGTTTCGGATAGCCGTAGAACCGGGCCGCAGAGCTGTTGGCATCGACGATGTTGCCGTCGGCCATGTCGACCACCAGTTTGATCGACACATTGTTCTCGAAGAATTGCCGGTAGCGGTTTTCGCTGTCCTGCAGCGCCTGGCGCACCCGCAGCCGGTTGCTGATGTCGCGCGCCGAATTGAGGATGAAGCGCTGACCATCGAGCGTGACTGCGCGATTGTTGAGCTCGACCGGAATGGTGCTGCCATCCTTGCGCCGGTGCACGGTTTCAAACACCCGCAGCTCGGTATCATCTGCAAGCAGGCGTGGCAGCATGGCCATGATTTCCGTTTCGCTGTAGCGAGCTTCCCACGCGCTGATGTGCATGCCGATCATTTCGTCGCGCGTGTATCCAAGCATGGTGCAGAATGAGTCGCTGAGTTCGACGATATGGCCGGCGGCATCCACAAGGTGGATGCCGTCGCTGATTTTCCGGATCAGGGTTTCGTAGCGGTTGGGCGGCGCAGTGGCCTTGCCGCGCTGACGCCAGCCTGACCCCCCTGGCCGGCGGAATCGTGTTGCCGGCAGCCCGGGCCAGTCGGCCAGACGCAGCAGTTGTACAAGGCGCGGCAACAGGCGAAAGGGAAAGTTGAAAATCATGACGTGCGCGTCACCCGAACGTCAGGGTGAATGTCTGGGGGCCGATTATTCTGACAAAATGCTGAATCCGGATTGTGCGCTGAATCGCGCCGCCTGGCAAGTCACCTGGGCGTTGCATCCAGGCGCTGGCTCGATACAGGGCTACAGCGTTTTGACAAACACCTTGGAGCGGCGCTCACTGTTATAGCGGGCACGTTTCTCGGCCGGCAGGTCTTCGACCCGGGCGGGGGTGAAGCCGTGCTCGATGAACCAGTGCTCGGTATGCGTGGTGAGCGCATACAGCCGTTGCAGGTGCTGCGCGCGCGCGGCACGTTCAATGGACTTGAGCAGTGTGTCGCCGTGGTGGTGACCGCGGTATTCCGGATGCACGACCAGGCAGGCCAGTTCGCCGGCCTGATCACCGGAAAATGGATACAGTGCTGCGCAGCCGATGATACGCCCATCGTATTCGAGCACCTGGAAATGTTCGATATCCATTTCGAGCCGTTCGCGCGAGCGCTGCACCAGCGCACCACCTTCTTCGAGCGGCCGGATCAGTTGCAGGATGCGGCCCACATCGTCCATTTGCGCTGGCCGTAGCGTTTCCAGCCGGCCGCGCGTGAGCATGGTGCCGACGCCTTCGTGGGTGAACAGTTCGCCGAGCAGCCCGCCGTCGAGATGGCGGCTGATGAGGTGGGCACGCGCCACGCCCTGCTGGCAGGCTGCAATGGCATTGGGCAGGTAATAACCGATGTCATCGTCGTGCTTGCCACGTTCGGTCAGGTAGTGTTGCGCTTCCGGTACGGTGAGTTGTGTGAGCAGGTGACCGTCGGTACCGGTCACGCCAGCCGTTTCCATGAGGAAGATCAGCTTGTCGGCGCGCAGCGCTACGGCTGCGGCTGTGGCGACGTCTTCCAGAGTCAGGTTGAAGATTTCACCGGTGGGCGAATAGCCGAGCGGCGAAAGCAGTACGATGTCATTGTCTTCGAGCCGCTGGCGCAGGGCCGCTGCATTGATCTTGCGCACCGCGCCGGTGTGCAGCAGATCGACGCCGTTGCGCACGCCAAGCGGGCGTGCCGTGACGAAGTTGCCCGAGGCGACGCGGATGTCGGCATTGGCCATGGGGGTGTTGAGCAGGCTGACCGAGAGCAGGGCCTCGATTTCGACGCGAACTTCGCCTACGGCTTCCTTGACGCAGGCAAGTGCGTCATCGTCGGTGACGCGTAGTCCCTCCGCGTAGCGGATCTGTGCCTTGCGTTCGATCAGGTGTGCTTCGACCTGGGGCCGCACGCCGTGGGCCAGCACCAGCCGCACTCCCAGGCTGTTGAGCAGGTTGAGGTCGTGGGCCAGCCGGGTAAACTGGCCGTCGGCGAGCATTTCGCCACCGAACGCCAGCACGAACGTCTTGCCGCGGAACGCATGGATATAGGGTGC
>JAJXUP010000119.1 GCA_021782795.1 Pseudomonadota bacterium | reverse complement strand
CAATGGCCTGCTGCAAGTCTTCACGCGTGATGCGGCCATTTTGCAGCTGCTCGCGGTAATAATCGCGCGGCATGTACAGATTGGAGCCCGTGATCCGGGCCAGCGTGTCGGAAGCCTCCTGAAAACTGTGGTCGCTCAGTCCAAAGAAGGGATTGACGGCCACAAAGTGCTTCAACGGCCACAGCGGCGCGATGCGTCCGCAGGCCGCATCGATGCACCGGTTCAGTTCGGCAGCATCCGGCACCGCCCGCGCGGGCGCGCCGGTTTGCATTGCCGGCACTGCAGAAACCACACCTCCGGTAGCGCTCAGTGCCATGCTGTCGTTTGCATTCATCATCCACCTCCCTGGGGCTTTTCTGCGGCAAAGGGCGTAGGCAGGCTGCCCGATACCGGGCTTGGCCATATCCGCTGCAGCAGCCGGGTAATGTATACGTCAATGTACAGACCGTTGTAGAGATGCATGTAGAGGCCGCCCACCAGACTTGCCGGAGCGTATTTGAGCACCTTCTGCAACATCAGCAGCATCAGGAAAATACCGACGATCAACGCAGCCAGTGCGTTCTGGAAAGGGCCGGCCGCACTCTGCAAGGGCAGCACACTGCCTTGCAGAGCCATCTCGAACAGGGCATGCAAGCTGAAATAGGCCGTGCAGACCACGGCACTCAAACCCAGCCCGCGCAATACGAATATGCCACTGTTCATCACGCTGACCGTCTGCAGCAACAGTTGGCTCATGGCGATGGCGACGACGGCACCTGTGGCCATCAGCGCCGGTTGTGACTGCAGGGTGATGCCAAACACCGAACCTACGCCTACGGTCATGCCTCCCCCCGTAATGAGCGCAATGGCCATGCGCCAGAATTTGAAGTTGCCGTGATTGCCCGGCATGGTGGGCGCACGAAAAGCGTCCACACCACTGCCGGAAGCGAGGAAGGCATGCGCCTTGTACAGGGAGTGGGCCACCAGGTGCATCATGGCGAGGCTGTAGAGGCCAAGGCCGCACTCCATCAACATGAAGCCCATCTGCGCAGTGGTAGAC
This sequence comes from Pseudomonadota bacterium, assembly GCA_021782795.1. Taxonomy (GTDB): domain Bacteria; phylum Pseudomonadota; class Gammaproteobacteria; order Burkholderiales; family Sulfuriferulaceae; genus Sulfuriferula. Next base: position 4,966 of record JAJXUP010000119.1, on the reverse strand, counting down.
CAGGCCAGCGACACCTTGATGCTGGTCTGCGTCAACATCACCAGCGAGGCCAGTGCCAGGGTTACGAGGCCGATCACAGCGAGGGTTCCCAGTGCGATGGCCGAGTGCGACATGATGGGGCTCATGCGGATGATCAGGAAAGCACCGGCGTTGACGATTCCGGCATGCAGCAGCGCGGACACCGGAGTAGGCGCCTCCACCACCTGGATCAGCCAGCCATGGAGCGGAAACTGGGCAGACTTGAGCACAGCGCTCAGCACGATCAGCAGCGACGCCCATTGCAGGGCCAGCGGCAAGGGGCCTTGCAGCGCCGCCATGCTGCGGAACATGTCCGAATACTCAAGGCTGTGCAAGTTCGATCCGATCAGGACAATGGCCGTGAGATGGCTCAGGTCACTGATGCGGTTGGCAATGAATTTCTTGTGCGCGGCCAGCTGGGCGGCCCGGCGCTCGCGGTAAAACGTCAGCAACTGGTGCAGGCACAGGCTGTTGGCAATCCAGGCCAGCCAGAACATGAGCATGTTGCCTGAGATGATCAACGTCAGGATGGTGCCCAGCGTAAGGCTGAGCCATTTATGGAAACGCCCCTGATTGGAATCACCATCGAGGTAATTGCGCGAATAGCGTGTCACCACGGCACCCACAAACGACACGAGCACCAGCATGATCACGGTCACATTGTTGACGTAGGCGGTAATCGAAAAGGCGCCGATGTTTCCCGGCAAGTCAATGGCATAAAGCGTCCAGGCACGGGTGCCGTCGAAGCTGTGGGTCGCGGCCGATAACAGGGCGCTGATGCAGGAAAACCAGGCAATGGTGCCGTTAAGGCGCGCCATGAACCGCGCACGCTGATTGGCCCAGCCCGTCGGCAACAACCCCACCAGCAACAATGCCAGCGGAGCCGACAGGACAAGAATGGGGGTCAACAGGCCAGACAGGGTTTGCATGACAATCTCCGTTCGGGGGTTGCAGACGGGCGAAGGACATCCTGTTCTTTCACCCACGGATAGCGCACAGAATCCTGGCGAGACATTGCCGCACAGCGCACGGCGCCCGGCTTGTCCCGGAAATCGGGCGATGGCAGGCGGGAATGAACTCCGGCCATGGACACATCACTGCGCGACAACACCATGTTCGACGCCACGGCATGCAAGTGCATCACCCCTGCTCGTTCGGCATTCATCGTGTCAATCCCATATAAATCACGGGCAGCTTTTCCGGCAAGCGCTGTATGTGATCAACCACCATGTAATTTCTCGCACCGAAGATGCGCGACACATACTGATCCGCGCGTGGATCCAGGCTCAGGCAGTAGGTCGATATGCCGTCACGCCCCAAGGCTTCCACCGCTTTTTTGGCGTCGGCGCGCAGATACTGCGGGTCGCGCACATCGTTATCTGCGGGCTCGCCATCGGTAATGACGAGCAGCAGTTTCTTGTTGCTGGGCTGGCGCTTCAGTATCGAGCCTGCATGACGCATGGCCGCCCCCATGCGCGTGGACATCTGACCGCTCATTCCCGCCAGTCTGGCTTTGGCCTGATCGTTGTATGGCGCACCGAAATCCTTGTACCGGAAATATTCAATGTCATGCCGGCCATTTGAATCGAAACCGTGTATTGCGAACGGATCACCGATCTTGTCCAGAGCATCGGCGAGCAGCACGGCCGCCTCGCGCGCAAGTTCCAGCACGGTGCTTTCCGAACCGAATACCGCATCATTGGTGGATTCGGACAAGTCGATCAGCAACAACACCGACAAGTCGCGTAGTTTGCGCACGTTGCGCATCATGATACGAAGATCCGGGTTTTCGCCCATGCGGATTGCCGTCATCGCCTGCACAGCCGCATTCAAATCGAGTTCGTCGCCGTCTTCCTGTTTACGCAAGCGCTGCACGCCTTGCGGCTGCATGGCTTCGATCAGGTACTTCAGGCGGCCGACGATGGGTTTGTGCTTGACGACGATGTCGTCAAGCAGCGCGATATCGCCAGGCTTTGCACGCTTCTCCAGCACCGTGCACCAGTCGGGCCGGTCCAGTTGCATCTGATAATCCCACTCCGGGTAATGGTAGGGGTCCGGCGGCGGCTCGCGGCCTTCCTGCTGGTTCAGGCTGGTGGTTTCTTCATCGCGGAAAAATTCGCTGGCGAGTACCCAGATTTCATTGGCATCATCGCCCGCTCCGGGCACGTCGATGGCATTGATCATCTCCATCACGCTGACGTATTTGCGGATTTGCCGCGAAGTAACACCTGCAATCACCTGTCCGGTTTCGCGCAGATCTTCAAACTCCCACATGTAGCGGTTATCATCGCGGTAAAAAATATCCGCCACATCGGCAGACTGGCTGTAACTGACCCCCAACTCGAGTAACTTGTCAGCCAGCAGCACGCCGAGTTCCTTTACCCAGCCAACCCCATCGGTTCGTGCACGGTATTCATGAAACAGATGACAGCCGAGCATCACCCAGGGATGATCGTCACGGTAGTCTTCGTCGAGCAGGATGCGCGCAAGTCGGGCCATCAACGCCGCAGCCGTGTCACCTGTTTGCGGGTTGGCCGTGTGCTGGTACAGCCAGATCTGCCTGAGACCGGGGAATTGTGCCACGGCCAGACCTTCCACACGGGCATCCTCGATCAGGCCGACCAACGCCACCTGCAGCGCACTCAGTCCGGTTCGGTCGAACTGGGCGGTGGTGTACATTTGATGGCAGGCTGCATGGGCTGCGCTGGCACGATACAAATCGATGCCGGCCATGCGCATTTCCTCGCCGGCAGCCGAATGAAACACCAGGTCATCATAAGCATCGGGCAGATGGATGATATAACCCTCGATTGTCGGGCGGTAACCTTCACGCCGTTCGAAATCACCACTGGTGGGCCGCATGAAGAAATCGCGTCCCCACAGGGCGCGCAAGTACATGCCGATGCGACGCTGCACGTCGATGAACAACGTGCCCTTGCGCTCCTTTTGCAGCACACCAATGGACTCGGGGCTTTCCAGGCTGAAATATTTGAGCTGACCATCAAAATTGGTCCGGTGCGCCTGTGCACCCCACATCGCCCAGCGCCGAAGGCCCCCAAGGGTCAATTGACCGAGCAATGTGCCGAGGTGATCCAGCATCGGGCGCACGCCGCGCGGGGCTTGTGCCAGCAGCGTGTCGAGAAGATGCAGAAAACCCCGGAACAACTCCGGGTCACCAAGTCGGGCGGCCGCAATGGGGCTGGATGAAAAAATCGCGGCAATCACGGCGGCGCTGGTCTTGGAATACATCCTGATGGCGGCCGCGAGCATGTCGCTTACCGCGTCTTCACCCAGTTCGCGCGCCACGGCCGGTGCGTTCTGAATGAAGGTGACCACCAGGTCGGTACCACGACCCAGCGACTTCAGTCCAGTCGCACCCTGCAGGTAATGGATCTCCAGTCCGCGAGGACTGAACACCCGCGCAGCCTCACCCCAGGCCGCACGCAGCACTTCGCCCGCATGTTCACCAAGTTCGTCCAGTATGCCCTGGTACTTTTCAAGTTCGACCGCCATATGTGTATTCCGCCAAGCGTTGTGGTACAGCCACAGGTAAGGGTTGAATTAAATCGCCCGCAACGAAACATTTACCCCGCCGCATCCCTCGGCGTCTGTAACCCGCCTGTCATGGGCATGCGGCAAACCATGCATCGAACTGTCGGAAATGACCATGTTCCAATCCCATCAAAAATAGGTGGTCACCGCTGCGTCCAGCGCATCGCGCATGTCGGGATCGTCAGTGATCGGACGCACCAGCGTCACCCGGCAGGCCTTGACCGGATCGACACCGGTGGCAATCAGATTGCCCGCATATATCAGCATGCGCGTCGAAATGCCTTCATCCAGCCCGTGGCCCTTGAGATTGCGCGCACGCTCGGCGATGGACACCAGATTGCCAGCCGCCTGCGCGCTGATACCGGTTTCATGAGCGATGATCTCGGTTTCAATGGCATGCTCGGGATAATTGAAATCCAGACCGCCGAATCGCTGCTTGGTCGACTGTTTGAGATCTTTCATCAGGCTCTGGTAGCCGGGGTTGTAGGAAATCACCAACTGAAAGTCGGGATGGGCATGCACCAGCTCGCCCTTCTTCTCCAGCGGCAACACGCGGCGGGAATCGGTGAGCGGGTGAATCACCACGGTGGTGTCCTGGCGGGCTTCCACCACTTCATCCAGGTAACAGATGGCCCCGTAACGGGCGGCAATGGTGAGCGGACCGTCCTGCCAGCGCGTGCCATTCGCGTCAAGCAGAAAACGGCCAACGAGGTCGGAAGCCGTCATGTCCTCATTACAGGCCACGGTGATGAGTGGCTTGCCGAGCTTCCAGGCCATGTATTCGACAAAACGTGTCTTGCCGCAGCCTGTCGGGCCTTTGAGCATCATCGGCATACGCACGCTGTAGGCTGCCTGATACAGCGCAACTTCGTCCGAGATGGGCAAATAATAGGGTTCTTTTTCAATACGGTACTGGTTGATCACATCGTTCATGGTGATTCCTTTCGGGAGTATTCACAGGCGGCAGGTCATCACGACACGGGTCGCGCCGCCATCAGCCCAATCCATTGGGTGCGTACCAGCAATCAATCGGCTGTCTTGCCGGGAAGTCCTGCGACGCAGGCAACCTGCATCCGCCAGCGAGGCTGGCGCACATGCATGACCTGACTCAGTCTGGCCACACCCTGTCCGGATGCAGTACAGTGGCGCCGCGCACTCTGCCAGCTTCCGGCCTGGCTGCGGCGGGCGTCGTAATGTCTCCTGCGGCTGGCGTCGTAACGGCTGATCCCACATCCCTGGCAGCTTCGGCTGTCACGGCGGACTGCGCACTGTCCTGCTGTGCCTTGATCTGGCGTACGCCTTGTACCAGCTTTGATCGCGTATTTTTTACAGGCATAAGACCTCCTCGATTATGGCTTCGATATCCGCCACGGCTAACAGGCCGCGCTTACCCAGG
>JAJXUP010000011.1 GCA_021782795.1 Pseudomonadota bacterium | reverse complement strand
CCGTAGCCCTCGAAAATACGCAACCCGAAAATTTCCGACCAGGTGCGGCGGGTGTCTTCGCGCAACTTTTCCGCACCGGCGAACACGTAGCGCAGCGAGTGGAAATCGTATGGATCGGCGTTGCGCGCATAGCCGGCGAGAAAGGTGTCGGTGCCGAAGAGGATGGTGGCGTTGCAGTCGTATACCAGTTCAGGAACGATGCGGTAATGTAACGGCGATGGGTAGAAGAACACTCTGGCGCCGGACAGCAACGGTAGCAATGTCGCGCCAGTGAGTCCGAAGGCATGGAACATCGGCAGGCAGTTGAACACGGTGTCCTGTGCGCCGAAGTCGATCCGGCTGGCGATCTGGTAACGGTTGGCGAGAATGTTGCGGCTGCTTAGCACCACGCCTTTTGGCGCACCTTCGGAACCGGAGGTGAACAGGATGACCGCCGGATCATCCGGGCCAGCCTGTGAATGGCGGCGCAGCGCCTGTTGCGGCATCCATGCGCACAGCAGACCGGCCAGCCTGGCCATCCAGCCCGCATCGTGCTGCAGGTCTTCAAGGAATATCAGACGTACACCTGCCGCATGCAGAGCACCGGATACGGCATCGAGACCGGCGGCATCGATGAAACGGCGCGACGAGAGTACGGTATCGAGACAGGTGGTGGCGCAGGCGGCGAGAATCTGTGCCTGGCCTGCCGTGAAATTGAGCAGCACGCAGGTGCGGCCGAGTGTCTGGATGGCGAAAAAGCTGATGGCGGTGGCGGTCAGGTTGGGCAGCATCAGTCCGATGCGTGTTTCGTTGCGCCGGGTCAGACGACGCAGAGCGCGGGCCAGCACGAAACTTGCCGCAATGAAGCGACGGTAGCTGAGCGGTTTGCGCTCGATGTCCTCGGCAATGAGGTGGCGGCCACCATACACCCCCATCGATTCGATCAGGTTGTGCATCAGTGTGTCGTGCACCGGGCTGCTGTCAAACAGCATGCGCGACATCAGTGCATGGAGTTGCGCGGCTGCTGCCTGGCGTCGCGGGTGGCCGCGCAGGCGCTGTGGCAGGTCGAGCCTGCTTGGCGGCAGAAAGGTCAGTGTGACTTTGGGAAACAGGCTCAGGCGTGTCTTGCCTTGCATCGGTGAGGCCGGAGAGAACTGTGTGCCGTCGATGCGGACTGGCAGGATCGTGGCATTTGCGTGGTCGGCAATCATGCCGGGGCCGGCATAGATTTTCATCAGACCGCCGGTGACGCTCAGGCGACCTTCAGGAAACATCACTATCCTGCGGCCGCGGCGCAGTTCGTCGATCAGTGTTCTGGCGGCGACCGGGTTGGTCGGGTCGATACGGTAGGCTCTGACCAGATGAAGCAGCGGTCGTACCCACCAGCGTTGCGCAATTTGCGTGTTGATGGCGAAGCCTGCGGCTTCGGGGAGGAAGGCGGCGAGTAGCGGCGCATCGAGCAGCGACATGTGGTTGGCGACGATGAGCACGCGCTGCCCGGCGTGCTGCCAGTGTTCCGCGCCGCGCACTTCGACGCGGTACAACAACCGCAGCGCGGTCGTGATCAACCAGGGCAGGACTCGCCCTGCTATGCTCGTGTGCGACATGTTGGTTTGCGGCCTCCGCTGCTGTCGTGTGTCCGTTGTCTTTTTTGTACAGCCGGACAAAGCATGCGCCACGATCCGCCGGCAGGGGTATTATGATCTGGAGCGCGTGGCGTTGTCATGTCTGTCGTCGGCATGCCATGCCATGCCGTGGCAAGAAGCGCGAATCCTGATCGTGTCGTGCTGTTGCCGTGGCCGGCTGGCGCGGCAGCATGGCGATGAATTCCACTGTGCCGACCTGTGGAGAAGGCCCCGGTGCCTGGTGCAGGATGGGGCGTGACCGGTTTCGCCACAGCAGGAAACCGGCTTTGAACCTGCCAGGGTGGGCAGGTCTGACGGAACGGAGGGCATCATGTTTCAGGATCGTGAACACGCAGCGAGGCGGCTGGCGAAGCGTCTGGAACGTTATCGCGGCCAGCATCCGCTGATCTTGGCCATTCCTCGCGGGGCGGTACCGATGGCCAGGCTCATCGCAAGTCATCTGGACGGAGAGATGGACGTGGTGCTGGTACGCAAGCTACGTGCACCGTTGAACGAGGAGCTTGCCGTTGGCGCCATTGACGAGAACGGCGGCAGCTATATCGCCGATTACGCGGCGCGCATGGGTGCCAATGCGGAATACCTCGAACGCGAGAAGCTGCGCCAGCTTGAAACGCTGAAGCGGCGGCGCGAAGCTTACACGCCGCTGCGTCCCGCCATCAACCCGGCGGGACGCGTGGTGATCGTGGTCGATGACGGGCTGGCGACCGGGTTTACCATGATTGCCGCCCTGCATGCGGTGCGTGCCGGCAATCCGGCGCGGCTGGTCTGTGCCGTGCCGGTGGCGCCGCCCGATACCCTGATCGAAGTCCGGCGTCATGCCGACGAAGTGCTGTGTCTGGAAACGCCGTCCGATTTTCAGGCGGTCGGGCAATATTATGCTGCGTTTCCCCAGGTCGAAGACGCAGAGGTGATCCGTTTGCTGGGCGAAGCGTGAACGTCAGTGGGTCGGGCGAATCGAAATCGGGATGCGGCGGTTGCCGAACCGCTCCGGTTTCGGATCGAACCGGCCGGCGATGATCTGTTGGCAGTCGGGGCAGCGGCCGGTGGCATCCAGTCGATAGTCACGGATGCGGTAGCCGTCACGTGCGATCAGTGCCGCATGGCAGTGTGGGCAGAACGTGGTACCGCCTTCAGCGTGGTGCACGTTGCCGGTGTAGACGTGGTGCAGCCCGGCGCGCAGGGCGATGTCGCGCGCGCGCACCAGTGTCGCGAGCGGTGTGGCGGGTGTGTCGGCCAGCTTGTAGTCGGGATGGAATGCCGAAAAGTGCAGCGGCGTGTCCGGGCCGAGGTGCTGTGCGACCCAGGCGCACAGCGCGGCGAGTTCGGCGTCGCTGTCATTCATGCCGGGAATGAGCAGGGTGGTGATCTCCAGCCAGGTATCAGTTTCGTGGCGGATGTAGCGCAGCGTGTCGAGTACTGGTTGCAGACGGGAGCCGGTCACCTTGCGGTAGAACTCATCGGAAAATGCTTTCAGATCGACGTTGGCGGCATCCATCACCGCAAAGAAATCCCGTCGCGCAGCGTCGTGCATGTAGCCTGCGGTGACGGCGACTGTGCGTATGCCGTGGTCGTGGCAGGCCAGTGCCGTGTCGATGGCATATTCGGCAAAGATGACCGGATCATTGTAGGTGAACGCCACCGAAGCGCATTCATGCTGTTGCGCGGCCAGCGCGATGGCTTCGGGCGCAGCCTGATCCATCAGCGTGTCCATGTCGCGTGACTTGCTGATGTCCCAGTTCTGGCAGAATTTGCACGACAGGTTGCAGCCTGCGGTGCCGAAGGAGAGCACGCTGCTGCCGGGATGGAAATGGAACAGCGGTTTTTTTTCGATCGGATCGACGCAAAATCCCGAGGAGCGTCCGTATGTGGTCAACACCATGCGGTCATGTTCACGCATACGTACGAAGCATGCGCCACGCTGACCTTCATGCAGCATGCAGTCGCGCGGACACAGGTCGCACTGGATGCGGCCGTCGTCGAGGGCGTGCCAGTAGCGGGCAGGATGGTGGGATGGATTCATGCGTTCTCCGCAATGGTTTCTTGCCATTTATCAACGTGATAGCGGAACACCAGCAGACCGGGGTGCCAGAACTGTCCGGGCAGGCCCGCCTTGCGTTTCAGCTGCGCGATGAAATCGGGTGGTTCGGGCAACTGTTCCCACACTTGTGGCAGAAAGGTGGACCGGTGCGCGCCGAATTCGAGCACCAGCCCGTCCTTGCCAGGGCGCAACTGTGACAGCAGGTGAGCTTCGTTGTGGAATGAGAGTTGTTCGAGCGGCGACAACAGTGACACCTCGATCCTGATGCGGTCGAACTCGCGATGCGTCAGCGGGGAGAACCGCGGGTCGTGGAATGCCGCCGCGAGCGCGTTGTGCTTGACGTCCGCGAGCAAAGGCTGGCGCGCTTCGATGCTGCCGATACAGCCGCGCAGCTGGCCGTCGCGGGTCAGCGTGACGAAGCTCGCGCCCGGTTCGTGCAGCCAGGCGGCGCGCTCATTCGTTGCCAGTTCGATGCCGAAGCTGGCGGCGATGGTGCTGCGCGCAATCGGCAGTAGTTGTTCGCCTTCGCGTTCAGTCATGATGGTCAGGCTCCAGATAGGCGATGGCCGCATAGCCGACGACATGCTCGTGGTCGCCGGCCGTATCGCCGGAATTGCGTGCATCGAGCAGTTCCGCGTGCAGCCGGTGACTGCGGGCCGAGAGCATCAGTCCGTTGACCGCCATGCTGCCGCAAGCCTGTTCGCCGTCGAGCCAGGCATCGCCGCGCAGGATGTGCTGCAGCGTGTCCCGATCAGTGCGTTGTGCGGCGGCGTAAGGCAGATAATGTGACAGATCGGAACTGACGACGATCAGTGTTTCTGCGCCGCCCCAGCACAGTTCAAGCACCTGCGCCACCTCGTCCGGGGTCGCGTTGCCGGCGACCAGCGGCACCAGGCTGAATTCGCCGAGTACCGTCTGCAGAAATGGCAACTGGACCTCCAGCGAATGTTCCCGGGCATGGGCTGCAGCGCTGACGCTGACCTGGGGCAGTCTGGCCAGATGCGCCATGAGTATGGTATCGAGCGGAACGTTGCCCAGCGGCGTGGCGAATGCGTCCGCTTGCGGTAATGCGAGACCGCGTACGGCGACGCGGTGCGCCGGACCGATCAGCACCACGCGGCGGATGTCGTGACAGCTGGCTTCCAGCCGGGCATAGGCTGCGGCGGCGATGGCGCCGGAATAGACATAGCCGGCATGTGGCACCATGACCACCTTCGGGCATGGGCCTGCTGTGTCCGGGCGTGCTGCCGCCAGCAGGGTGCCGACTTCCTGGGCCAGCGTACCACGGTTTCCGGGGTAAAACAGGCCGGCTACGGCAGCCGGCCGGATGGTATTCATGTGGGATGTTTCCTGACAGAATATGCGTTGCTGCATACATCAGGGCAATGGCGATGAATTCAAGCAGAAAATGTGTGTTGTGCGGTGGCTGACAGTGGAACGCGGCAGATGAACGAACGGCTGTTTTTTGCACTGTGGCCGGATGCGGCCTGCCGGGAGGCGATCGACCGCGTGGGGGCGCGCTGGAGCGTGCAGTGCGGTGGGCGGCGCATGGCGGAATCGACATTGCACATGACACTGGCGTTCATGGGTGAGGTTGCGCAGCCGACATTGACACAGGTGCGCGAGGCGGCGCACGGAGTACGCGCTGCGCCGTTCGAGTTCGAGTTGACACAGGGCGGCTGGTGGCCGCACAACCGCATCGCCTGGCTGACGCCGGCCAGCCCGCCTGCCGCGCTGACCGAACTGGTGCGGGCGCTGCGCGAACAGCTGGTTGCGGCGGGGCTGACGTTTGATGCACGGCCATGGTTTCCGCATGTGACCGTGCTGAGAAACGCGCGTTGCCCGGCGGCACTGCAGGCGGATGGCGCGCTGCGCTGGCGCGTGAGCGAATTCGTGCTTGCCCGCTCCGTTGCTGGCGCCAGCGGACCCGCCTACCATCTGGCTGGCCGCTGGCCACTGACGTACTGAGGGGCGGTTGCGGCAACGGACGTTCGTGCGGCCGCGCGTTGCGGTCGTCGGTCAGAGTTGCTGCAATTGGGCCTGTGTCAGCACGAACACGTATTCGTCGCTGCCGTCGGTTTCGATCCAGCTGAATTCCAGCTGGGGGAATTCGGCCTCGAGCGCATCACGGTTGTGGCCGATTTCGGCGATCAGCAGGCCGTCCGGATAGAGATGCCGTGGGGCGTCGTGGATGATCCTGCGCACCAGGTCGAGGCCGTCGCCGCCGCCCGCCAGCGCCAGGCGCGGTTCGGCGCGGTATTCGGGGGGCAGGTCGTCCATGCTGGCGGCATCGACATAGGGCGGGTTGGTGACGATGACGTCGTATTGCCGGTCGAGCGTTTCGAACAGGTCGGAGCGGATCAGGCTGATCTGTTCCTGCAGGCCGTATTCGCGTACGTTGCGCCCGGCGACTGCAAGGGCGTCTTCGGACAGATCGGCGGCGTCGATGTCGGCATTGGGGAAAGCATCGGCAAGCAGGACGGCAAGGCAGCCGGAACCGGTGCACAGGTCGAGCGCCGAAGTGACGTTTTCAGGGTCGTCGATCCACGGCGTCAGTCGGTCGCGCAGCAGACCGGCTATGAACGAGCGCGGAATGATGACGCGTTCGTCGACGTAAAAACTGAATTCACCGAGCCAGGCTTCGTGCAGCAGGTAGGCGACCGGAACGCGTTCATGGACACGCCGGTGCAGCAGTCCGCGCAACATGTCGCGTTCGGTCTCTGTCAGGCAGGCATCGAGGAACGGTTCCAGCCGGTCGCGGGGCAGCCGCAGCGCGCCCAGGGTGAGCCACACCGCTTCATCCCAGGCATTGGCGCAGCCGTGGCCGAAATGCACGCTGTTGCGGTTCATTTCGCTCACGCTGAAACGGAGCCAGTCGCGCAGTGTGATGAGCGCGTCGGTGTCGGGGTAGGGAAGATTGGTCATGGCGCAAGCAGCTGTTCCAGAGTGAGCTGGTAGATCCGGCTCAGGGGTGCGATGTCGCTCAGGGCGACGTGTTCGTCAATCTTGTGGATGCTGGCGTTGACCGGGCCGAATTCGATCACCTGTTGCGCGATGCGTGCGATGAAGCGGCCGTCCGAGGTGCCGCCACTGGTCGACAGTTCGGGCTGCAGACCGGTGACGGTGGTAATCGCGCCCGAAATTGCCTGCACCAGGCTTCCGGCAGCGGTCAGATACGGATCGCCGGAGTTTTCCCAGGTCAGCGCGTAGTCGAGTCCGTGCCGGTCGAGTATGGCGTGCACACGCTGTTGCAGCGATTCGCGGCTGCTTGCGGTGGAATGACGGAAGTTGAAATCGATGTTCAGCGTGCCCGGAACCACATTGGTGGCTCCGGTACCCGCATGGATGTTGGAAATCTGCCAGCTGGTGGGTGGGAAATATTCGTTGCCGCGGTCCCACTCGGTGGTCGCCAGGTCTGCGATGGCCGGTGCAGCCAGGTGGATCGGATTGCGCACCAGGTGCGGATAGGCGATGTGTCCCTGTACACCGCGTATTACCAGGTGGCCGGACAGCGAGCCACGGCGGCCGTTCTTGATGGTGTCGCCCAGGTGGCTGACACAGGTCGGTTCGCCAACGATGCAGTGGTCGATGCGTGTGCCGAGTGATTCGAGCCAGTCGACCACCTTGACCGTACCGTCGCTGGCAACGCCTTCTTCATCGGAGGTGATGAGCAGGGCGATGCTGCCACGGTGGTCCGGATGCTCGTGCACGAAGCCTTCGATGGCGGTGACGAAGGCCGCGATCGAGGTTTTCATGTCGGCCGCACCGCGGCCGTAGAGGTTGCCGTCGCGTTCGGTAGGCACGAATGGATCCGAATGCCAGGCGTCGAGGGGGCCGGGTGGCACCACATCGGTGTGACCGGCGAAGCATGTCAGCGGGGCCGTGTCGCCGCGCCGCGCCCACAGGTTGGTGACCCCGTTCGACACCAGCGTGTCGAAACGGAAGCCGAGTGGCGCCAGTCGGGTGCGCAGCAGATCCTGGCAACCGGCATCATCCGGCGTGCGCGAAGGGCGCGCGATCAGTTCGCGCGCCAGATCCAGAGTGTCAGACATGAGTGGGTTCCTGGCCGGCCAGCAGCCGGTTCCATGCGGGTTCGTCGAATCCGGTCAGCAGCAGTGCACCGCGTTCCAGTACCGGCCGGCGAATGACGGCCGGTTTTGCCTGCATCAGCCGGATGGCAGCCGATGCATCGGTGATTGTGTCCCGCTCGGCCGCAGGCAATAGCCTCCAGGTGGTGCCACGGCGGTTGAGCAGGGTGTCCCAGCCGAGCTGTGTCGCCCAGGACTGCAATTGCGTCGCGCTGACCGGGGTTTTGCGGAAATCGCGGAATTCGAAGTCAAGGCCGTGGCGTTCGAGCCATGCGCGTGCCTTGCGTACGGTGTCGCAGTTGGCGATGCCGTACAGCACGATCGGTGCGGATGTCATTTGCCGCGGCCCCGGTTGGGGCAGCCGCTCCGATTGCAGTCCACGTACAGATGCAGCGAATGATCGTGAATGGAAAATCCGCGTTCGGCAGCAATGGCTTTCTGCCGACGCTCGATTTCCTCGTCGAAGAATTCTTCCACATGACCGCATTGCACGCACACCAGATGGTCGTGGTGCTGTCCTGCGTTGAGCTCATAGACCGCCTTGTCGCTGTCAAAGTGGTGGCGGATGAGCAGTCCTGCCTGCTCGAACTGGGTCAGGACGCGGTAGACGGTGGCCAGTCCGATGTCGATTTCCTCGGTCATCAGCATGCGATAGACGTCCTCGGCCGTCAGGTGCTGCTTCTCGCTGTGCTCGAACAGTTCCAGCACCTTCAGACGCGGCAGGGTGGCCTTGAGGCCGATGCTTTTCAGGTTGGAGGGCAGACTCATGGCGATGCGTGTTATCCCCGGACGATTTAGGCTATCATAGTGGCTTTGCCCGACTTTGCAAATACTCGTCATGCGCCTGTCGTTTTTTCTCTGTTCCGGTTTGCTGGTTGTGGCTCTCTCGGGATGCTCCACGCTGCCCGGCATGGGACTGCTGTCTCAGCTGAGTTTCATGTCGCCTTACAAGATGGATATCCGTCAGGGGAACTACATCGATCCCGTTGCGCTGGACAAGCTCAAGCTGGGCATGACCCGTCAGCAGGTGCAGTTCATCATGGGATCGCCACTCATCAGCGATGTATTTCACGCCGACCGTTGGGATTATATCTACAGCTTGCAGCATGACGGCAAACTGGCGGAGTCGCGTCGGGTGACGCTGTATTTTGACCCGGAAGGCAAGCTGGCCCGCATTGACCGCAGCGGAATGCCGGAGCAGGCGCCAGCCGCTGCAAGCGTCGTTCCGGCTGCGCCAGCCGCGGCGAAGGGTTGACCCATGCTGCGCGTGGTGGTGGCGGGCAGTTCCGGGCGCATGGGCAAGACGCTCATCGAGGCGGTTGAAATGGCGGAAGACTGCGTGCTGCACGCGGCACTCGTGCGCGCGGGCGGCAAGGATGTCGGCCAGTTTGCCTCGGCGGCCGGCGGCGTGATGATCGGCGCCGATATCCCCGCCGCGCTGGCTGGCGCCGATGTGCTCATCGATTTTACCCGTCCCGAGGCGACCATGCTGCATCTGGCCGAGTGCGAACGTCTCGGAGTGAACCTGGTGATCGGTACCACCGGCTTCGATGCAGAGCAGAAAGCGCGCATTGCCGCCGCCGCGCGGCGCGTCGGCATCGTGTTTGCGCCCAACATGAGCGTCGGCGTCAATCTGAGTTTCAAACTGCTCGAACTGGCGGCCAGAGTGCTCAACGAAGGTTACGATATCGAAATCATCGAAGCGCATCACCGTCACAAGGTTGATGCACCTTCCGGCACGGCGTTGCGCATGGGCGAAGTGCTGGCCGGGGCCACCGGGCGCAATCTCGCCGACTGCGCGGTCTACGGCCGCGAAGGCATCACCGGTGAACGTGCTGCGGCGACGATCGGCTTTGCCACGGTGCGTGGCGGCGATATCGTCGGCGACCATACCGTGTTGTTCGCCGGTATCGGCGAACGGGTGGAGATCAGTCACAAGGCATCGAGCCGCATGACCTTCGCCCAGGGCGCGCTGCGCGCCGCACGTTTCCTGGCTGCTCGTGGAGCCGGCCTGTGCGATATGCAGGACGTGCTGGGGCTGCGCGACCTGTGACCTGGCAATGGGTTACAACTTGTAACGCATTGCGTCCGTTCTGACATATTCTGTTCATGGCGCGTGCGCACAATGGGCGGGTCGGACCAGTTGTCCGGCATTCCAATTCCAAGGAGCCCAATCATGCGTATTGTCAACACACTTCCCCTCCTGTTTGTGTCGGCGCTGGCTGCTGCCGGTATCGCCCGCGCCGATGATGCCACCGCGGTGCCGGCGGGTGGGCCGTCGATGCAGAACATGCAATCCAACATGCAAAACTACCAGAGCATGACTCCGGAACAGCAACAGGCGCGCCGTCAACAGATGCGATCGGCCATGCAGCAGCGCATGCAGGGCATGCGTTCGCGCATGCAGTCGCAGGAGCAGGGAGGTATGTCCACCAATGGTGTCGGTGGTGCAGGGACGCGGATGATGGGTGGATCGCCCGGCGGCGTCGGGCAGTAACCCTGGCCGTACCCGACCCGCCGCAGGTGACGGTGGTCGGTTGCTGCAAAGAAAACGGGGCGCTGGTGCGCCCCGTTTGTCTGGTGCGGCGAACGCCCGAGCGTCAGGCCGATGCGCGCATCGCTTTCGCTGCAGCGACCATGTTGGCCAGTGCGGCTTCGGTTTCCGGCCAGCCGCGCGTCTTGAGACCGCAGTCAGGATTGACCCACAGGTTGTCGGCCGGGATGACTTCGGCGGCCTTCTTCAGCAGGCGGACCATTTCTTCGGTTTCCGGCACGTTCGGGCTGTGGATGTCGTACACGCCGGGGCCGATCTCGTTCGGGTAGTTGAACTTGCCGAAGCCGGTGAGCAGTTCCATGTCGGAGCGCGAGGTTTCGATGGTGATGACGTCCGCATCCATGGCAGCAATGGCCGGCAGGATGTCGTTGAACTCCGAATAGCACATGTGGGTGTGGATCTGGGTTTCGTCATTGACGCCCGATGCCGAGATGCGGAAAGCGCGGCCGGCCCAGTCGAGGTAGGCGTCCCACTGGCCACGGCGCAGCGGCAGGCCTTCGCGGATCGCCGGTTCGTCGATCTGGATGATGCCAATGCCGGCCTGTTCCAGGTCGACGACTTCATCGCGGATGGCCAGGGCGATCTGCAGGGTGGTGGCGCTGCGTGGCTGGTCGTCACGCACGAATGACCATTGCAGGATGGTGACCGGACCGGTCAGCATGCCCTTCATCGGCAGGCTGGTCAGGCTCTGGGCATAACTGCTCCATTGCACGGTCATGGGGTGCGGACGCGAGACATCACCGTAAATGATCGGCGGTTTGACGCAGCGCGAACCATAGCTTTGCACCCAGCCATTCTGGCTGAAGGCGAATCCGGCCAGTTGCTCGCCGAAGTATTCCACCATGTCGTTACGTTCGGCTTCGCCGTGCACCAGCACGTCGAGTCCCAGTTCGATCTGTTTTTCCACGGCCAGGCGAATTTCCGACTGCATCGCCTGCACATAGTCGGCTTCGTTCATTTCGTGGCGCTTGAAGGCGGCACGGGCGGCACGGATGGCTTTGGTCTGCGGGAACGAACCGATGGTGGTGGTCGGGTAAGCTGGCAGATGGAAGCGTTTGCGCTGTACTTCCTGACGCACCTTGAACGGCGAATGGCGCTGGTCGGCATTGGCGGGCAGGCTGGCAAGGCGCTGGGCCACGGCCGGATTGTGCACGCGCGGGCTGCTGCGGCGCGAGGCGATTGCGGTGCGCGAACGGGTCAGCGCTTCGGCGGCAGCATCGTTGCCCTGGTCGAGCGCGGTTTTCAGCGTACCCAGTTCGTCGAGCTTTTGTACAGCGTAAGCCAGCCAGGAGCGCAGTTCGGCGTCCATGGCGGTTTCGGTGGACAGATCGACCGGCACGTGCTGCAGCGAGCACGACGGGGCGAGCCACAGCCGGTCGCCGAGACGGGCGCGTGCCTGTTGCGCCACGCCCAGCACGCGGTCGAGGTCGGTGCGCCAGATATTGCGACCGTCGATCAGGCCGAGCGAGAGCACGCGGTCGGACGGCAGTGCGGCGATGACCGGCTCGATCTGTTCCGGAGCGCGTACGCCGTCGATGTGCCAGCCGGCGACGGGCAGGCCGAGTGTGGTGGCCTGGTTATCAAGCAGGGCGCCGAAATAGGTGGCGAGCAGGATGCGTGCGCCGGTTCCGGCCAGCTTGCCATACGCAGGCGCAAAGGCCGCCTTCCAGCGGGCGTCGAGGTCGAGGCACAGGATCGGTTCATCGATCTGCACCCAGGCGACGTTGAGCGACTGCAGTTTCTGCAGGATGGTCTGGTAGACGGGCAGCAGCGCGTCGAGCAGGTTCAGCCGGTCGAGGCCGGCGGTTTTTTCCTTGCCCAGGTAGAGGAAGGTCAGCGGCCCGATCAGGCTGACCTTGACCGGGTGGCCGAGCGCCTGTGCCTCGGCGATCTGGTCGAACAGCCGGGTCGATGCGAGGCTGAAACGGGTGGCGTCGGTGAATTCGGGAACCAGATAATGGTAGTTGGTATCGAACCACTTGGTCATTTCCAGCGCGGCGCTGCCATGGTGTGCATGACCGGCGCAGCAGGCTGCGGTTTCGCTCGCCACGCCGCGCGCCAGGGTGAAGTGGCGGTCGAGTTCGGGCGTGTCGGCGGCAAAGCCGAAGCGTTCTGGTTCGCAACCGAGCAACTGGATGTGGTTGAGCATCTGGTCGTAAAAGGCGAAATCACCGACCGTGACATAATCGAGTCCTGCGGCGCGTTCGATCTGCCAGTGTTGCGCCCGCAGATCGCGCGCGGTTTGTTCAAGCGCATCCGCGCTGATTTCGCCGTGCCAGAATTTCTCCAGCGCGAATTTCAGCTCGCGGTGTTTGCCGATGCGGGGAAACCCCAGGGTGTGGATGGTGGTCATGCGATCACTCCAATAACGGTCAGTGGCGGGAACGTGCATGATGCGGGAATTTGATATATGATGCAAACGAATTGTTTTGATGCGAACCATGATTTTATTTCATCAAAATCCGCTGCGGGCCAGGTCATGAGCGAGTCCGTATGCTGACGCTCAAGCACCTGCGGGTCATCGAGGCCATTCATGCGACGGGCAGCATTACGCGTGCCGCAGCACGGCTCTATCTGACCCAGTCGGCACTGTCGCATCAGCTGGTGGCACTGGAAGCCCATTACGGCATGCCGCTGTTCGATCGGGTGCGACCGATGCGGTTGACGGCGGGCGGAGAACGCCTGTTGGCGCTGGCGCGGGACATCACGCCGCGCATCGAGGCCGCGGAACGTGATCTGGCCCGTCTGGCGGGCAATCCGGTGGCCCGGCGGCTGCGCATTGCCGTGGAGTGTCACACCTGCTACGACTGGCTGATGCCGGCCATGGATGTCTATCGCACCCGCTGGCCCGAGGTCGAGATGGATCTGGTCGGCGGGTTTCACGCCGATCCGACCGGCTTGCTGGCGGCCGACCGCGCCGACCTGGTCATCGTGTCCGAAGCCGGACGTCAGCGTGACGTGGCATTCGAACCGCTGTTCCGCTACGAAATGCTGGCACTGATGGCCAGTGCGCATCCGCTGGCGGCCAAACGCTTTCTCCAGGCCGAGGATTTTGCTGCCGAAACCCTGATCACTTACCCGGCGCCCGATCGGCTGCTTGACCTGGTGCGGCGTGTGCTCAAGCCGGCGGGCGTGCATCCCGAGCGGCGCCAGACGGAACTGACGATCGCCATCGTGCAGCTGGTTGCCAGCCGCAAGGGGTTGGCAGCGTTGCCGGCCTGGGCCGTGGCGCCATATCTCGAACGCGGTTACGTGGTGGCGCGGCCGATCCGGTCAGGCGGGCTGTGGAGCGACCTGTACGCTGCCGTGCGCGCCAACGATGCTGCGCAGTCCTGGTTAAACGATTTCATCGTGACACTGCGCGAGCAGGCGTTCATGAGCCTGCCTGGCATCGAGCCCCTGACCGAAGCCGGATGAGGTGTAGCCAGGCGTGACAATTGGGCGTGTTTCAGGGATCTGTAATACTGGACTGCTTGTCGCAGGGTACACTTGACGGGTTAGGTGCAGCAGAAGGCTGCGTATGGAAGCAGCGAAGTAAAGTGGCGGTACGGTGCGTACTGGCGAGCGGGATGACGGATATGCGACACAGAAGATGGTTAGCAGGGACGGCATTGGGCGCAGCGCTCGTGCTGGCAATTGTGTGGTGGCAGACGCATGCAGCGTCGGTGGAGCATGTCGCACAGCGGGGCGGGGCACTGATGCCGGTTCAGGTGGCGGCAGCGCACTATGGTGACATGCAGGTGCAGATCGAGGCGCTGGGCACCGTGGTGGCACGCACCACAGCGACGATTACGCCGCGCGTGGATGGTCTGCTGCAGCATGTGCTGTTCCGCGAAGGCCAGTTGGTCAAGGCGAATGACGTGCTGGAAGTGCTCGATCCGCGACCGTTCCAGGTGGTGGTCGACCAGTGGGTCGGACAGCTGCTGCACGACCAGGCGCTACTCGACGATGCGCGCCTCGATCTGGCGCGTTACCAGAAACTGCTGGCGCAGAATTCGATCGGCAGCCAGCAGGTCGACACGCAGCTTGCCCTGGTGCGCCAGGACGAAGGCACGGTCAAGTCCGATCAGGCGCAGCTCGCCAATGCCAGGCTGCAACTGGATTTCAGCCGTGTAACCGCGCCGGTGACCGGCCGCGTCGGCCTGCGGCTGGTCGACGAGGGGAATATGGTGCATGCCGCGGCCACGACCGGGCTGGTGGTGATCACCCAAACACAGCCGATTGACGCGGTGTTTCCTGTGCCGTCCGATCTCATTGGTCTGGTGTTGCCTGGCTGGCAGCATGGCCAGACCTACGTGGTGGATGCCTATGACCGTGATGACCGGGTGCGGCTGGCGAGCGGCAGGCTGCTTGCCGTGGATAACGTGATTGATCCGACCACCGGTACGGCCAAGTTCAAGGCGACGTTTGCCAATCGCAACAACCGGCTGTTTCCTTCGGAATTCGTCAATATCCATCTGCAGGCCGGCGTACACCAGCACGTCCTGCTGGTGCCGGTGGCGGCGATCCAGTCCGGGTCGAAGGGCGATTTCGTGTTCGTGGTCGACGCGCATCATGTGGTGCATGTGCATCCGGTCACGCTCGGGCCAGTCTCGGGCGAAACGGCTTCGGTGCTGTCAGGAGTGCGGGATGGCGATCAGGTGGTGACCGATGGCGTCGACCGGCTGCGTGAGGGCAGCAAGGTGTTCATCGCCACCCCCGAAGCCGCCTCGGAAGCCGCTCCGGAAGCCGCAGCGCAACCGGGCGCCGGACACGGCAATGGTCATCATGCCGGGGATACAGCGAGCGGGAATCCCGCATGAATCCTTCTGCCATCTTCATCCAGCGACCGGTTGCCACGTCGCTGCTGATGTTGGCCATTCTGCTGGCCGGATTGCTTGCCTACCGCTTTCTGCCCGTATCCGCGCTGCCCGAGGTGGATTACCCCACCATCCAGGTAACCACACTGTACCCGGGCGCCAGCCCGGAGGTGATGACATCTTCGGTGACGGCACCGCTTGAACGCCAGTTCGGCCAGATGCCCGGACTCAACGAAATGACGTCGGCCAGTTCAGGCGGAGCGTCGGTGATCACGCTGCGTTTCGATCTGGCGCTCGGACTGGACGTGGCCGAACAGGAAGTGCAGGCAGCGATCAATGCGACCGGTACGTTCCTGCCTACCGACCTGCCGATGCCGCCCATCTACAACAAGGTCAATCCGGCCGACGCGCCGATTCTCACCATTGCCATCACTTCGGACACGCTGCCGCTGTCGAAAGTGGAGGATCTCATCGATACCCGGCTGGCACAGAAGCTGTCGCAGATTTCCGGTGTGGGTCTGGTCAGCATTGGCGGCGGGCTGCGCCCGGCAGTGCGCGTGCAGCTCAATCCCAACGCACTGGCGGCGTACGGGTTGAACCTCGAGGATATGCATACCGCCATTACCAATGAAAACGTCAACATGGCCAAGGGCAGCTTCGATGGACCCACCCGGTCGGCCACCATCGACGCCAATGACCAGTTGCAGTCGCCGCAGGGATACCGCGACATCATCATCGCCTGGCGCAACGGTGCGCCGGTCCGGCTGGGCGATGTCGCGCGCGTCATCGACGGTGCAGAAAACGACCGGCTGGCCGGCTGGAGCGGCAAGACCCCGGCAGTGATCCTCAACGTGCAGCGTCAGCCCGGCGCCAATGTGATCGAAACCGTTGACCGCATCCGCGCCGCGTTGCCGGCACTGCAGGCGACGCTGCCATCCGCGGTGAACATGCAGATCCTCAACGACCGCACCGTGACCGTGCGCGCTTCGGTGGCCGATGTGCGTTTCGAGCTGATGCTGTCGGTGGCGCTGGTGGTGATGGTGATCTTCCTGTTCCTGCGCAGCGTGCCGGCCACCATCATTCCTGCGGTGGCCGTGCCGGTGTCACTGGTAGGCACGTTCGGCATCATGTATCTGGCAGGATTCGGGATCAACAACCTGACGCTGATGGCGCTGACCATCGCCACGGGTTTCGTGGTGGATGATGCGATCGTGATGATCGAGAACATCAGCCGTTACATCGAACAGGGCGAGCCGCCATTGCAGGCGGCGCTCAAGGGGTCGAAGCAGATCGGTTTCACCATCATTTCGCTGACGTTTTCCCTGATTGCGGTGCTGATTCCGCTGCTGTTCATGAGTGACGTGGTTGGTCGGCTGTTCCGCGAGTTTGCGGTGACCCTGGCGGTGTCGATCCTGATTTCCGCCGTTGTGTCGCTCACGCTCACACCGATGATGTCGGCGCGGCTGTTGCGCCACAAGCCACAGGCTGCGGCAGGTCATGCCGGCGAGCAGGGCTTCTTTGCCGGACTGGTGCGCGTGTACGCCCGCACCTTGCAATGGGTGCTCGAACGGCAGGGCTGGACGCTGGCACTCGCCACGCTGACGGTCGCGCTGACGGTTGCGCTGTATGTCTATATTCCGAAGGGGTTCTTCCCGGTACAGGATACCGGGGCGATCGAGTGCATCACACAGGCGCCCCAGGATGTGTCGTTCGTGTCGATGGCCAATCGGCAGCAGCGGCTGGTCGATGTGGTGCTGCGCGATCCGGCCGTGCAGAGCGTATCGTCTTTCATCGGCGTGGACGGGATCAATGCCACGCTCAATTCGGGTCGCATGCAGATCGTGCTCAAGCCATTGGCACAGCGCGGTGTGAGCGCCACGGCGGTGATCCGGCGGTTGCAGCCGCAGCTGGACCGTGTGGCTGGCATCAGCATGTACATGCAACCGGTGCAGGACCTGACCATCGAGGACCAGATCAGTCGTACCCAGTACCAGTTCACCCTGACCGATGCCAATCCGCTGGAACTGACCGACTGGACCAACCGGCTCGAAGCGCGGCTCAAGACCTTGCCGCAGTTGACTGATGTGGCCAGTAATCTGCAGGATCACGGTTTGCAGGCATATCTGGAAATCAACCGCGATACCGCAGGCCGGCTCGGCATCACCGCAGCCGCCATCGATCAGGCGCTTTATGACGCCTATGGTCAGCGGCTGGTGTCGACGATCTATACCCAGTCCAACATCTACCGTGTGGTGCTCGAAGTCGAGCCGCGCTATCGCCATACGCCACAAGGGCTGAACTCGCTGTACCTGATGTCGACCGCCGGCACGCCGATACCGCTGGCGGAAGTCGCGCGGCTGGTGGTGCGCCCGACATCGCTGGTCATCAACCACAATGGCCAGTTCCCCGCCGCCACGCTGTCGTTCAACCTGCCCAAGGGCGTGTCGCTGGGCGAGGCGGTCGATGCGATCCGCGCTACCGAGCGTTCCATGGGCATGCCGTTGCGGGTGCAGACCCAGTTCGAGGGCGCAGCGCTGGCGTTTCAGGCGTCGCTGTCGAGTACGCTGTGGCTGATTCTGGCTGCCATCGTCACCATGTATATCGTGCTCGGCGTCCTGTACGAAAGTTACATCCACCCGGTCACCATCCTGTCCACACTGCCGTCGGCGGGAGTGGGCGCTTTGCTGGCGCTGATGCTGAGTGGCAAGCAGCTCGACATCATAGCCATCATCGGCATCATCCTGCTGATCGGTATCGTCAAGAAAAATGCCATCATGATGGTCGATTTTGCGTTGCATGCGGAACGTGTGGAGGGCAAACCGGCACGCGAGGCGATTTTCGAAGCCTGCCTGCTGCGCCTGCGGCCCATCCTCATGACCACCATGGCGGCGTTACTGGCGGCTTTGCCGCTGATGCTCGGGGGTGGGGTGGGCAGCGAACTGCGCGCTCCGCTGGGCATCACCATGGTGGGGGGGCTGCTGATGAGCCAGTTGCTCACGCTGTATACCACGCCCGTGATCTACCTGCTGTTTGACCGGTTGGCACGGCGGCTCGATCAGCAGCGCGAGCGCTGGCAGGCGGCCTGAGCATGGGCTTCGTTGGCTGGTTCATCCGCCGTTCGGTCGCAACCACGCTGCTGGCCATGGGCGTGGTGCTGGCTGGTGCACTGGCATTCCGCGCCCTGCCAGTCGCGCCGTTGCCGCAGATCGATTTTCCGGTGATCTCGGTGCAGGCGTCGCTGCCGGGAGCCAGTCCGGAAACCATGGCAAGCACGGTGGCCACACCACTTGAGCGCTCGCTCGGCGTGATTGCCGGTGTCAACGAAATCACCTCGAGCAGTTCGCTCGGCAGCACCAGCATCAATCTGCAGTTCGACCTGGGGCGAGACATCAACGGTGCCGCACGCGACGTGATGGCTGCAATCAACGCTGCGCGCACCCTGTTGCCATCCGGCATGCCCAACAACCCGATTTACCGTAAGATCAACCCGGCGGATGCGCCGATCATGATCCTGGCGCTGACTTCGAAAACCCTGAACCGGGGGCAGTTGTACGATGCGGCCTCGAGTATCCTGGCGCAACGCCTGTCGCAGGTAAATGGCGTCGGGCAGGTGACGGTCGGCGGCTCGGCCTTGCCGGCGGTGCGTGTTGACCTCGATCCGGGCCAGCTCAACCGGTATGGCATCAGTGTCGAACAGGTGCGCAGTGCGATCGTGGCCGACAACCCAAACCGCCCCAAGGGTAGCCTGGAGGACGGCGAGCACCGCTGGCAGATTGGCGCCAATGACCAGGTCAAGACGGCGGCTGGCTATCAGCCGCTCATCGTTGGCTATGACAGTGTCACTGGTGCGCCGGTACGCCTGTCCGATGTGGCTGTGGTGAAGGATTCGGTGCAGGACATTCGCAACATCGGCCTGTTCAATGGCACACCTACGGTCGGTATCCTGGTGTTCCGCGAGCCTGGCGCCAACATACTCGATACCGTGGCGCGGGTGCGCGCGTTGCTGCCGATGCTGCAGGCATCCATCCCGTCCGCGATCAAACTGTCGGTGGTGATGGACCGCACGCCGGTGATCCGGGCCTCGTTGGCGGAAGTGGAACGCGCGCTGTTGCTGTCGGTGGTGCTGGTGGTGGCGACGGTATTGCTGTTCCTGCGCAATGGGCGTGCGGCGCTGATCCCCGGGGTGGCCGTCCCGGTGTCATTGATGGGTACGTTTTCCATCATGTATCTGGCCGGATTCAGCCTCAATACCATTTCGCTGATGGCGTTGACGATTGCTACCGGGTTCGTCGTCGACGACGCGGTGGTGGTGGTGGAAAATGTATCGCGTCACATTGAAAACGGGTTGCCGCCGTTCCGTGCCGCCCTGACCGGGACGCGCGAGGTGGGCTTCACTGTGCTGTCGATGAGTCTGTCGCTCATTGCCGTATTTTTGCCGATCCTGCTCATGGGCGGTATCGTCGGCCGGCTGTTCCGCGAGTTTGCCGTGACCCTGTCGGCTGCGGTGCTGGTGTCGATGGTGGTCTCGCTCACGCTGACACCGATGATGTGCGCCTGGGTGTTGCGCCCTGGCGGTCAGCCAGCCAGCACCTTCCGTGTCGGGCGGCTGGTCGCCCGGCTGTATGCAGCGATGCTGGAGGGTTACCGGCGCTCGCTCGACTGGGCGCTGCGTCACGGTGTGTGGATGTTGCTGCTGCTGTTCGCCGTCATCGTGCTCAACATTTACCTGTACATTGTCGTGCCGAAAGGTTTTTTCCCGCAACAGGACACCGGCAAGCTGATGGGTGGCATCAAGGCCGACCAGAGCATTTCCTTTCAGGCCATGCGCGGCAAGGTGGCGGAACTGGTGCGTCTGGTCGGACAGGATCCTGCCGTGCAGAACGTCATTTGTTTCAGCGGTGGCGAACGCAACAATGCTCATATGTTCATCGTGCTCAAGCCGTTGTCGGAGCGCAGGCTGTCGGCAGACCAGGTGATCGCCCGCCTGCGCCGGAAACTGGCGCATCTGCCCGGTATCAAACTGGTGCTGCAGGCGGTGCAGGATCTGCGTGTGGGCGCGCGTTCGAGCAATGCCCAGTACCAATATACCTTGCAGGCGGACGATATCGGTCAGTTGCGATTGTGGGAACCGAGGTTGCGCGATGCCATGAGCCATATCCCGCAGATTACCGATATCGATACCGACCAGCAGGACAAGGGGTCGGAGGTGTGGCTGAACATCAACCGCGATGCGATGGTGCAGTATGGTCTGACGCAGCGCGTGGTGGACAATACGCTCAATGACCTGTTCGGTCAGCGGCCGGTGTCGGTGATCTACCAGCCGCTCAATCAGTACTGGGTGGTGATGGAAGCCGCGCCGCAGTTCTGGCAGCATCCGGAGAACCTGAATCAGGTGTATGTGCTGTCCTCGACCAACGTGCCGGTGCCCCTGTCGCAGTTCGCCACCTTCATCCGCAGTACGGTGCCGCTCGAAGTCAATCACCAGGGGCAGTTCATTGCCACGACCATTTCGTTCAACCTTGCGCCTGGCGTGTCGCTGTCCACGGCGCTGCAGCGCATCCATGATGCCGCATTGCGCATCGGCATGCCGGACACGGTGCGCGGTGGATTCCAGGGGACTGCCAAGGCATTTCAGCAGTCGCTCGGCAACCAGCCGCTGCTGATTCTGGCTGCGCTGCTTGCGGTGTACATCGTGCTGGGTGTGCTCTATGAAAGCGTGGTGCATCCACTTACCATCCTGTCCACGTTGCCATCGGCCGGTGTGGGTGCGCTGTTGGCATTGCTGCTGTTCCATTTCGAATTCAGCATCATTGCCCTGATCGGAGTGATCCTGCTGATCGGCATCGTCAAAAAGAATGCCATCATGATGGTCGATTTTGCCATTTCCACCGAACGCGAACAGGGATTGACGTCGCGCGAGGCGATTTATCAGGCCTGTCTGCTGCGTTTTCGTCCGATCATGATGACCACGGTTGCGGCTTCGCTTGCGGCGCTGCCGCTGGCACTCGGTCATGGCGACGGGGCGGAACTGCGCCAGCCGCTCGGCATTTCGATCGTCGGCGGACTGGTGCTGAGCCAGTTGCTTACGTTGTACACCACCCCGGTGATCTACCTGTATCTGGATGGCATGCGCCTGCGACTGCGGGCGTGGTGGCAACGCCGTACTGTGATGGCGTCGGCGAGCGGGGCGGGACCGGGGGGTGAATACATTGCAAGGACAGTCAGATGCGGGACGTACAGAGCGCGCGGCACGTGGCGACAGGGATTCGTCGAGGCGAGGAACCACGCGGCACTGTGCCGCACATGGTCTGGTACGGCGCCGCTGGGCGGGTAACGGGGAAATGCGCATGAAAAAAACAGGTGTTGCTCTGTTGGGCGGCTGGTGTGTCATGGCGCTGGCTGGATGTGCGATGGGGCCGGACTATCACCGGCCGTCGGTGGATACGCCTCCCGCCTGGCGTGAAATGGCCGGCTGGAAGCAGGCCCAGCCGCAGGCGGTGGTGAGTGGTGACTGGTGGAAGATCTACCATGATCCGGTGCTCGACGGACTGGAGCGCCAGGTCAGTCTGGGCAATCAGACGGTACAGCAGGCACAGGCGCAGTACCGCCAGGCGGCCGCTCTGCTCTCCGCCACCATGGCCGGTTTCTGGCCGACGATCACGGCAGGCACTTCGTCGACGTCGAGCCAGACCAATTCGACCATGTATACCGTGAGGAATTCACCCACGGTGACTCTGGACAAGCTGTCGCTCAATGCCAACTGGACGCTCGATATCTGGGGCGAACTGCGTCGCGAGGCCGAGGCGGGCGAAGCCACCGCCGCAGCCAGTCAGGCGACGGCTCAGGCGGCGCTGCTTACAGCTCAGGCGACACTGGCCGAATCCTACCTGCAATTGCGCGTGCTCGATGCCGATGCGCGTATGTTGCGCAACACGGTCGAGGCGAACCAGCACACGCTCGATATTACGCGCAACCTGTATGCGTCAGGCGTGGATACCGAATACGATGTGGCGCAGGCACAAACCCAGGTCAAGACCGTACAGGCGCAGTTGATCGATCTTGGGGTGCTGCGCGCGCAGCTCGAACATGCGATTGCGCTGCTGATGGGCAAGCCCCCTGCCGAATTCCGTCTTGCGGAGAGCGATGCGGTGCCCGCGCTGCCGGACATTCCTGCCGGCGTGCCTTCCCAGTTGCTTGAGCATCGCCCGGACATTGCCGCCGCAGAACGGCAGATGGCTGCGGCCAATGCCCAGATCGGCGTAGCTCAGGCGGCATTCTTTCCCACGCTGACGCTGGGCGGGGTGTTCGGTTACCAGAGCCTGAGCTACAGCAATCTGGTCTCGACGCCCAACCGCTACTGGTCGTATGGTCCGGCGTTGGTGGGTACCCTGTTTGACGGCGGTATCCTGAGCGCGCAGAAGGCCCAGGCCGTGGCGGCTTATGATGCAAGCGTGGCCAATTACCGCCAGACGGTGCTGACCGGTTTTCAGGAGGTGGAGGACGATCTGGCCACGCTGCACGTGCTGGCCCAGGAAAACGACGTGCAGCGCCAGGCGGTCGAGTCGGCGCGGCGGGCGCTGGCAGTGTCGCAGCATCAGTATGAGGCGGGTACAGTGAACTATATCAATGTGCTGGCGGCGCAGATTGTGGCGCTGTCGGCGGAGAAAGCGCAGATCGACATTCTAGGCCGTCAGCTGGTGGCGAGCGCCGGACTGGTGACCGCGCTAGGTGGCTTGTGGTAAACGCGCTGCTGCATCGTCGAGCAACTGCCGAAACGAGGTGAACAGCCGTTTCATGACCGGGGCGCGGTAAGGAAACATCTCGGGCGCATCGATGGCATGCACAAATGCGCGGTTGTCGAGCTCGAATACCAGCAGACGGCCATCGGCCGTTTCGGCGCAGTCCATCACCACATAATCGAGACCGGTGCGACGGGCGATTGCCTGCAATGCGTCCTGGTGGCGCACACCGAAGCCGGAATCGAATGTCTGCATGAACACGGCTTCCTCCTCGCGCTTGGACGGGGTGGTGTCCATGCCTGCATCCTTGTAATGCACCATCCACTCCGCGGCGATTGCCATGTGGCAGGCGTAAGCGCGTCCGTTGCACAGTGCAATGCGGTATTTGCGGTGCTGGCCGTCGGCGCTGCGATAATCGACGAAACTGGCGAGGTAAAAATGCGTTGCAGCCTGTCCGGCCAGATAGTCGGCCAGTTGCTGCGGCGATTCGATTTTCGCCAGGCCGCGACCCCCATGGGCGTCGAGCGGACGGATGATGCAGGGGAAGGCCGTACCGGGCAGGGGCGCATGGCCTGTGGCCGGAGCCGACAACGCATCGCGTGACAACAGGTGCGTGGCAGGGACATACAGGGTGGGAATGGCGCCCAGCAGCGTGTGCAGCTGGTGCCGGGCCAGTTGCACGATGCTCCGCGGATCGTTGATGACCGGCCGTGGCCAACCGGACAGCTGCGTAGCCAGCTGCTCCAGCCAGGGCTTGCTTGCCGTCGATTCGCCGATGGCGACAAACAATACGTCGTGTGGTGGCAGTTGTCGCGGCAGGGGTTGGTGCGGTTGCAGGTACAGCCAGTACATGTCCACGTCGCTGTGTTCCAGCAGGAAGTCGACCGGCGTGTTGTCCATCATGTCCCCCGGCTGCATCAGCACCAGCAGCCGCAGCCGCGCCGGCTGCTGGCTGGCGGCCACATGGTACAGTGCGCAGCGGTGCAGGGCGCGCTGCTGCATGTCCAGTCCGCCTTCGCGGTTACCGGTCAGCTGGAGGATCTGCGCCAGATTCATCAGCAGGCCGGCATCGTCCGGGTGTTGCATCGCGCGGGTCACCAGTTCCGCAAGCGGAAAGCCGGCCTGCACCCGGCGAAACAGGCCGGCGAGGCTCATCAGCGGTTGCGGGTCGAACCCGGTGGCGGTCGCGTTCATCGGGTCGGGGAAAAAATCCTGGGGCTCATACCACGCAGCATAGCGGTTGCCCGTGCGCCGGGCAACCGCTGTCACAGTGTCGCATGGCGGCACGGGCCGGATTGACAAAGTAGTTCACCCCGTAATAATCTATGCATGAATCAATTTCCGCCCTGTGTCGGATATGTACAAGCAGACGATAACAAGACAGTACAGGATGAATGGTATGCGGTTGTGCTGGACACACATGGTGCTGGCCGTTGCCTGCGCGCTGGCCCTGGCGGGATGCGCCAGCGATGCCGGGCTGGCACCGACCGCGCAACCGACCGGGCTGCCGCGCCAGCATGCCGGTGAAGTCGATAGCCTGTGGTGGAAGCGTTTTGGCGACGCTCAACTCGACGCGCTGGTGGACGATGCGTTGCAACATGCCCCCGATATCGCCCTGGCCGGTGCGCGTATTCGCCTGGCGCAACGCCAGGGCGAACTGGCCGTGGCCCAGCTGAACCCCTCGTATGCGATCGATGCCTCCGCCCAGCGCGAGGAGTTCAGCGCGCTCGGTTATTTTCCTCCACCCATCGGCGGCAGTGTGTTCAATCTGGGAACGGTGCAGGCTGATTTCACCTGGGATCTCGACTGGTGGGGCAAGCATCGGGCGACGTGGCGGCTGGTTGCCGGTGAGACCAATGCTGCCCGTGCCGAAGAACGCGAAGCCAGGCTGGCGCTCAGTATCAGCATCGCGCGCAGCTATTTCGCCCTGCAGGCCGATAGTGCCCGGCTGGCGACGGTGAACGGCATGCTGCAGGACCGGCAGCAAGTACTGGCTATCCAGCAGGAACGCCAGCGTGCCGGACTCGAATCGGATCGCCCGGTCAGGCCGGCGCAGGGCGGCATCGCGGCGCTCGAACGCCAGGCGCAACAACTGCGCGCGCTGATCCAGGCCGACCGTATCGCCATTGCCGCTCTGGCAGGACAGCCGCCCGCGCGCGGTGATGCCATCCGCGTGGCTCCGCTGCCTGCCGTACCGGAGTTGCCGGCGTCGCTGCCGGCAGACCGTATCGGATTGCGGCCTGACGTCGCAATGCAACGGGCAGTGATCGAAGTGGCCAGCGCGCAGGCGCGGCTTGCCAGAATCCAGTTCTACCCGGACATCAATCTGTCGGGGTTTGCCGGTCTGCAGAGCATTGGTTTCGAAAACCTGCTCAAGTCGGGCAGCGAAACCTTTGCCGTCGGACCAGCGTTTCACCTGCCGATCTTCGACCAGCACAGCCTGCGCGCCAATCTGGGCGCACGCTACGCCGAAGTCGATATCGCCGTGGAGACGTATAACCGGACGGTGATCGAGGCCATGCGCCAGGCGGCGACGGCGACCATTCGCCTGCAGTCTCTCGGGCGCGAGGTGCAATCGCAGCAACGGCTGGTTGACACGCTGGACGGATCGCGCAGCCTTGCCGAAGCGCGCTACCGTCAGGGGCTGGAAAACGATTTGCCTGTCTTCGAGGCGAATATTGCCTGCCAGAATGCGCGCAATGCTTCGATCGAACTGCAACAGCAGCGGCTGGAGGCCGTGCTGGACGTGGTGCGCGCCATGGGTGGCTGGCCGAATCAAAAATCGGGTGAAACACGATGAGCATGCAGAAAAAACGCAAGACAATGTTGCTCCTGCTGGGGTTGGTGTTTGTACTGGCGGCAGCCTGGGCACTGTGGCACTGGCTGGAATATGGCCGTTATGAACAGGATACGGATGACGCCTACGTTGCAGGCAACCTGGTAGAGGTGATGCCGCAACTGTCCGGGAACGTGCAGGCGGTCTATGCCGATGAAACGCAACGGGTGGACGTCGGGCAGCCGCTGGTGCAGCTCGATGGTGCGGATGCGGCTCTGGCGTTGGATAAAGCGGAGGCCACACTGGCGCAGACTGTACGCAACGTGCGTCAAATGATGCAGGATGCCCGCGCGGCGGAAGCCTTGGTGCAGCAGCGGCAGGCCGAATGCGACAAGGCACGCAGTGACCTGCAGCGTCGGGCAAGCGTGCTCGATGTGCGTGCCGTGGCCAGGGAGGATGTGCAGCATGCGCGTGATGCCCTGACGGCTGCAACGGCAGCGCTGGTAGCCGCAAAATATCAGCGGGATGCGGCGCAGGCGGCTGTGGCCGGTACAGTGCTCGAACGCCATCCGGCGGTGCTGCGCGCCGAAGCCCAGTTGCGGGAGGCCTGGCTTGCGCAGCAACGCCTGACCATCCGCGCACCGGTGAGCGGTTACGTGGCCAGCCGGCCGGTGCAGGTTGGCGAGCGCGTTGCGCCTTCGACCGTGTTGATGGTGGTGGTGCCGTTGCACCAGGTCTGGCTCAATGCCAACTTCAAGGAAAATCAGCTCAAACGCGTGCGTATCGGCCAGCCAGTACATATCGTCACCGATCTGTATGGTAGCGATGTGGTGTTTCACGGCACAGTGGCCGGATTGAGTGCCGGTACCGGCACGGTGTTTTCGTTGTTGCCGGCACAGAACGCAACCGGAAACTGGATCAAGGTGGTGCAACGTTTGCCGGTGCGCATCGAAATCAATCAGACCGAGCTGGGGCGGTATCCGTTGCGCATCGGCTTGTCGGCCACGGCCAGCATCGATGTGCATGATGCCAGTGGGCGCATGCTGGCCACAGGGCAGCCGGTCGCGCCGCTGTACCAGACCCCGGTGCTGGCCGAGGATCTGTCGGGCGCCGATCGACTCATCGCACGCATCGTCAAGTTGAACGGGCACCCATGAGTCAGCATCCGCCGATACACGGTGCGGCGTTGGCCCTGCTGACGCTGTCACTGTCGCTGGCGACCTTCATGCAGGTGCTCGATACCTCGATCGCCAACGTGTCGATTCCGGACATTTCCGGCGATCTGGCGGTGAGCCCTGATCAGGGGACGTGGATCATCACTTCGTTTGCGGTCAGCAATGCCATTGCCCTGCCGTTGTCGGGCTGGCTGGCGCAACGGTTCGGTGAGGTGCGGCTGTTCGTTGCGGCCACGCTGCTGTTCACACTGGCATCGATGTTCTGCGGCCTGTCCACCAACCTGCCCATGCTGGTGACGTTCCGCGTCATCCAGGGGGCGGTGGCCGGTCCGATGATTCCGCTGTCACAAAGTCTGCTGCTGGCCAATTATCCGCACGAGAAGAAGGGGCTGGCGCTGGCGTTATGGTCGATGACCGTGGTGCTGGCGCCGATATTTGGCCCGATCCTCGGGGGTTACATTACCGATAATCTCAGCTGGCCGTGGATTTTCTACATCAACGTGCCGGTAGGTATCGTGTCATCCTGGTTCACCTGGCAGCTGTTGCGCGAGCGCGAGACGGAAACCCATCGTCGGCCGATCGACCGCGTCGGTCTGGTGTTGCTGGTGATCGGGGTCGGGTGCCTGCAACTGCTGCTCGACAAGGGCAATGAACTCGACTGGTTCGACTCGCGTACCATCATCGTGCTGGCTGTGGTGGCCACAATCTGCCTGTCGGTATTCGTTGTCTGGGAACTGACCGAAACACATCCGGTGGTCGATCTGAGCCTGTTTGCCATACGCAATTTTACTGTGGGCGCCATCGCCATCAGCATCGGCTACATGACGTTCTTTGCCGGGGTGGTGGTCTATCCGCTCTGGTTGCAGACGCAGATGGGCTACACGGCGACCTGGGCCGGGCTGTCGGCAGCGCCGCTCGGCATCCTGCCGGTGTTTCTGTCACCGTTCGTCGGCCGTTACATGCATCGTATCGACCTGCGTGTGCTGGTGAGTTTCAGTTTTGTGGTGTTCGGTGCAGTATCGCTGTGGTCGTCCACCTTCGATACCAATGCCGATTTCCTGCACCTGACCCTGCCGCGCTTCACCCAGGGACTGGGCATGGCGTTCTTTTTCATTCCGCTGATGTCGATTCTGCTGTCTGGCTTGCCGGCAAACCGCGTGGCGAGCGCGTCGGGATTGTCGAACTTCCTGCGCATGCTGGGTGGCAGCTTTGGCACCTCGCTCAGCATTGCCCTGTGGGACCGTCGCGAGTCGTTCCATCACAGCCGGCTCACCGAAAGCCTGACCGCTACCGATCCCGCAGCACAATCCGCAGTAGCTGGCCTGCATGCCGCCGGCATGCCGACGGCCTCGGCATGGGCAGTGATTGAACGTCAGCTGAGCGGCCAGTCCTATGTGCTGGCGGTAAACGATGTCTTTCTGGTGTCAGGCTGGATATTCTTTTCGCTGATTGCGCTGATCTGGCTGGCGCGGCCGCCATTCACTTCAGCGCGGCCGGGCAGCGCGGCCGCAGAACATTAGACATCATGGTCGCCAGCCGGTAGCAGGTGGCCAGCCTCGATAACGCAGGTTGCACCACGAAGGTGCCGAGCTGCATACTGTACTTGTTAAGTTCACAGTAAAAGAGAGG
>JAJXUP010000118.1 GCA_021782795.1 Pseudomonadota bacterium | reverse complement strand
TGATGTGGCCCATCTTCAACGCGGCGACCTTCAGGACTTTCCTGCGGCGCCTTTTGCGTCAGCAGACGCCCGGACGCCGCATGATCGTCGTGCTCGACACTGCCCGATATCACCACGCAAGCCTCCTCGCGGACTTCCTGCGGCGCCACGCTCGACAGCTACGCCTGCGGTTCCTGCCGCCCTACAGCCCGCAACGGGCTCCAATAGAGCGAGTTTGGAAGCTGGCTCGGCGCCTGGTCACTCACAATCGCTACTTCGCCACGATGCCAGAAGTGCTGAAGGCCGTCAGCGCTTGCTTCGATCGCTGGCGCCGACCTAACAAAGTGCTGCATCGACTATGCTGCATTACTTAAGACGCGGTGTTTAGTTTGGACCAAGAAATTACCGGAGGTCGGCTGACCGCCTTCAGTGTGGAGTTCTCCGTGATCTTCCAGGGGACGCTGTTCCTGTTCTCAGCCGCCGCCGTCGCATTCGTGGCGCCTGCAGCCCGCGGCTCGGGTACCCAGATGGTCGTTGAGCGCTGGCAGGTAAGCGGCAACGTCGACAACCAGCAGTACTCCAGTCCGCTTGCCCTGATCAACGACAGGACGGTCGGCGAGCTAGGCATCGCCCGGTACTCCGACATCCGGTCGCAGGACGGCCTCGTCGGCAAACCGCTGGTCGCTGACGGTGTCGTGTACCGGAGCGGTGCGCTGAGTCGCGTGAATGCCAACGATGTGCCCACGGGCAAACCGTTGTGGCGTTTTGATCCGCAGGTCGATCTGAAGGATGCGTCGCTCGCCGCGTTCTGGAGGACCCGTTATAACCGTGTGGTCGCGTTGTGGAAGAACTAATGTGATCGTCGGCACCGGCGACTGCCGCCTCGTCGCGATCGACCGGGTCTCCGGCAGGAAAGTCTGGGATTTTGTCTCCTGCGACAAGAAGGACCTGCTCGGCATCACGGCAGCACCCCGGGTTGGTGGCGGCGAGGTGTTCCTTGGTAACAGCGGCATCGATTCTGGCGTACGACGTGGCTACGTGGACGCGATTGACGTAGAGACGGGGACGAACCGCTGGCGCTTCCACAGGGCGCCGGGCGCGCCGCCGGCGCAGGGTTACCAGGACCCCACGACCATGGAGATGGCGGCCAAGACCTGGGGTAATGGCGAATGGTGGAAGAAGGCCGTCGGCTGCGGCAGCGCCTGGGATACATCATTGTCGTTGTCGCGCGCAGAC
The DNA here is from genome assembly GCA_021782795.1 of Pseudomonadota bacterium. Classification (GTDB taxonomy): domain Bacteria; phylum Pseudomonadota; class Gammaproteobacteria; order Burkholderiales; family Sulfuriferulaceae; genus Sulfuriferula. The sequence continues at coordinate 4,850 of JAJXUP010000118.1, read as the reverse complement.
GCGGCGCAAGTCAATCAAAGCGTAAAATGCCGTTGAATATGAGTCTCGCCGCAGTCCCTCCCCCCAGTGCCCTTGTCGCCGCAGACCGCGCCACCATGCTGCATCCGTTTTCACACCCTACCGTGCAGGCGAGTTTGGAGCCGCGCTTGTTGGTCAGTGCCAAGGGAATCCGGGTGACGGACATCGAGGGTACGGAGTATCTCGACGCGGGTTCGGGTCTGTGGTGCGTCAACGTGGGCTACGGGCGTACCGAGATCGCGGAGGCGATGTATGAGCAGTCGAAGTCACTCAGCTATGCGTTGTGCTTCGGCAGCTACTCGAACGAGCCTTTGATCGATCTGTCCAAGCGCCTGCTCGAACTCGCACCGCCAGCGATGAGCAAGGTGCTTTACAACAACAGTGGCTCCGAGGCGAATGACGCGCAGATCAAGATCGTGCGCTACTATAACAACCTGCGCGGCCTGCCGAACAAGAAAAAGATCATCGCCCGCCTGGGCTCGTATCACGGCGCCTCAATTGGGTCCGGCAGCCTGACCGGGACGCCGTTCGTGCACCGCCACTTCGACCTGCCGATGGACGGCATCCTGCATACGGATGCCCCGGACTTCTACCGGCGCGCCGATCCGCGCCAGTCGGAGGCGCAGTTCTGCCAACAGCTCGTCGAGCACCTGGAGCAGCTGATCAGCCGTGAGGGGGCTCAGACGATCTCGGCCTTCATCGCCGAGCCGGTCATGGGGTCGTGCGGCGTGATCCCGCCGCCCGCCGGCTACTTCGACGCAGTCCAGGACGTGCTTAAGCGACATGACATCCTGTTTATCGCCGACGAGGTCATTACCGGTTTCGGGCGGCTCGGCTACTGGTTCGGCGGTGAGCATTTCAAGCTGCGACCCGATCTGATCACGAGCGCGAAGGGCCTCACGAGCGGCTATTTTCCGATGTCCGCCTGCCTAATTGGTGACAAGGTCTGGGACGTGCTGGCGGCGGATCGTGAGGCGAGCCTGTTCGGGCACGGCTTTACGACCGCCGGCCACCCGGTGGCGGCCGCCGTTGCGTTGAAGAACATCGAGATCATCGAGCGCGAACAGCTGCGCGCCACCGCGACCGGAACCGGTGCCTACCTGTTGGCGCAGCTCAAGGCCCGGCTGGGGGACCACCCGCTGGTCGGCGACATCCGTGGCGTAGGGCTGATGTGCGGCGTCGAGCTCGACGCGGACAAGGCCACGCACAAGCCATTTGAGAATTCATTAGCCGTCGGTTCGCTGTTCAACTCCTGCTGCTGGGAGGAAGGCCTCATCGTGCGTGGAGGCCATGGCAAGGTCATGGCGGCGCTCGCGCCACCGCTGACGTTGACCCCAGCCGAGGCCGATGAACTCGTCACTCGCCTCGGTCGCGGAATTGAGCGCCTGAGCGGCAAGGTCGCTGCCAGCGCGAGCTCATGAATCAATTGCGCACCGCCGTCGAAAACGTCTGCCCGGCGTGTGCGTCCTGACAATCACGATCGATAAGGAGACTCTATGCGCAATAAAAAAATGCTGAAGCGGACGCATGTTCTGTGAGCGGTTGTGATTGGTGCAATAAGTCCGCTGGGATCAGCTGCCCAGGCATCCGGTCTGGCCGCGGCGCGGGCCGGCGTCCAGGAGTAGATGGACTGCGCGAACGCGCTGCTGAAGAAGTACGCTCCGGTGCAGGCGATCGCCGACGCGATGTATGAGAACGACCTGATGATTACCGACGAAGGTGAGAAGGGGCTCTACTGCGATATGAAATCGTTCACGGGGCCGCTTGCTGAATACGTGAAGGACGGTTCCTGCTGCAACCTCAAGATGGTTGACCCGATCCGCGCCTCCGGTGACCTCGCGGCCACCTTCATCTTCGAGCACTGCGCCGCGGCTGAGGCTGGCGAGAAAGACGACGACGCCCGGATTCTCTACGTGATTCGCAACGGGGCCAATGGCTACCGCGTGACGATGGAGTCGCTCGGCTGCGGCACGTACTGACGTACGTGCGACGCGCAATAACCAGTCGCCTGCGGATCTGACAACGTTGATACTATGCCGAGGAGCAGATAATGAAAGTACTGATCATCGGTGCGACGGGGAATCTGGGTGGCCTGACCGCCTCGGTGCTCACGAACCGTTATCCGGGCGTTGCGTTGCGATTGACGAGTACACGGCAGGACGGCCGGGCCTCGCTGCGCAAGGCTTTTCTAAATGCCGAAATCGTGGCCGCCGACTATAGCGACGAGGCGAGCCTCACCGCGGCCATCAAGGGCACGGACAAGGTGCTGGTCGTAACCCCCGACTTCGTCACGGACGAGGCGTCGGCGATGCCGAAGTTCATCCGCGCGGTCAAGGCTGCCGGCGACGTATCGCAAGTCGTGCGCTTCATTGCGATCCCACCGGGCTTTACTGTCAGGGACCTGACCCCGGCGCAGCTGGCTACGCGAACGGGTGCGGCACTGCACGTCGTTGCCAAGCCGCTACTCGATGCGAGCGGTCTACCTATGACCTACGTGAACACAGCGTGCTGGATCATGTTCAACCTGCCTTGGTTCCTCGCTGAGGACGTCAAGGCGAGTCGCCGGTTGCTAATGCCGGCCGCGGCCGATGCGGCGCGCCAGTGGGTGGCCGAGTCGGACATCGCCGACGTGCTCGCGAAGATCCTGGCCGAGGACGCCACACGCCATGTCGGCAAGGAGTACCTGCTTACAGGGTCGCAGCGCTACACGTTTGCGCAGATCGCGTCGTTGCTGAGCGAGGTGCTGGGCGAGAAGGTGACATATGTCGATGATGACTCGGGCGTAAGGCGCGCGATGGGCGACAGGTTTCCGACACTGATGACTTATTTCTCGCACGAGACACAGGCCTATGCCGGCGTACCGGCGACCAGGACAATCGAGGATCTCCTCGGCCGCCCGCCGCTGAGCTTGCGTCAGTACATCGAACAGAACAGGAGCTACTTCGAGTGATAGACATGATTCAGCGGGGCTCGGAGCCGTTCGCGGCGTCCTCCTCGAAACTCGATCAGGAACTCGTCCAGCAGCTCGTCGCGTTGGCCGCCGATGAGGATTCAGGCCATTCTGCTACGCGGCGCCTGGCGCCGGCCTTGATCGAGTCTGCAGCGTGGGCGGCTATGGCGTTGGCTGTCTGGGCGAGCGTCGCATGGTCGCTGTGATGCCGATTTATGGGGACCTACGCAATGAGTGATGCAAACGCCCATCCAGCGATTGCGACCGACCATGCGCTGGCCGGTCGCCTTCCGGTGCTCTTATCCAGGCGCATCTTCACGGGATTCGGTTCGTATTTGCTGACGTTCACAGCGATCGCAGCAGCCAGCTACTCCTACCTTGTCGGTTCAGCCCTGATCGGGGTGGGCAGTACTCGCCTGGGGCTGGTTGGCTACCTGATTGGTCTGGTGCTCGGCATGTCGTTCGTGTCACTCGCTGGTGGTGCGCTGTCGTACCGGTATGGCGTGGACACGGTCGATGCCGGCAAGGCCGCACTGGGTATGCGCGGCTCGTTGGCGCTTCTCATAGGCGTACTCATCTGCACGCTTGGCTGGGCGAACGTCTTGTTGGCGATGACGGCGCGCGGGGCCGTACGCGTCCTGAATGCGGGCTACGCCGGGCCGGTCGCTGGTACGGAGTCCGAAGTCATTGCCGTGGGCGTTGCTCTTGTGGTGGTGCTGTGGCTACTCGTGCGCAGGGGTGCTGGATGGATGGAGCGCGTGGCGACTTATAGTGCTGGCACGCAATTGGTCGTCGCCCTGATCCTGCTGGGTGCAGTGCTATACCGGTTTGGTGTCACCAAGGTGCTGATCACGGATGTGACACACAATCAGGCATACAGTCCAGACCGAATCACTCAGCTGACATACGCGGTCGAATTCGGTGTATGTAACTCGCTCGGCATGCTCCCCTACATGGGGGGGCTCGCCCGATTGGTGCGCAGTCCCCGGCACCTGGTCGGCCCCTCCGTGCTCGGTTACGCTGTGTTTGGTGCATTTGTGATTGCGGCCGTCGGCGCGCTCGCTACGGCAGGCACGGGACAGACGGATCCCGGCGACTGGATCCCGCTCGTGGCGGGCGTTCGCGGTGGCACACTGCTGTTCGGTGTCATGCTCATCGCCAACCTCGGTGCGCTCGTCACCCAGGTCTACCTCGCCGCCGTTTCCGTGCAGCAGATCCGGGCATTCACGCGGCTGCCATGGTCGGTTGTCGTCGCGGTCGTGCTGATACCAAGCATCTTTGTCACGTTCAACACCCGCTGGGTCCTCGACCACGTGATGAACTGGCTAGCCTACAACGGTGTCCTGTTCGTTGGCCTCAGCGCAGTACTGTTCGTGGACTTCTTCGTGCTGCGTCGCGAGTACGTCGTGCCCGCACAACTGTTTGCGGCGCGACCGGGGCAGCAGTACTGGTTCTGGGGTGGCGTCAATTGGGTCGCCGTGGCGGTCGTCGCGGGAGCGACGGCCTTCTACCTGTGGCTGTTCGACCCGCTCACGCTGCGAGTTGGCTTATGGTTCCGCTACGCAGGCGCCGCGGTGCCGACGGTCGTCATCAGTTCGCTGGCCTACTACCTGCTGATGCGCTTGCTTGTTATCCCGCGTGGCATCGGCGGATATCGTCCCATCGATGCGATTCCGGCCCCGGTTGAGGTCAAGCTCTGACGCGACCGTGGAGCTGCCCGTAGTGTTCAATAACTCAAATCCGGTCGCGCCTGTTCGCTCGTACGAGGTCGCGCAATGGTGAGTGGTGCCCGGCCGCGGTGAAAGCCTGGCGTGATTTTGGCGTGACTCAGTGCTGCTTCGTTATGCTCAGTCGTGACAAATGCAACGGACGTCACGCGGCA
>JAJXUP010000117.1 GCA_021782795.1 Pseudomonadota bacterium | reverse complement strand
CGACGGACAGGTGTACTACGGCCGACTGAAGCAGCTGGTGACTCCGCTGCTGTGACGGGGCTGAACGCTCAGCCAGCCTTGACGCGGCGGCCCAGGTCGGCAAAATCGGGGTCGCCAATGATCTGCTGGGCAATTCTGCCCTGGGCATCGATCAGAAACGCCGTCGGCGTCAGATGAATATCGCCAAATGCATGCGCGATATCGCCCGTGCTGTCGATCACCACGGTAAACGGCAACCCTTGCTCGGCAGCGAATTTGCGCACCTGCGCTGCGTCGTCATAATTCATCGCCACCGCAACCAGTTCGAGACCATCCGGGTGGTACTGGCGATAAAACTCGACCAGATGCGGCATTTCCTGCACACACCCCGGACAGGTGGTCGCCCAGAAATCGATCAGCACCGGGTGACCACGCAGTGCCGCCAGTGAAAACGGCCGCCCGGCAAGGTCGGTTGCCTGCACCTCCGGCGCCGCCGGTTTCTGCATCAGCCCGACCAGCACTGCCGCAATTGCCACGCCGACCGCCAACGCCGCCAGCCAGTTCCTTGTTCGCATCCATCTTCTCCGCGCATGTTCCACGCCATATTTTCTGCGCTTTGGCCGACCTTGTCACGCGCTGTCATGCCCCGACCCTGCGCGCCGACATCTGACCCGCATGATATTGGACTGTCCATCCTACCGCACAGGGCACCCCGAATTCCGGCGTCATCAGCCAGCACGGGAGCGAAGCGTTCCACGGCCATTCACCTCGCTGCGCGATCCGGGCCGGAACCGCAACGGTATACCGCGGATCCGGCTACGGCGCCCCGCGCACCGGGCCGGACCCTGCTGCGACTTTCCCCTGTTTTGCTCGCAGTTATGCAGCAGCGTCGATGCTGCTAGAATACGGCTTTGGCAACCAGCACCTCTCCATGGATCGTTTGCGAGAAATCCCCTACAACTACACTTCGTTTTCCGACCGCGAGATCGTCATCCGCCTGCTCGGTACCGAAGCGTGGGACCGGCTCAACCAGTTGCGCGAGGAACGTCGCACCGGTCGTTCAGCGCGCATGCTGTTCGAAGTGCTGGGCGACATCTGGGTGGTGATGCGCAATCCCTATCTGCAGGACGATCTGCTCGCCAACCCGAAACGCCTGGCGGCATTGGTGCAAGCGTTGCACCACCGCATCCGCGCCATTGAAGCGCGCCGACAGGACAATGCCCTGGTGACGCACATTCTCGAAGCGGCTGGCCGCGCGGTGGCCGATTTCGAGGCCGATTTCGTACGCACTCGCGCGCTGCGGCAAAACATCCTGCAGCACATGAGCCGCATTACGCGACGCGACAACATCCAGTTCGACGGTCTGGCGCGCGTATCGCATGTCACCGACGCCACGGACTGGCGCGTCGAGTATCCGTTCGTGGTGCTCAACCCCGATACCGAAGCCGAAGTGGCGCGCATGGTGCAGGCATGCATCGCGCTCAAACTGACCATCATCCCACGTGGCGGCGGTACCGGCTACACAGGCGGCGCCGTGCCGCTCGACAAGTATTCTGCGGTGATCAACACCGAAAAACTGGATGCCCTGGGAACGGTGAACAACGTTCGTCTGCCAGGCACGGATGTGGTCTACCCGACTGTGCACTGTGGTGCCGGTGTCGTCACCCAACGGGTCATCGAAACCGCTGATGCCGCCGGACTGGTATTTGCCGTCGACCCCACTTCGGCCGACTCCTCGTGCATTGGCGGTAACATCGCCATGAATGCCGGGGGTAAAAAAGCGGTGCTGTGGGGCACCACGCTCGATAACCTGGTGTCCTGGCGCATGGTCACACCGGACGCGAACTGGCTTGAAGTCACCCGGCTGAACCACAATTGCGGCAAGATCCATGACCAGGAAGAAGTGGGGTTCGAATTGCGCCGCTATGCCGCTGACGGCAGCACGCCCATCGGCGAACCCGAACAGTTGCACATTCCTGGAGCGCACTTCCGCCGAACCGGCCTGGGCAAGGACGTCACCGACAAATTCCTTGCCGGATTGCCCGGCGTGCAAAAGGAAGGTTGCGACGGCATCATCACTTCGGCGCGCTTTGTGCTGCACCGCATGCCCAACCACATCCGTACGGTCTGTCTCGAATTTTTCGGTCAGGTGCGCGATGCTGTGCCGGCCATCGTCGAAATCCGCGATTACCTTTCGAATCATGGCAAAGCGTTGCTGGCCGGCCTCGAACACCTCGACTTCCGCTACCTGCGCGCCGTAGGTTACGCCACCAAGGCCAACCGGCAGCAGGCACCCAACATGGTTCTGCTGGCGGACATCGTGTCCGACGATGATCTTGCCTGCGGCGAGGCCGCGTCTGCGATTGTGCGCCTGGCCAATGCGCGCGGCGGAGAAGGCTTCATCGCCACCACGCCGACCGCACGCAAGAAATTCTGGCTCGACCGGGCACGTACGGCCGCCATTGCTGCACACACCAATGCCTTCAAAATCAACGAAGATGTCGTCATCCCGCTCGAACGGCTGGCCGATTATTCCGATGGTGTCGAGCACATCAACATCGAACTGTCGATCCGCAACAAGCTCGACATGCTGACGGCGCTGGAGCAGTTCCTGCGCGGCGAGCTGCCATTCGAAGCCGAGCGTGAACTGCAACCCAGCCCGCAGATGACAGAAGAACGGCGCCAGCGTGCCTTGCAATGCATTGATGGAACCCGGCTGCGCTGGAAGTGGCTGCTCACCCACATGGATGTTCCGGTCGGGAAGTTGCCCGATTCCGGCCACCTGATGCAATCCCTCGACGGCGCGCGGCATACGACGCTGTTTCACGCGCTGCAGGACCACACGCTGCGCGTGTCGTGGAAACGCGAGATTCGCCACGAGATGGCACAGATCTTCACCGGCCGCGAATACCAGGCCGTACTCGAGCGCTGCGACGCGATTCACCGCGAAGTACTGCGCAGCCGCGTGTTCGTCGCGCTGCACATGCATGCCGGCGACGGCAATGTGCACACCAACATTCCGGTCAATTCCGACGATTATGACATGCTGCAGGCGGCCAACGCCGCTGTTGCCCGCATCATGCAGCTGGCCACGGAACTGGGCGGCGTGATTTCCGGCGAGCACGGCATCGGCATCACCAAGCTGGAATTTCTCGCCCCCGAAACCATCGGGCACTTCGTGCGCTACAAGCAGCAGGTCGATCCGCACGGACATTTCAACCGCGGCAAGCTCATGCCCGGTGCCGACCTGCGCAATGCCTACACGCCGAGCTTTTCACTGCTGGAAACCGAATCGCTGATCATGGAAAAGTCCGAAATCGGCAACATCGCCGATTCGATCAAATCCTGCCTGCGTTGCGGCAAGTGCAAACCCGTATGCAGCACGCATGTACCGCGCGCCAACCTGCTGTATTCGCCACGAAACAAGATTCTCGCGACATCGCTGCTCATCGAGGCGTTCCTCTACGAGGAACAGACCCGGCGCGGCGTCTCGCTGCAGCATTTCAGCGAATTTGGCGATGTGGCCGACCATTGCACGGTCTGTCACCGCTGCGTCAATCCTTGCCCGGTTGACATCGATTTTGGCGACGTATCGGTCGCCATGCGCAATTTCCTGCGCAAGCAGGGCAAGAAACGATTCAACCCCGGCACCGCGGCGGGCATGTTTTTTCTCAACGCCACTGATCCGGCCACCATTCGCATGGTGCACAAAGTCATGATCGAATGGGGCTATGCCGCCCAGCGTCTGGGCTACCGGCTGTTCAAACGGCTGGGCATCGGCGCGGCCCAGACGGCCCATCCACCGGCCACACTGGGCTCGCCATCGGTCAAGGCGCAGGTGATCCACTTCGTCAACAAGCCGCTGCCAGCCAACGTGCCGAGCAAGACCAGCCGGGCGCTGCTCGGGCTGGAAGACGCGCGCATTGTACCGGTGCTGCGCAATCCGTCACGTACCAGCGAAGATTCGGACGCCGTGTTTTATTTTCCCGGCTGCGGTTCCGAACGCCTGTTTTCGCAGATCGGTCTGGCCACGCAGGCCATGCTGTACTCGCTGGGTACGCAGACCGTGCTGCCGCCGGGCTACCTGTGCTGCGGCTACCCGCAGACATCGAGCGGCGAAGCGGATCGCGGCGATGCCATCATTACCGCCAACCGGGTACTGTTTCACCGTGTTGCCAACACCCTGAACTACCTCGACATCAAGACGGTACTGGTGTCGTGCGGCACCTGTATGGACCAGTTGCTGCAATACCAGTTCGACAAGATATTCCCCGGTTGCCGCCTGCTCGACATCCACGAATACCTGATGGAAAAAGGCGTGCATCTGCCCCAGGCGACCGGCACGCGCTACCTGTACCACGATCCATGTCACACGCCCATGAAATCACATGCGCCACTGACAGTGGTGGGCCAGCTCATGGGTGAGCCGGTGGCGCTGTCCGATCGTTGCTGTGGTGAATCGGGTACGTTTGCCGTTGCGCGGCCCGACATCGCGACCCAGGTACGTTTCCGCAAGGAAGAAGAAATCCGCAAGGGCACCGACGCCTTGCGCGGCGAGAACGGCCAGCAGCCCCCGGTGAAAATCCTGACTTCATGCCCGTCATGCCTGCAGGGATTATCACGTTACGGCGATGCAACCAATACCGACACTGATTACATCGTCATCGAACTTGCACGCCATCTGCTGGGCGAGAACTGGATGAACGACTATCTGCGCGAGGTCAACCAGGGCGGTATCGAACGGGTGTTGCTGTAAGGGGCGCACCTCGCCAGACTGCATGCGCATGGGATGCTGCTGGAACGCTCTGACCTTTTGCCGGCATTTCAATACACGCGCCGGGTATGTTGTCATGGGTCTGCCGACTGCGCCAACCTCGACCCCGACACAGCCAGGGACGCGGTGATTAAATCCGCATGATCGCAGAGTCGGTCTGGCGGGATGGATTGCAAGGCGCAATCCGCAGTCAATGGCTGACCCCCGTGACAAGAAATGCAACGCAGCACGCCGTACGCCAGACCACGTCTCATGCGGGTTGCGTAAACATCGTGCGCACGTTTTACCGGATGCCCTGGCACCGTGGTCACGGCCACGACCTGCGTCATCCGGCTCACGATCATCACGATGTGTTCAGCAACGCGGTGCGCGGAATGAACCGCCGCGTCCCTAGGATGAGACTTTTTGCCGACCCAGCTGGCGCACCAGCTGGTGTACCAGGGACTGCACCGACTGTCGTCCGGTGTCGACCGTGATGTCGGCCACTTCGCGATACAGCGGATCGCGGTCGGTAAACAGCTGCTGCAAACGCTGGCGCGGGTCGTCCACCTGCAGCAGCGGGCGGTTCTTGTCGTGCCGGGTCCGTTGCCACAGTTCATCCACGGTCGCGCGCAGATACAGCACCGTGCCGTGCTCCCGGATCAGCGCACGGTTCATCTCGCTCAGCACAATCCCGCCACCGGTGGCGAGCACCTGCGGTTCACGTTGCAGCAGTTCGGCAAGCACCTGTTCTTCCCGTCGGCGAAAACCGGCTTCGCCCTCGACTTCGAAAATCATGGGAATGGTGACACCGGTGCGGCGCACGATTTCCTGATCAGAATCATGAAACGGCAGATGCATCTGGCGAGCGAGCAGCTTACCCACGGTGGACTTGCCAGACCCCATCAGCCCAACCAGTATGATGTGCTTGTCCGCGATCATTCAGGCTCCTGCCGACATCCGGGCGGGCGATGCCGTTCACGGCAGCGCCCGCACTGCAGTCGCATGCTCACTGCAGGGTCATGTCGTCCTTGACGATGCGCGGTGTGATAAACACCATCAGCTCGGTCTTGTTGTCCACGGTCGAATTATCGTGGAACAGCCCGCCGATAAGCGGCAGATCACCCAGCCCCGGCACCTTGTTTACGTCCTTACGCTTGTTCTGGTAGTAAATGCCACCCAGAACCACGGTCTCGCCATTCTTCACGCGCACTTCCGTTTTCACACGCTTGGTGTCGATTGGCGTCGCAATCACACCACCGCTGCTAAACGGTGTTCCCGGAGCATCGTCCTGCACTTCGATGGTCAGGATCACCGAGTCGTTGTTGAGAATTTGCGGGTTGACCAGCAGGCACAGGAAC
>JAJXUP010000010.1 GCA_021782795.1 Pseudomonadota bacterium | reverse complement strand
GATGGAATATCGGGTCAGGCCGGTCGATCGGCTGACTGAAGTGCGCACGGGCCTGGCAACCAGGCAACAGACCGTCAAGCAGGGCTTGTCCCGAATCCCGCGTGCGCTGCGTGCTGTTGTCGGCCCAGACCATGATCTGGCGTGACGCGGTGCAACCTGTGCCGGGCAGCAGGCCTTCTGTCGCATAGGTTGTGCCGAGAAACGTCCCCAGCAAGCGCATGTCATGCGCTCCGTGTGCACTCAGCACACCGGGAGCTACCGGCCATGCAGGCCAGGGGCGTGGCGATAACCGCACCAGCGCGTTCGAGCTCTTGCCCGGCGCACGTACGCCATGGCGGCAGACGAGGACGGCCTTGACCAGTTCGAGGCGAGTGGCTGCCCTGCATGCCGGCGCAGAGATGGCAACCGTTACGGTAAGCATTAGCGTGAACAGAAAGATGCGCATGGAATGCCCTGGCGAAATTCATGAAAGCGATCAGGTCGCAATGTACCGATGCCGTTGCGCATTCGTCAATCGGGGCAGGGCATGTAGAGGTCGCAATATCCTGGCCCGCTCATAAAACCCTAAGTATCGGCAGATTAAACTGGCGCCGTTGAAACCCTATCGCATGAGGAGCACACGTGATGCTGACAATACGTATGATGGCAACCCTGCTGGCCGCAGCACTTGGCGCGGCCACTGTCTGGACAGCCCCGGCGCAGGCTCAGGCGGATGCGCCGGCCTACACGCTGGTGAAAACCGTACCCCTGGGCGCGCCCGACCGGTGGGATTACCTCAGTTTCGATGCTGCCGACAAGCGCGTGTACATTGCGCATGGTGGTGAAACGACGGTTGTCGATGGCCGCAGCGGCGCCATCATCGGACAGGTCCATGCTGGCGGAGAAGGCCATGGCGTGGTGGTGCTGACGGCACTTGGCCGTGGCTACGCCGATAACAGCGATCCGTCGCAGGTCATAGTGTTCGATCTGGCCACGCTGCGCGTGCTGAAAACGATTGCGCTCAAGGCCGCCGATGCCGATGCCATGGCTTACGATCCGGTCAGTGGGCATGTGTACGTGATTGGCGGCGACAGCGGCGTGGCTACGGCCATCGATCCGAAGCAGAACCGGGTGCTGGCCGCAGTCACCCTGGGCAGCCCGGCGGAGTCGGCAGTCGCCGATGGCCACGGCAGCCTATTCGTCAACCTGGTGGAGAAGCGGCAGATCGCGCGCATTGATACTGCCAGCAACCGCATCGTCGCACGCTGGAGCATCGCTGGTTGCCAGGCACCGCATGGATTGGCGATCGATGCAGTTCACGCACACCTGTTTGCCACCTGCCACAACAACCGCATGCTGGCGATTGATGCGCGCAATGGTCGGGTGCTGGCCAGTCTGCCGATCGGGTCTGGATCCGATGCGGCCGCATTCGATGCGCGCCGCGGCATTGCGTTCAGTTCCAACCGGGACGGCAGTCTGTCGATGGTGGCCGAACGAGGCGCACATGCGTTTGCGGCCATGCCTGCACTCATGACGGCACCCGGGGCCAGGACCATGGCGCTGGATCCTGATACCGGACGTCTGTATCTGGTGACTGCACGGGTGGCGCAGGCCGCCGGCGCCGACGGGCACATGCGATTTGTGCCCGGATCGGCACAGTTGCTTATATATGATCCGGTCAGGTGATCTGCGCGAAACGAGAATGGTTAAGCCTGGGGGAGAGTGAAAAAAAATTAAGATCGTGAGGTATTAAAACCGTTGGTTCGCTGGCGTACACATGCTACCATCCCGGCAAATCAATGGGTTTGGAGTACAGAGTGCGTAACATTCCACTGTTCGATACGCCGGGGCACCGGTTTATCCTGCTCAATGAAAGCGGATCGGGCGAAGAGGACGGAATTCGTTCCAATCAGTATCTGATATTGCATGAGAATAGCGGTGTGCTGCTCGATCCGGGTGGGTTTGATGTCATGCCGCGGGTGTTGGCTGAAATGTTGCGGCATATCGGTCCCGACAATCTGAAGGCAATCATGTTGTCGCACCAGGACCCGGACATTGTTGGCGGGATCTCGACCTGGATCGAGCTGACCGACGCGCCGATTTACATTCCGCGGGTGTGGACCCGTTTCCTGCCGCATTATGGCATTCGCCATCTGAACCGTTTCATCAGTGTGGCGGACGATGGCATGCACTGCGAGTTCGCCCCGGGTTTTGAACTGCAGCTGGTACCGGCGCACTTCCTCCATTCCGAGGGGCAGATCAATGTTTATGATCCGCGTTCAAAAATCCTGTTCAGTGGCGATATCGGCACGGCAGAGATGCCGGGGCACATGGACCCGGTGTGGGTGGATGATTTCACAGCACATTTACCTTATATCGAAAGCTTTCATCGTCGCTACATGTGTTCCAACCGCGCCGCAAGAATATGGGTCGACACCGTATCCGCGCTGGACATTGCCATGATTGCCCCGCAGCATGGTCCGGTGTATCGCGGGGCGGCGGTGAGCCAATTTCTCGAGTGGTTCGGCAAGCTCGAATGCGGCGTGGATCTGATGACCGCCAGCGGGCGATTCAGGATGGGCTCGCAGGGATGATTCCGGTAGAAAGCGCCAATATCGAAGCATTGCGCGACCGCGTGCTGCAGCGTTTCGCGGCACTGTTCGCCAACCGCACACGCACACGTCAGTTTGCGCAGAATTTTCGTCAGCTGATGCAGGAGATCAATGCCGAAATGGCGGGGAACCTGCAACAGGCTTCACGACTGCTCGATCAGGTACAGATTGGCGATGCCGAGCGTATCTCGCTGGGGCAGTGCCTCAACCGTGGCAATGCGCGCTCGACGCGCATGGATCAAGCCCTGCAGCTGCTGTTCCGTGAGTACCAGCGCCAGTGGGATGAAAGTGAAAGCGGCCTGAAACAGGTCATGCTCGAATTCAACGACACGGTTGCCGCCCTGTCCGGTACGCTGATTGAAAAGGATCTGCTCGAACGCCAGAGCCGGGTGCTCGAAACCATTGTGCTGTCGCATGAGAAGGTGACCCAGTGGAAGCAGTTCGTGCGCGAGATTCTGCAGGGTTTTCATTCCATATTTCCGTTCAATTTCTTTTTCATCGCCTTTTCCGAACCGCACGGCCTGTCGCTCAACCTGTATTACCTCGGCGAATGTCCAGCCGAGGTAAGGCAGGTGGCGCGTACACGACTGGCGCGTGAGATGATCGTCAAGCTCGGGTTGCCCGAGGAGGTGTCGCTGGACATCGAGGAATACCATGTCGTGACTGACTACAGCGAAATCATCGACATGCAGCAGGCCGAATTGATCACGGTGCCGGTGCCGGACCTCGAAGCCCAGAATCTGGCCGGGTTGCTTGGGGTGGGATTCGCCTCCGCGCATATCCTGACGCCGCAGGAAGAGAGCGTAATCCGGTCCACGCTGGCGGTGATGGTGATGGTGGTCGGTTCAAGCAAGACGCTCAATCGTACGCTGGCAGAATTGGAGTATTATTCCACGCATGATCCGTTGACCGGCCTGCATAATCGCCGTTATTTCAATGAGATGGTGATCTACGAGGAGGGCCGTTCGGCCCGCCACCAGCACCAGTTCGTGCTTCTGATGCTCGATCTGGACAATTTCAAGGATGTCAACGATACCTATGGCCACGTGTGCGGCGATTCCGCGCTCAAGCAGGTGGCGGAACTGCTCATCTCGGTGATCCGCAAGGGTGATGTCGCTACCCGTATCGGCGGGGACGAATTTGCCCTGGTGCTGACCGAAACCTCACGCGAAGGTGGCCTGGTGGTGGCGGAGAAACTGCGTGTGCAGCTGCGTGAATCGGTGTTCATCAGTCCACAGGGAAAACGCTTTCACGTGACGACGTCCATCGGCGTGGTGACCTATCCGGACGATGCCAGCACGGTGGCAGATCTGATGGCGGCAGTGGACATCGGCCTGTATCGGGCCAAGCAGGGTGGCAAGGATGGGGTGGGCATGGTCGACTCGGCGAAAGACCGGTTACAGGTCAGCCGCGGCATGCGCGATCAGGCGGAGTATCTGCGCGAGGCGCTCAAGAACGATCAGATCATTCCCTATTATCAGCCGATCATCGATTGTGATACCGGGGCAATGTTTGCCTATGAGGTGCTGGCCCGTCTGATTGAACCCGATGGCGGGACGGTATCGGCCGGAGTATTCATCGAAACGCTGGAAAAATACGGATTGGGGCGTGATCTGGATCGGGCGATCATTTCGCACGCCCTGCAGCAGATGCGCCACCACATGGATACCAATGGCAGTGAACCGCCGCGCATGTTCATCAATCTGTCGGCACAAGAGATTCAGGGGCGTGGCATTCTCGGGTTTGCCGAGATGCTGTGCCAGAAACTTGAAATTCCGCCCGAACGCGTGGTGTTCGAGATTCTGGAGCGCGATGCGATCGGTGACATGACCAACATGCGAAAATTTCTTACCGACCTGCGCGCCAAGGGGTTTTCGTTCGCTCTCGACGATTTTGGCAGTGGCTACAATTCATTTCATTACCTGCGCGAACTGCACTTCGATTACGTCAAGCTGGATGGCGAGTTCGTGCGCAATCTGCTCAATTCGCGCGTCGACCGCATTCTGGTACGCAACCTGGGACGGATGTGTCAGGAACTGGGTATCCGCACCGTGGCCGAGTTCGTCGAATCGGCGGAGATCATGGACGAACTGCAGGACATGGGCGTAGATTACGCTCAGGGCTATTACCTTGGCCTGCCTTCGCCGCAATATGGTCAGCCCTGACCGACCGCGTACTCAGTCGTGTTGTGGCGTCGACCGTACTATCGGGGCGAGCCCTTGCCACAGCGCCTGGTTGAAGCGCGCGGTGTCGAGCCGGTCTTCGGCACTGAAATCCTGCCCCTGCATGGCGGTACTCCAGTAGTGGCTGTCATGCAACGGTCGTGACAATCCGGCAGCGGCGGATACGGCCGATCTCGCCGCACGGGTTGGTGGCAAGGGAAGCCGTGTCGTGTGCAGGGACTGCGGCACACGCACGCGATAGTCGAACGGCTGGCTGTTTTCGCTGAACGCATCACTCATCGGCAACGCATGCGCATCGGTCAGCCCCATCGGCTGCAATCCCAGCACGGCCTCGATGGTGCGCAACAGATTGACCGTGGTGTAGCGGGTGGATACCACCGTGTGCCGTTTGATCATCGCGCCGATCAGGTAGGCCGGGCTGCGGTGCGCATCGACATGATCCGCGCCGTTCTGCGCATCATCCTCTACCACGACGATCAGCGTGTCATTGCGGTAGCGGCTGCGACTGACAGCCTGCACCAGCAGGCCCAGTGCATAATCGTTGTCGCTCATCTGCGTTTCCACCGTGTTCACGCCGTCGCGTGCGGCGGAGAACTCACCAAAATGGTCATGTGGCAGGCGCACCAGTTCGAGCGTGGGCAGGTTGCCATGACGTTCGTAGTCGGCGAATTCACGCGCCCATTCGCGGTAGCGCCAGTAATCTGCGTATTTCAGATCGAATCCACGGTAGTAACGGTCGGTGTATGGGCGCAGTGCAGCCGAGTTGGCGTGCGCCTGTGGCTGGTGGTCGGCATACGGCCGGGTGGAAGGCGCAACCGTTTCGCCATCATTGTCATTGGTGACGAAGAAGCCGTAGTTGCGTAGTGTCAGACCGGCGCGCAGCGCGGCATCCCACAGATAGCCGGCACCGGGGGCGCCGCCTGGCCCATCCGGGGCGGCCACGTCGGCATGACCAGGGAGCAGGTCGTCGTCATCCGGTGTGTCCGGCTGCTCGCGGCGGCGTTCTGCCGGTGATGCCAGCCCCAGATCGAGGTTGCGGTTCTCGCCTTCGGTGTCATAACTCAGCCCGCGGCCTGCATAGAGTATTGGGATGTCCTTTTCTGCGTAGTCGCTGGTGCGAGCGGCGGTAGACCACATCCAGCCGTCGCCGCTGACCGAACCGCTGTCAAGAAAATTGTCCAGCGTGACGAATTCGTGAGCCAGCGCATGGTGGTTGGGCGTGAGCGCCTCAGGCAGCAACACCAGTGCCGCATCGCCGTTGCCCGGCCGCAAGTCGCCCAGCACCTGATCGTAAGTGCGGTTTTCCTTGACCACGTAGATGACATGATGGATGCGCGTACGCACGTGGCGCATGACGGCCCACACGGCACGTGCGTCCTGTGCATCGGCCCAGTGGTTGTTGCGCGACACCTGACGGGTGAGCTGAGCCAGTGCTGCGGCGCCAGGCACTGGCAGGGTCAGGATCGAGGAATGAGTGCGTTGCAATACGTACTGGTTGCGTGCGCGGCAGCTGTCCTGCGCATCGTGCGCCGTTGACAATGTGTCGCGGCAGCCACCGGGATTGGCGCCCGGTTCGCCTTTGGCATTGACCACATACAGCCGCTTCCCGTCCGGGCCGATGTCCAGCGAATCGGGGTACCAGCCGGTCGGAATCAGTCCGCGTACGCCAGCTGGCGGGCTGAGCGAGACGACAGCGATGGCATTGGTGCCGCCGTTGCTTACATACAGCGTGTGTTCGTCCGGGGACAGCGCCAGAGCGTTCGGATTGCTGCCGGTGAGCTGCCGTGCGTTGGCAAAGGTGGTGGCCGGTGCGGACGTGGGCAGTGTGTCGATCACCGTTGTACGCTGCGTATCGATGACCGAAATGCTGTCGCTGCCCGAGTTGACAACATACAGCCGGCGGCCATCATGGCTGGCGACCAGTCGTTCCGGCTGCCCACCCACCCGAATGCGGCCAGCCACCGTCAGCGTATCACCCGTGTTCAGCAACACCACTTCGCGGTCCCGCAGGCTGGTCACGGCGGCGCGCTGGTCAGAAAGGTAAATCGGCCAGTAGGGGTATTCGCCTCCTGGCACACCGGATTGCCCCGGGTTGTTGCGGCCAGGCCGTAGATCACGTTCACGCAGCAACTTGCCGGCGACGAGATCGATTTCCGACAGGCTGTCGTTTTCCAGATTGGCGACCAGCAGGCGTGTGCCGTCCGGGTTGACGGCAATGCCCGCTGCCATTGGCCGAACATGGATCCCCAGCCCGGAAGCGTGCCCCAGCGCAATGGCCGGTTGGTGCTCCACCCATTTTCCATTCGCAAACATGAAGCGATGAACCGTATCATCCACGCCGCCAGACACGTAGAACTCGTTGCCGCGCGGGTTCCAGGCCAGGCCGCAGAAGGCATTGGGCACCGGCAATACCTGGCTCAGCTGGGGCGCATCGTTGCGGACATCGTAGACAAATACCCATTCGTTCGAGGCCGCAGCATCGGTCTTGCCGGTCTTATCCTGATAGCGGTTGTACCCGCTGGTCAGTACCAGCCAGTGGCTGCCATCCGGACTCAGCGCGCTGCTGACTGCATTGCCTGCACGCAGATGCGGATACCGTGTCAGACCGGGGTCGAGTTCGGCAAGCTGCGCTGCGGAAGCGGCCTGCGGCGTAATGCGTACCCCCGTCGGCAGCACAGTGGCAGCCGGTGGGGCGCTGCCAGACGGTTCGTCTGCTGCGAGGGCAGGCAGACACAAGACATACAGCAGGCCGGACAGGCATAACAGGCGCAACATGGCGTGCTCCCGAAGGCAAGGGTGGATGAGCGCAGTATGCGATGCGATCATGACGCGCGTGTGTCATGTCCGGCATTGGCTGGCGCAGGCGGCAAGGGTTCTTCCCTGCGGCTACCGGTGTACAATCGCACTACACCAGAACCATTCCGAACTGTTTATGCATGGGGGAGCGAACATGACCATCCGCTGGATCATCCCGGGGTTGCTGTTGGCGTGCAGCGGCAATGCTGCTGCATTCGATCTTGGTAATCTGGTGACGCCCGACCAGATGCACCAGTTGGAACAGGCGGGTGCCAATGCCCTGGCGCCCGGGCAGACCAGTGCGCCGGCAGCTCATCCCGGTAGCAGCGCGCTTGACCGTTTCAGTGCTACGGATCAGTCGACGGGTTTGCGTCAGGCGTTGACGCAAGGGGCACAAACCGCAGTGTCGATGCTGGAAAAGCCCAACGGCTATCTGGACAATCAACGGGTGCGCATTCCGTTGCCCGGCAATTTGCAGCGCGCGCAGGATGTATTGTCGAAAATGGGCATGGGCAGCTATGGCGACCAACTGGTTGCCTCGATGAACCATGCCGCCGAGGCTGCCGTGCCGCAGGCCGAAGCGCTGCTGGTGGACGCCGTGCGCTCCATGAGCATCGATGACGCACGCAAGATTCTTACCGGCGGCAACGATGCGGCAACGCAATACTTCCGTGTCCGCACTGGTTCCGCAATTGCGGCACGCTTCAAGCCTATCGTCAGTCAGGCCATGTCCCATGTTGGTGTGACGAAAAAATACGACCAGTTTGCCGGCCTGGCCGCACAAACCGGGTTGGTGCCAGCCAACGATGCCACGCTGGAAGATTACGTCACCAACAAGGCCATGGATGGCCTTTTTCTCATGATGGCTGATGAGGAAAAGAACATCCGCGCCCACCCGATGCAGGCCGCCGGATCGCTGGCTCGCAGTATTTTCTCGGCGCTGCGCTGAATCGTCAGCTGCAGGGGCAGCAGCAACGTTACCCGTTTCATGCATGACTGGTGTGGGGGGTAATGTGTTGTTGCAATAATCAACGAAACCGGCACAACTCATGCCGCTGATTGGTACGCTGCGGCGGTATGCGCATCTGTCGGCCGAGCAGCTGACGCCTCATGCGAATCAACCGTACCAGGGCACAAGGGGAGGAGTTATTGTGTCACGGCATGACGCAATTCTGGCATGGTCGCAGAAATGCAAAAGGGCTGGTCGAAGCCAACCTTTTGAATCTGTAGCATGTTAGGGGTGATGGAAATGGACGCCGGGAAGCCAGATTACAGTTGGATGATCCATGCGCGGCCTGAAATCAGGCACAGATTGTAATTTGCAAGCGCGCTGGTTACAGGATTTTTCGGGGACCCTTTTATTCCTGCATCCTTTTGATCTTGTCAACGTCTTCATCCAGGCCACAGCCCAATCAAAGGAGAATATGACATGCCAACCATTCCTTTTTCCCCCGAACGTCGTGCCATGATGATCAAGGCTGGCGCTACGAGTGCCGGTGCCCTGCTTGCTTCAACCGGTTTTTTACCGTCGGCAAGGGCCGCCGAACCAGAAGAGTTGGCCGTTTCTGGTCCTGTGACCTTTTATGCCGAGATGCGCGTGGCCCAACCATTCAAACCCGGCTTCGATGCCGCCATGCAGCGTTTTGCCCAGGCCATGTTGCAGCGCGGTGCGCTGGCCATTACGCTCAAGCAAATGGTGGGCGACTCCACCATGGTAAAAAACTATCCCGAGAGTTACAAGGGGGTGCTGCGCAGTGCCTACGCCGACGCCGCGCAGGCCGGCACACTGCCGCTGTTTTATGCCTTGTTTGTGCGCTTCGACTCGGCGAGGGTACTGGACGTGGCTAGGCCCGATGAGATGTTCGACACTGTTCTGCTGCCGCATCTGCATGGAGCCATACTGCAACACGGCAAGATGGTGAAGTCGCCCGCTCCGATGGCGGTATACCGCAGTGTGTTCCAGACCGTGGCTGCAGGCGACCGACATGGCATTTACACCGGCGAGGCCGACATTCTGAAGTTCTTCGCCCACCCGGCCGATACCGCAGTGGGAACAGCCTGATCACCGTGGAAAACCATGTGTTCATCGCCAATACGGTAATGCCGTCTTTCGAGCACGCAGTGGTGACGCTACTCAAAGTGGCGCAGGAGACCTTCCAGCCCACCAGTGCTGCGGATGGCATCGGCCACGCGGGCTCGGCAGATAACCGCTTCTACCGAAAGGCCGTGAGTACAGAAATCTTGCGCAAGGCTACCCAGGATGGGGCGCAGCGCGCCTACATCATGCACGGCATATGGGAGTCAGTGTGGGATCATGAAAATTCCCACCTCGATCCACGCTTCCAGGCTGCCGCTGGTCCCGTTGGGGCAATGGTGGACATCGGCCCGGTCGAGCCATTCTATACTACGCAACTGACAATGCTGAAAACTTGACTCATCAGGAAAACGACCCTCGTATCGTTGGGATGCAGCTGTTGTCAGAGGGTTGAAGCGACAACTTTCCTGATATCGGGAGCAACGCAACCCGTGCGCAACACGGTTGACCAGCCGGTTGGCGGAGGGATACGGCAAGCAGTTGCTGCACCTGCTGGTGGATGAAATCCGGGTGGATACGCGGAGTGCCACCCTGCGCGGCAGCACCGCCGCGCTGGAAAATGCGGTGTCAGAAATGAAAATTGGCGCTCCAGTTGGAGTGCCCAGATTCGTATCGGATTGGCGCGCCCGAAGAGATTCGAACTCCTGACCCCTTGGTTCGTAGTGGGGCCAAAATTGAAATTTATTTATTAATATACAACAACTTGTGACGCTTCCGCCCTGTGTCATGCCAGTCTGATCCAGGCTGGGGCAATATGAATTGAACATGATTCCGATTCGGCAAAAGCATCTCGATCTTCAATCAGTAGCCAGCCTCTTTCTGAGGCCGGAAAGCGAGAACATACACCGCATCGCGAACCGGTTCGTGGCGATACAGTGCCACATAGCCGGAGTCTCCGAAAGAGATCATCAGTTCACGCAGTTCAGGGAGATCAGGAAACGGCCGTCCAATGTCAGGAGCTGTTTCCAGCAGCAAAAATTGTCGTTCGATGGCCTGACCGGCCCGTCTGGCTGCTTCCGGGGATCTGACGGCAAGGAACTGCCTGCAGCGTTCCAACCCTTCCATCGCGCCTTGTGTAACAATTACTCGTGGCACTCAGGCACCGTTCCTTCGTCATCGGTGCCCCAGGTGTTCAGCCAGGAACGAACTTCCTGCCCAGTCAAGTGACGGCCTGTCTCCTGATAACTTGCCCAGGATGCCATAGCCTCCTGCTTGAATCGCTCGTGCGCCTCTTCACGCTCGACGTATTGCTGGATGGCTTCGAGCATGATCCAGTGAGACGAGCGACGGCGTTGGCTGGCCAGGTGTTGAACGCGGCTTTTCAGTACATCATCGATTTTGAGAGAGGTTGCCATACTGGAGCCAATATCACAGGGTAATACCTGGTGATAATTTAACCCTTTTTTGCTTGTATGTCTATCAGAAGATATCATCCAGCCTGTGGCAAGGCTTGGTCGAAGCCACACCGAAACAGCGGCTGGCCATGGTCGCATGAATCTACTTTTGACCCCAACTAAAAATGGGGGGATTACCAACGAGACAAGCCCAGTTTCCGCAAGGTTTCGTCCAAGCAAGTGGCCTACGCCACCGAACGCATGCGGCAGATGCTGCTTGATCCCGAACAGGGCTACGGCAAGCAGTTGCTGCACCTGCTGGTAGATGAAATCCGGGTGGATACGCAGAGTGCTACCCTGCGTGGCAGCACCGCTGCGCTGGAAAATGCGGTGTCAGAAATGAAAATGGGCGCTCCAGTTGGAGTGCCCAGATTCGTATCGGATTGGCGCGCCCGAAGAGATTCGAACTCCTGACCCCTTGGTTCGTAGCCAAGTACTCTATCCAGCTGAGCTACGGGCGCGTGCTGTTTCGCGAAGACGTGCATTCTAACACCGGCTGGATGTTCGCTCAAGCCCCTTTTGCCGGTTTTGTTTCGGTTGCTGCGGGCCAGAGCGTGTGCGGTTTGTCATCTGGACGCGGTATGCTACTTCATTGCGTATAAATCAGGGGTTGCGACATGGCTGGAAACGTGGCGCGCCGGGTGGCGTTGATGATGGTGGCGAGTGGGTGCCTGGTGCAGGCGGGAATGGCGTGGGCATGGGGACCGGAAGGGCATGCGCTGGTGGCCGACATGGCTCAGGCGCATCTGAGTCCGGCGGCAGCGTCCGAGGTGCGCCGGTTGTTGTCGGTCGAGGGCTATCGCCGGCTGGATCAGGTGTCGTCGTGGCCGGATGCCATACGCAGTGCCGAGCCGACCACCGGGCCGTGGCATTACGTGGACATTCCGCTGTATGCCGTGGCGTATTCGGCACAACGGGATTGTCATGTTGACGAACATGGGCAGCGGGTCGCTGAGATGACATGTGTGGTGGCGAAGCTGCCTGAATTCGTGCGCATGTTGGCGGATCCGTCGCAGGGCGATGCGAGGCGGCTGGTGGCGCTGAAGTGGGTGGTGCATCTGGTAGCTGATATCCACCAGCCGTTGCATGCGGAAGATGATCATGACCGCGGCGGCAATGATGTGCGGTTGCCGTGGTATGGTCAGCCGTCCAACCTGCATGCGATCTGGGACCTCGGCATCATCGAACACCGGTTCGGTTGGCAGCTTGGGCCGCGTTACAGTTTCGATCATGAGGCGGTGCGTGCCGAGGCGGCGCGGCTGGATGCGGTGATCACGGCGCAACAGCGGGAACAGTGGGCGCCGGCTGGCGCCGTGGCACAGATTGATCTGCGGGTGCAGGCGTGGGCGAACGGTTCGCACGCGCTGGCGTGCGCAGTGTATCGGCACCTGCCGCCAGTGGCGGAGCCGGGCTGGGAGAACGGTTATCAATCCTGGGCCTGGCCGGTAGCACAGGGGCAGCTCGAACGGGCGAGTGTGCGACTGGCCGGAGTGCTCAACGAGGCGCTGAAGTAGCGTGTGCGACACCTTCGACCAGCAGTTGTTCAAAGGCGTCAGCCGGAACCGGGCGCGAGAACAGGTAGCCCTGACCGTAGTCGCATCCGGCGGCGATGAGCAGGTCGAGCTGCTGCATGGTTTCGACACCCTCGGCGATGACTCTGAGTCCGAGCTTGCGCGCCATGGCGATGATCGCCTCGGTGAGCGCCAGTTCACTTGAACCGGGTTGCAGGTTGCGCGTGAACGATTGGTCGATCTTGAGGAAATCGATGGGAAACTGGCCCAGGTAGGACAGCGAAGAATAGCCGGTGCCGAAATCGTCGATGGCGATGGCTACCTGGCGGTCGCGCAACGCCTTCAGGCTAAGCAGCGTGCCCGGGCGATCCTTGAGCAACAGGCCTTCGGTGATCTCGATATTGATCTGTTCGCCGGAATGGCCGGCTTGTTGCAGCTGCCGTAGCCAGTGGTGCGGGAATTCATCTGCGGTAAACTGGACTGGCGAAACGTTGATGCCGATCTGGATCATCCGGCCGTACTGTTGCTGCCAGCTGCGGCCGACCCGCAGGGCTTCCTCGAACACCCAGTTGCCCAGAGCATGGATCAGGCCGCTGGATTCCGCCAGCGGGATGAACTGCATCGGACTGACCATGCCGCGTTGCGGATGCTGCCAGCGGATCAGTGCCTCGGCCTTGACAATCTCGCCAGTGGCGAGGTCGATGACGGGCTGGTAGTGCAGGACAAACTGCGCGCTGGTCATGGCCTCGTGCAGGTCACGCGTCAGTTCGAAACGCTCCCGGCTTTCCTGCTGCAGGTCGGGTGTGAAGTAATGGATGCGGTTGCGGCCGCCCGCTTTGGCCTGGTACATGGCCAGATCGGCGCGATGCAGCAGCTCGGAAACATTGTCTGCGTCAGCGGGCCATGTAGCAACGCCAATACTTGCGCCGAGCGAGAATTTTTCATTGTTGATCTGCCAACTATGGCGCAGCGCCTCGAGCAGAGACTGGGCCATGGCGTCCAGGGTCTGGATGTCGCGTAGCGTGGAGACGGCCATGGCGAACTCGTCCGCGCCCATGTAGGCCACGGTGTCGGACGGACGGGCGATGCTGCGGATGCGCCGGGCCGCTTCCTTGAGGATACTGTCGCCGGCGCCGTGACCGAGCGAATCATTGACCAGCTTGAAGTGGTCCAGATCAATCAGCATCAGCCCGCAGATGCCACCACCTTGTTGAGCGTTGAGCACATCCTGTTCCAGCCGGTCGCGGAGCAGGTTACGGTTGGGCAGGCCGGTCAATGCGTCGAAGTTCATGACGCGCCACATGGTGGCGTCAAACTGCTTGCGTTCGGAAATGTCGCGGTACAGTGCGATGTGGCAGGGAGACTGTGCATCCGTCAGCGAGCGGTCATAGCCGGGTACGGCGCTGATGCTCAACCACAGCGTCAGTGGTTGGCCGTTCCTGTGCTGGTCGTGCACTTCGCCTTCCCAGTGTCCGCTCGTTTCGAGTTCGTGCCACATCGTGCGGTAAAAGTTGGCGTTGTGACGTCCGGACTTGAGCAGGTTTTTGAGCTTGTGGCCCAGCACGTCTTCAACCGGGTAGCCGGTGATGGCGGTGAAAGCGGGGTTGACCGACAGCACCTCGCCGGCGTAGTTGGTGACCACCATGCCTTCGTGGCTGGATTTGAACACGGTGTTGGCCAGTTCGAGCTGCATGCCGACCTGACGGTTTTCCTCGCGTGCACGCAGGATGCCAAGTCCGTAGGAGACCTTGTGCGCCAGGTCTTCCAGCAGGCGCACCTCGTCTGCGTCGAAGGCATTGCTGGTTTCGGCATATAAGGTCAGCACCAGCGTCTGGTCCGGGGCATTGGCGATGGGCAGCGCCATACTGGCACGCAGCTGGTTGCGCTCGGCCAGTTCGCGCCACGGCGACATCTGCCGATCGGCCAGGAAATTCTGGTTGATCTGCGGGCGTCCGCTTTTGATGGCGAGGCCGGATGGGCCGTTGCTCCAGACGCCTTCGCCCCAGCTCAGATGCAGGTGCTGCAGGTAACCTTCGTTGTGGCCCGCATGGCACAGGATGCGGATGCTTTTGTCTGCGTCGAGCAAGGCCTCGCCAATCCATACCAGGCGGTAGCCGGCCGTGGAGGCGATCTGGTCGCAGATGGCCTGTTGCATGCCGGAAGCGCTGTCGGCGGTCATGATGATGCGGTCGCATTGCGATAACAGGAGTGCGGCGCGTTCCAGCCGTTTTTCCCGGGTGATGTCGCGGAAAATACCCAGTAGCACGCGGCGTCCATCGAGTATGACGGGTGAGGCGTGGATCTGGATGTCGATATTCAGACCGTTACGGTGCAACAGGATGGTTTCAATGGTCGAGCCGGTAGTGGCTGCGCGATGCCGGGAAAAACTGGGGCTGAAGGGCTGGCCGGGCTCTGGCGGGTGCAGCACGTGTTGCGGCTTGCCGACCAGTTCTTCCCTGGGCCACCCGGACAAGCGCTCCAGTGCCGGATTGATATCGAGAATTTGGCCAGTTTCTGCATCGGCCAGTCCGATGGCTTCGCCGCTGGCTTCGAAAAGCGTTCGAAAGATCGGGGTGTCATCCATGTCGGCACAAATTATAGAATGAAAGGGACCAACGACCGGACTGCCCGGGTATTGTAAACATAGTGCACATATATGTCATGTTCCGGACAGGGATATTGTGTCCTGGGCTGGGGATGCGCTGTCGCGCCGCGTGTCCTGTAAGGCATGCTGCTGTCAGGCATTGTCATGTAAGTGTCTGGAAAGGTGACCATGATACGCTGGGCCGCTCGGCCGGGTATGGGAAACACATACGATATGGGCAGCGTGTTACCGGTTGCCGGGGTGATGGATCGTTTGCCTGGATGATGTTTTTCCGTACCGGGGCCTGCGCCGAGGGCGTTGCATGGGCGTTCATGGATCTGGATGATGGTGCTCTGGCCCGGTGCGGTCGGAGTGCTACCGTTACTGCGTTACTGGAGGACAAGATGACGCGCGTGTTCACAAAAGTGATGAGCTATCTTGCTGCCGACGGCACCCTGTGTGAAGGATACCTGGCCGGGCCGGCGGAATCCGGACTGAAGCGCCCAGGTATCCTCATTGCACCTGACTGGTTCGGTGTGGGCGATTTTGTGCGCACCAGGGCTGAAGCGCTGGCCAAACTGGGCTATGTTGTACTGGTGGCCGATGTCTATGGCAAGGGAATCCGGCCGGCAACGGCACAGGAAGCGGCCGGGATGACGCGGGCGTTCCGCGAAGATCGGGCTGCCCTGCGCATGCGGGTGCGTGCCGGTTATGATGCTTTGCGTGCCTTGCCGCAGGTAGATGAACAGTATCTGGTCGCCATGGGATACTGTTTTGGCGGAACGACCGTGCTCGAGCTGGCGCGTAGTGGCGCCGAACTGAGCGGCGTGGTGAGTTTTCATGGCGGGTTGTCCAACCCGAACCCACGGGACGTCGCCAACATTCGCGGCAAGGTGCTGGTCATGCATGGCGCAGCCGATCCGTTCGTTCCGCAGGCCGAGGTGACGACGTTTCGCAACGAGATGCAACAGGCGGGTATCGACCTGCGTTTCATTGCCTACCCTGGCGCGGTGCATGCATTCACCAGCCCGCTTGCAGGCAGCGACCCATCCACGGGGCTGGCCTACGATGCGCTGGCAGATGCCGCATCCTGGCGCGAGTTCAGCCAGTTTCTCGCCGAAGTCGCGCCGCTGCCTACTGGCGGCTAGGGACGCGGTGATCAATTCTCCATGCGCCGCGTTGCGGGCCAGATCAGGAGAATCGTTCATGCGGCATGTTCGTGCATGTGCACGGCATTGCGTCCGGAACTCTTCACCAGATACATGGCGCGGTCGGCACGGCGGAAAATGGCATCAGTGTCCTCATCGTCCTGAAACAGGGTGATGCCGATGCTGGGTGTGCAGCGATACAGATGTGTTCTGAGCTGATAGGGAATGTTGAGCGCGCGCAGCAGCTTGTTTCCGGTCTGTCGACCCTGCTCCAGTGCTGTGGCCATGTTGTCCGACAGGCCAGTGAGCATGACTACGAATTCGTCGCCACCAAAGCGCGCGGCGGTATCTTCTGCCCGAATGTTCTCCAGCAGGCGTCGCGACACCTGTATCAGCAACAGGTCGCCCATTTCGTGCCCCAGGCTGTCGTTGAGCCACTTGAAGTGATCGATGTCGATGAACAGCAGTGCGCCGTAAGTATGGTTTCTGCGTGCGGCCGAGAGTGCCTGTCTCAGCCGGTCGATCAGCAGCCAGCGGTTGGGTAGCCGGGTGAGATAGTCGTGCCAGGCCATGATGCGGATTTGCTGTTCGGCCTGTCTGCGTTCTTCTTCCAGCAGCTTCAGTTCGGTCAGGTCGCGCACGAAAACAAAAAGCTCATCGAGAGATGGGATCAGGCAGACGGTGACTTCGACCGGCCAGACGCTGCCGTCCTTGCGCCGGTGCGCGGTCTCGAAGCGTTCATAGCCTTGCAGCAGTACGTTCTGGATGCGATTGGTGATCAGCTGTTGATTGTCCGTCGCGTTGAGTGTCGCCACGTTGAGTTGCAGCAATTCCCTGCGGCTGTAGCCCGACATGCGGCTGTAGGCGGGGTTGGATACGGTGATGCGTCCGTCGCGGTGGATGATGAGAAATCCATCCGGCACGGATTCGATCACCGAACGGTAGCGCACTTCGCGTTCGTGCAGCGCATTCAGCTGTGTCTTGCGCTCCGAAATGTCGGCGATGGCCGCAATGACAGCGTTTCCGCTGTGGGTGCGAATCGGTGCCAGAGCGATTTCGAGCTGGATCAGCGCGCCGCTGCGCGTCTGTCCGAGCAGTTCCCGGCCGTGGCCGAGCTGACGAAACGCGGGCTTGCTGAAAAAATCGTGTCTCAGTCCGGCATGGTGGGCGCGCAGGTGGTCTGGCAGCAGCATTTCCATGGACTGTCCGATCATTTCGTCAGCACTGAAACCGAACATTGTTTCCAACGCTTTGTTCGCCAGTTCGATCCGGCCATTCTCGTCAACCATCAGCAGTGCCAGCGGTGCGGCCTCGACCGCCAGGCGGAACCGGTTGCGTTCGAAGTCGAGTTCGGCCTCGACCTGTTTGCTGCGTGTGATGTCTCGGGCAACAAATCCGGCGCCGACAAGCACGCCGCTGTCGTCATGCACCGGGAAGGCGGACAGTTGTACGGTGAGGATGGTTCCCTGCGCGCCGTCGACAAGCAGTTCGCGTAATGGCGGGCGGATGCCGTGGTGCATGGCATCGAGCATTGTGTTCAGGGTGGCGGTTTGCATCGGGTCGAACAGTTCGCCGAAATGCCGGCCGGATACGGGGCTGGCGTTATGAAACAGCCAGTGTTCCGCGCTGCGGTTCGCCATCAGGATCACACCTTGCGTGTCGGTGGCGAAGATCCCGTCCTGGCATTCCGCCATGAAAATGCGGAACAGCGCCTCGGGCGAGTCTGGCGGGCAAATCTGCGACAACGGTTCGGACATTGTGGTCTCCGAAGCAATGCAGCATGCGGGGCAGACACGGATTGCCCCTGACCGATGAGTTGTACACCGGGCAACTATGTGTGCATTGTCGCGCCATAAAGGAATAAAAATCAATACCGTTGGCTCAAACTCGGCTGGGCTGCGGGATGACACCGGCAGCGGCAAACAGCATTGTGGCAATTTTTTTACAAAAGGCTTGACGCCGGATTTCAGTTTGGGTCTACTCTGTCTCGATGGGGTCTGTCATGACAAAATCCATAACATGACTGGCTGCATGACGATAACAATAATCGAGGCGGGTGCTCGGAAAATCTGGGTGACCGGGTGCCGTGCGGGATCGCCGCAAGGCTGGAGTGAGGCATGAGTGATCGTATGTACAGAACGTTTCTGGGCGCGTTGATGTTGGCAGCACTGGTGTTTGACCTGAACCTGCTGATGTATTCGTTGATCGTGATGTTGGGATTCGAAGGGTTGACCAACTGGCGAATGCCGATTTTGGTCAGCCGGCTGTTTCCCCGACTATTCTCTTCCAGGCCGTGCGTTTCCGATCAGTATAAGGTGCGCTTCCAGTTCGAGGCAGAACGAGCCTGGCGCTTGCTGGTGGGGGTGTTGCTGCTGATCACCTATGGGTTTTTCTATCAGAAACTGTGGTTCGTGCCGTGGTTCATGGCATTTGCCATTCTTGGCGCCGGCGTGAGCGGGATCTGTCCGGGGGCGTTCAGTCTCAAACGCATCGGTTTCAGGTAACGCAATGACGGAGGAACCGAATTCGCCGGGGCCGGCCAGTAACCTGCCCACAAAAATATCCGGAATTGTGTTCTGGGGCACGGTTCTGATCGGGTTGCTGATTGCTTTCATCATCCTGAAGGATAAGGAAAGCGAGTTGGCCCTGCAGTACCGTGACAACGCAAAGATCCTGCAGACCGTCATCACGAAATCACTGGAATATTCCGGCAGTCCGGATTTCGATGAAACGACGCGGCGCGACATGGAACACAACCTGCAACCGTTCCGCAACATCATTCATTACGATGCCATCGAAATTCGCCGCGGCAACCGGCAGTTCCTGTTCGGACGCAAGAGCGGCAACGAAGACGCGATTGCTGCCGGGCTTGCCATTCGACCCGTGTATGCGCATCTCGCACCGTATTCGGTACAGACGTCGATCTATTTCCCCAGCCTGCAACAGCTGATTTCGACTTATCGCAAATGGATACTGCTGTCGATCGCCTTGCTGATGATGGTGTTCGGTTTGATTCTGCAATTCATTCTGCAACGACTGTTATCGCAGCCGTTTGCCCGTATGGTACACACCGCGCAGCAATTTGCCGATGGGGATACCGCCGTGCGCTTCGATGCAAACCGGGATGACGAATTTGGCTTCCTGTCGAAATTCATCAACCGTGCGCTTGACAGTCGTGCAAGGCAATATGCCGAACTCATGGATGCGCTGAAACGCGCTACCCAATCTGAAGCTGCGTTGCTGGCGCAGAAAGAACGCATGGCTGTGACGCTGAATTCGCTGTCCGAAGCGGTGATTTCCACCGATGCCCGCGGTGTGGTGGATTACCTGAATCCGGTGGCGGAAAAGATGACTGGCTGGCCGCTGGAGGAGGCGCGTGGGCATGCGGTGCTCGAGGTGGTGACGCTGATTGACGAAATCAGCCGCCTGGCCTTACCTAATCCGGTGACGGAGTGCCTGCAACAGAACACCACGGTTCATCTGGCAGAAAACGCCGCGCTGTTGCTGCGGGATGATCACCTGGTTTCAGTGGATGCTGCCGCAGCGCCGATGCGAAATGCCGATGGAGAGGTTGTTGGCACCGTCATGGTGTGTTCGGACGTGAGCCATACGCGCCGGCTGGCCATGCAGCTGTCGCACCAGGTCAGCCACGATTCACTGACCAATCTGGTGAACCGCAGTGCGTTCGAACAGCGGCTTGACGCATTGCTCGACGAGATCCGTCCGCCGGACACACATGCGCTACTGTATATCGACCTGGATCAGTTCAAGGTGGTCAATGACACGTGTGGTCATACGGCCGGAGATGAACTGTTGCGCCAATTGGCGCAGGTGCTGCTCGAATGCATTCGGCGTTCGGATGTGCTTGCCCGGCTGGGAGGCGACGAATTCGGCATACTGCTCATTAATTGCGATCTGGCTGGTGCGATCGAAACCGCCGAGAAGATCCGCCAGGCGGTCAAGGACTTCCGTTTTGCCTGGATAGGCAGCGTGTTCGAAATCGGTGCCAGTATCGGCGTGGTGGAAATCAATGCCGATAACCTCAACGCCTCGACGATCATGAGCTCAGCCGACCTGGCCTGCTATGCCGCCAAGGACAGCGGTCGCAACCGGGTGCATGTGTATGAAAAAACTGATGATGTGCTGCTGCAGCGTCACGGTGAGATGCACTGGATCGGCCTGATCGCGCAGGCGCTGGAAGAGGGCCGTTTCGTGCTGTATCAACAACCGATCTGTGCATTGTCCGACGCAGCAGGTGAGGCGCACCACTGGGAAGTCCTGCTGCGTATGAGGGACGGCCATGGGGGCATCATCCTGCCCAACTTTTTTGTGTCTGCCGCCGAACGCTACAACAAGATGCAACGCATCGATCGTTGGGTAATCTACAACGTGTTTTCCGCGCTTTCCGCGGGGGCATTTGGCATCGGGGCAGATGGCAGGCGTCTGTTGGCGATCAACCTGTCCGGATCGACCCTGAGCGACGAAAGCGTGCTGGCGTTCATTCAGGATACAGGGAAAAGCTTTGGCATTGATTTCAGCCAGATCTGTTTCGAGATTACTGAAACCGTTGCCATCAGTAATCTGAGCAAAGCGACGACATTTATTCGCGAACTGAAAAAGCTCGGCTGCAAGTTTTCGCTGGACGATTTTGGCAGTGGCCTGAGTTCATTTGGGTACCTGAAAAATCTTCCGGTGGATTTCATCAAGATTGATGGCAGCTTTGTCAAGGACATGGTGACCGACCCGATCGACCGTGCCATGGTCGATGCGATCACCGAAATCGGCCATGTGATGAAAATCAAGACCATTGCCGAATGGGTGGAAGACGAGGCCACACTGGCGCTGCTCACCGACATGGGGGTGGATTTTGCCCAAGGCTACCATCTGGGCCGACCAGCTGAGGTGGCCGGAGTCCACCCGGTGTGCGTTATCTGATGTTGCCGTCAGGAGACGGTTGTGTGGTTACCCGTTCATTCATGCTGCTGACTGTAGCGCAGATGGTCTCGGCCAGATGTCGTGTTCCCGGACCGGCCACGTCGGGATGCGCCAGGACCAGATAGAGCGGAATCTCGCGGATGCCGCCCTCGCGCAAAGGTAACGGACGCAGTTCGCCCGATTGCAGCCGCGCATGAATATGCGTTTCGGGCAGCCAGGCAAACCCCTGTTGCATGGCTACCGCCTCGATGGAAGTGGACAGGTTGCTTACCGTCCAGCGCTGATCGACGTCAACCGTGGTGATCTGGCGTTCATCGCGGTTGCTGCCTGAATCGCGTACGACAATGTGACGATACGCCCGTAGCTCACGGAGTGTTAGTGCGTGATCGAGATGATGCAGTGGATGATCGGCGTGCGCCACCGCCACCACTCGTGCATGCATGAGCAGGTTGCCCGGATACCCTGCCGGCAGATGGGGTGAGATGGCCAGATCTGCCCCGCCGTGCAGCAGCGCATCGGTCGTGCCGCCCAGCACTGACTCGACCAGTTCGATGCGGGTGCGCGGGCTGGTCTGACTGAAACGTCCCAGGCATTCCAGCAGCACTGGGGTGGGAAACAGGATTTCCACAGCCAGATGAATCACCGCTTCCCAGCCGGCAGACAGGGTGTGGGCAGCGGTTTCGAGATCGCTGGCTTCGTCGACCAGCGCGACTGCGCGCCGGTACAGCATCTGACCGATGGGAGTGAGTATCGCCTTGCGCCCTCTCATGGTGAACAGCTTTATATTCAGCAGCGATTCGATCTTTTGCACTGCGTAGGTGACTGCGGACTGGCTTTTGAACAGCTGTATGGCGGCACGGGCGTAGCTGCCGCTTTCCACGACTGCAATCAGTGATCGCCATTGTTCCAGGGAAATGTCGGGGGGCATTGATTCAAAAAACAGATTGTTTGAAGCGAATTATTATACTTATTCATCTGATGAATAAATGATTGAATGGTGCAGTCGCGTAATCTTTTTTCAACAGGTGGCGTTCATGCTGCCGGGAGACAGGAACGCCGGCCTTTTACGGACGCAAGACGTCCGGGAATTTATTCAGGAGAGCGATATGGCACAAACAGTGGTCGTCTATCATAGCGGTTACGGACACACCCGCAGGCTTGCGGAATCGGTGGCGCAGGGGGCACGGGCGCAGTTGGCAGCCATCGATGCCGAAGGCAATCTCAGTGAAGCTGACTGGGCTTTGCTGGATGCGGCCGATGCCATTGTTTTCGGCACCCCGACCTACATGGGCAGCGTGAGCTGGCAGTTCAAGAAATTTGCCGATGCCAGTTCAGGTCGCTGGTTCACCCAAGGGTGGAAGGACAAGGTGTTTGGCGGCTTCACCAATTCCGCAACCATGAATGGCGACAAACTGTCTACGTTGCATTCATTGTTCACTCTGGCCATGCAACACGGCGGCATCTGGGTCGGCACGGGGATGATGCCGTCCAACAGCAAGGCAGCGCAGCGCAGTGACATCAATTATGTCGGTTCGTCTGCCGGTGCCATGAGCCAGACGCCATCCGATGCCAGCGTAGCTGAAATGGACGACGGTGACCTGGAAACCGGCCGCCTGTTTGGCGAGCGCGTCCTCAGCGTGACACAACAGTTGCGCGGCAGATAGACACCATTGCTGCCTAGTGCGACATCAAATGGGTGTGCCGGTCGCTGCCATGCAGCGTTCGGCCCCGTTCGCCAGTTACCCTGAGGTGTGTTCAGGAAATCCCTACCCCAAGTGCAGTTTTTCTGACCTGAAAATCGTCCTGTGCTGATTTTTCCGACGGCCATTGGCCGGCATGATGGGCATGAATTGAAATCGTGCGGCGGGTGCAAGGCTGAACGCCAGCGGTGATTGTCCATGATGGGCGGGTTGGGGAAATATGTCTGGAATTTCAAAGTCTGCAACCGGTTTCAAGCCGGCAGTTGTGTTGCTGTTCGTTGTAACCGTATATTGTAGAACTGCCGTCGCCGATACCATGGTCGTGGGCAATCCCGCCAATGTGGGCAGCAGCGGAGTAACCAATTTTGAGTTTCGTCCGCGCTACGAGGTTGTGCAGCAGCAGGGGAAACAGGAGGCACAAGCGCTGACTGCGCGCGTTCTGGCCGGGTACACCACGCCTGATGCGGGTGGTTTCGGCGCTACGCTGGAACTGATCGGTGTTGCTGCGGCAGATACTGCAACTTATGGCGTGCCGGGCGAACCGCTGCCACGGGTTAGCAATCCTGCGTATGCTACGATTCTCGATCCTGTTGCTTCCAATTTCAATCAGGCCTACGTGTCTTACGATGGTTTCGCCCATACCCGCATTCTCGCAGGACGGCAGCTGATCGAACTTGATGATCAGCGCTTCGTTGGCAATGTGGGTTTCCGGCAGAACATGCAGACCTATGATGGCCTGAGCCTGGTCAATCACCCGCAGTCTGATTTCAGGATTATGGGCGCATATCTTTTCGGCGAGAAGAATGTGCTCGATCAGGAAGTGAACATGAACACGTTTCTTGCCGAGGCCGACTGGACACGTTATGCGTTCGCGCACATCGACGCCTTCGGTTACTGGTATGGCAATCAGGAAAACGCTGGCGGCAGCACCGTGAGCGGGAACGATGCCATCGTTCCCGGAGCAGCGCTGTGCGGTGCAGGGCCAGGCAGTGCCAACAGTCTGGTTGACCCCCAGGCGTGCAATAGCGCGACGCTGGGCATGCGCCTGCATGGGGACATTCCGCTCGCCGATGCCTGGAAAGCCAGCTATGTGGCGGAATATGCACGCCAGAATTCCTGGGATGGTGGCTACAGTGCGATCGGTAACGATTTTGATCATTTCGATGGCACGTTGTATTGGGGAACGATTTATGTCTCTGCCGACTACATGCGCATGGGTACGAACGCGAATGGAACATATGGTTTTCAGACACCAATGGCTACCAAACATGCGTTCAACGGCTGGGCGGAAATGTTTCTGACTACACCCAGGGAAGGCTTGCGCAGCAATTACGCTACGATAGATGACGAGAATGTGTGGGGCTTCGACGTTCTGGTCCGGTATTACCGGTTCGCTACCGATTATCAGGGTACCGACCTGGGGCATGAATGGGATTGGTCCATCGGGCACCCGTTGGCGCGCAACATCGATTTTGTCGTACAGTTGGCTGATTTTACGGTCAATGCGTCGGGCGCGGCTTCTTATGCCGATCTTCAGCCCGGCAAGCCTGCCGGTCTGGAAAACACCACCGCCATGTGGGCCATGGTGACAGCGAAGTTCTGAGTGAGCGGAGGCAGAAATCAGGTATCTGACGTATCAATCGCCCCGCTGTTCCCTGAGTCAGGTACAGTGCAGCATTGCACATGGTGATGTGCCACGGGTGCCAATGGCGTTGGGGCAGAAACGGGCCGGGGAGCATCATGCCGGCTTGTATTACTGATTTATTGTGTTTTCGGCTGCGTCAGGGACTTGCTGTAATGACCTTGCGACACCTGCTCAATTCATGCCGCGAATTGTTACGCTGCGGCAAGCGGTTGGGCGATTGGTGTCCAGAAAACATCCCGAATCGACAAAAATGGCCTGGGAATTAACCTGGGCCATCGTGTTCTCTGGTGGGCGGTACTGGGATCGAACCAGTGGCTTCCACCGGCCTAGCCACACTCAAACAGCCAGAATTTCCAGGCTTTTTCCCATGGCTGCTATCGCATTGGCCAGGGTGTCAATTTTCGTGGCGTGTTTCAGATCGATAATCCGGTTGATGTCTTGCGGGCGAGTTCCCATGCGCCTGGCCAGTTCAGATGCAGTAACGTTTTGCGCCAGCATTTCATTCAGCAGTAGCACTTTCGCGGCAACGCTGGCAGGAATGCCGATGGGATGATCGTCCGGTGACAGTGCGGATGGGGCGGGAATCGCACGTTTTTCGTCAAAATAGACCTCCATGGATGACAGCAAAACGTCTTCTGCCATGGACGTGGCTTCCTCTTCCGTATCGCCTTGAGTGATGGCCTCTGGAATGTCCCGAAATGTGACCACAAAACCGCCTTCAATGGCTGGTGTGAATGTCGCCGGGTATTTCATATCAATCTCCTTTTGGGATGGTGAAGCGAAATTCGTAAAAAGCCTTCAAGCCCCTTGCGGGGCTTGCCTTCATTTGAGGTTCAGTTGCTTTTTTACCCCTTCAACCAATCCTGTCTTCAGTTCGGCTCCGGGGTGCCTTGGTAGGTGGCTTGTTTTACCGTTCAAGATAACCTTCAAATGCTTGCTACCGTCTTTGAAAGTCGCACCTTGTTTGGTCAACCACCTTACGAATTCGCTTTGCTTCACCTTCCCCTCGATGTTTGTTGAACATGTGGCATGTTAAACAATTTTGTTTAATGTGCCAAGCAATATTTAAACAATTTTGATTGTATTTTTTGTGTGCGCAGGTGACGGGTTTGCGGGGCATGCAAAACTACTACCCAGCAGGTGAGCAAGAAGTTCGGCAGCTTTTCGGCAGCATGCCGCTGAAAGCCTTGCACAGCGCGGGCACAGGTACATCGACAGATATGCCGAGAACTTTGCTATCCAGCGCAATATGGGGCTTCGATGACTGCGGTTATCACGCTAGGCGCACGGCCAGATCGCCGCATTCAGTGGTTCGCTAATGTCGGGCAGGCGCCGGATTACCTGGCGTGGATCAGGCGCAGGTAACTCCGATTTACACCGGGATTTACACCTGAATCGTTCTATTCCGGATTTTGATTCGTAACTTACTGATTTTATTGGTGGGCGGTACTGGGATCGAACCAGTGGCCCCTGCCGTGTGAAGGCAGTGCTCTACCGCTGAGCTAACCGCCCATAACGAAGCTGCGTATTACATCATGGATAGCTTTTTCGGTCAAGATGGTGTGTCATCTCCTAATGGCAATGTCCGCTTTGTCCCAAACAGAAACATCCGTTATCACACCGGCCGCTGGCATACCTCATGCTCAGCTTTCGTGATGCAGTGCGACCAGGTGTTCGAGTACCTTGCGCACACGCTCCATGGTCATGGCAAGGTTGTTCTGCACTTCGGTCGGATCGATGGCGCGTTTGCTGGTGCCGCGGCCGGCAGCGTAGTTGGATACGACGCCGATGGCGGCATAGTTGAGCTCGAGTTCACGGGCCAGGCTGGCTTCGGGCATGCCGGTCATGCCGACCATGCTCGCACCATCGCGTTCGAGCCGATTGATTTCGGCGGCGGTTTCCAGGCGCGGTCCCTGCACGCACGCATAGACGCCCGAATCGACACACGGTTCGTCAGCGCTTCTGGCCGCATCGAGGATACGTTGACGCATGGTGGCGCAGTACGGTTCGGTGAAGTCGATGTGAACCACGCTCTGTTCTTCGCCGTTGAAAAAACTCGCTTTGCGGCCATGGGTGTAATCGATGATCTGGTGCGGGATGACCAGCGTTCCAGGAATCAGGTCGGGGTGAATGCCACCCACGCTGGCCACGGAAACAATGTGCGTTGTGCCGTGGTGTTTGAGCGCCCAGAGGTTGGCAGGATAGTTGACGCGGTGCGGTGGAATGGTGTGTCCGTAGCCGTGGCGGGCCAGGAAGATGACCTGGTGTCCGCTGATTTCGCCGAAGGTCAGTGCGCCGGACGGCTCGCCGTAGGGCGTGCGTGCAACCTGTCGGTGAGTGATGGCAAGATTGGCAAGCTGCGTGAGGCCGGTGCCGCCGATAATGGCCAGCATGATGAGATCCTTGGTCTGGTTAGAGGTTACATGCACCCGGGGTAATCCGGGCGCGGCAATTGTCACATATTTCTGCAGGCTGTTACAGTGGGGGTGGCTCTGGCAGGGCGTAAATGGCTGGTAGATTGCGCCATGCGCCTTCGATGTCCATGCCACAGCCGAAAATGTAGCGGTTGGGTACTTCGATACCGACATATTCTGCCTGGAGCGGCTTGTCCGTGCCGGTACGTTTGTCAGTCAGCACCGCACATGCGACGTGTGCGGCGCCAAGCTCCAGCAACCGGGTCTTGATGGCAGCCAGGGTATGGCCTTCGTCGAGGATGTCGTCAAGCAGCAGCACGTGGCGACCAGCCACGGGTTCGGCCGGCATTGCAAGCCATTCGAGCGTGTCGCCGCGGGTGGTGTTGCGGTACCGTGTGGCGTGGATGTAGTCGCAACTGAGCGGAAAATCCAGGCGCGGCAGCAACCAGCCGGAAAATACCATGCCGCCTTTCATGACCGTGAGCACGAGCGGATAGCGTTTGCGATAATCGGCGCGCAGATCGGCGGCCAGTTTGTCGATGGCCTTGGCAACGGTTTCGGCAGAACAGACAAGTTCGGCGGAATCGAAAATGCGCCAGGCGTGGTCAGTGTTCATGCAAGCTCCGTTGTCTGCGGGTTTCATACAGGCAGATACCGGCGCTGACCGCGACGTTCATGCTGGCCACGGTGCCATACATCGGGATGCGCACCAGCACGTCGCAGTGTTCGCGTGTGAGACGGCGCATGCCGCTGCCTTCAGCTCCCATGACCCAGGCCACCGAGCCGCTGGCATCTGTTGCGGGCAGAGTGGTTTCTGCATCGCCGTCGGTACCAATGACAGTGACATTGTACTCCTTGATCTCGCGCAGTGCGCGCGCGAGGTTGACCACCGTCAGGTAAGGCACGGTATCGGCTGCGCCACTCGCCACCTTGGCCACTGTGGGGGTGAGGCCCACAGCGCGGTCACGCGGTGCAATGACGGCGTTGGCGCCCATGGCATCGGCGATGCGCAGACAGGCACCAAGGTTGTGCGGATCCTGGATGCCGTCCAGCACAAGCAACAGGATCGGGCCGGTGGCATGCTGCAGAACGTCATCGATGTGGCGTGGCACCTGGGCCATGCTTACACGGGCGGCGACGCCCTGGTGGCGAGGTCCGCCGGCCATACCGTCCAGCCGGCGACTCTCCAGTGGCACGATGCGGATACCCAACTGGCGCGCCTGCTCCTGCAGGTCGCGCATGCGCGCATCTTGACGCTGGGCATCGACGTAAATTTCTTCCACGCTTGTGGGCTGGCTACGCAGGCGTGCCGTGACGGCATGAAAGCCGTAGATCAGAATGTCTGCCATGTCAGCGCCCCCGTTTGCGGTGGCGGCCTTTGCTCACCTCGCCCCCGGTATGCGCCGCGTCGGATTTCGATGCGCGTTTCCTCGGTGCAGCGGGTTGCGCAGACTTGTCTTCCTTCGTGCTGCGCGGCTGTTTGCGCGGGGTTTCCCCGGTCTGCGTCAGATTGAAATCGATTTGTGAGGTGTCGAGGTTGACGCGCATTACGCGCACTTCGACGCGATCGCCGAGGCGGAAGCGCGCGCCGGTGTGTTCGCCGAGCATCTGATGCCGGGTCTTGTCGAAATGAAAGTAATCGCTGCCCAGTTCGGAAATATGCACCAGTCCTTCGATAAACAATTCGTCAAGGGTGACGAACAGGCCGAAGCCGGTGACCGAGGCGATGGTTCCAGAAAACACTTCGCCGACCCGGTCCTGCATGTAGAAGCATTTGAGCCAGGATTCGACATCGCGTGTGGCTTCATCCGCACGCCGTTCGGTCATCGAGCAGTGCGCGCCGATGGCTTGCCAGCTGCCCGGCAGATATTTTTTGTTGTCCAGCGCTGCCTT
>JAJXUP010000116.1 GCA_021782795.1 Pseudomonadota bacterium | reverse complement strand
CGGGCAGTCGCATGGATGATGTGATCTTCGAAGAATTCAAAGGCACGGGCAACATGGAAATCCACCTTGACCGGCGTATGGCAGAAAAACGGCTCTATCCGGCCATCAACGTCAACCGGTCCGGCACCCGCCGCGAGGAACTGCTGCTCAAGAGCGACATCCTGCAGAAAATCTGGATCCTGCGCAAACTGCTCTATCCCATGGACGATCTCGACGCCATGGAATTCCTCCTCGACAAAGTCAAGGCCACCAAGACCAACGCCGAGTTCTTCGACTCGATGCGCAGCGGTCGCTGACCGTGGCTGCGTGCGTCCTCAGCGACGCACCAGCCCGGATGCGCTCACCGGTTTCGGCAACAGGACCCACAGGCTGCCAGGCTGCCGCATCACGCCGGCCTGCTCCCCCGCGGCATCACCCAATCCGAAATACAGATCGGCGCGCACATTGCCGCGAATCGCGCCGCCGGTATCCTGCGCCAGTACCAGACGATTGAGTGGCGCGTCACCGTTCGGCTGGCGCGTGGACAGCCAGACTGGCGCACCCAGCGGCAGCGCACGCGGATCGACGGCGATGCTGCGCCCGGCCACGACCGGGATACCCATCGCGCCAGGCGGCAGCCCCTGCAGCCGGCGGAAGAACACGTAGGCCGGATTGCCCGCCAGCACGCTCGGCAACTCTTGCGCATGCGCCTTGCCCCATGCACGAATCGACTGCATGGACACCTGTGATGCCGGCAATTCTCCACGCTCGACCAACAATTTTCCGATGGCACGGTAGGGAAAGCCGTTCTGGTTGGCATAGCCCAGCGTCAGCTGCTGCCCGTCAGGCAGCTCTACCTGTCCGGAACCCTGTATCTGCATGAAAAACGCCGCCATCGGATCATCCACCCACACCAGTTCGTTGCCCGCCAGCAGTTGCGGATCGGCGTCAATCTGTGCCCGGCTCCAGTAAGGTACGACCCGGTCCCCCTGCAATCGTCCACGCAGTCGTTTTCCCTTCAGCTCGGGATAGACACTGGCGAGATCCACTGTCAGCAAGTCGTGCGGCTGCGCATACAGCGGCACGACGTATGGTGGCTCACGTTTCAGGCTGCCGTGCAACAGCGGTGTGTAATAACCGGTGATCAGCCCCTGCGCCGCACCGTCGGGCTGCAGGCTCTGCCACGGGCTGAACCAGGTCTGGAAATAGGCGGCCACCGCATCACGGCTGGATGGCTCCAGCCTGGCCGCAGCATCGCAGGCCGGTCGCCACGCGGGCCGCATGCGCATGACCGAGCAATCCGCCAGCCAGGCCGGCCAGACTGCCAGCAGGTCATCCTCCTGCCAGCCGGGCAGCTCGTTCCAGGCAACCTCATGCAGCCGTGGCACGACCGGCGCTACCGCAGCCGGTAGCGGACGCGGTGGCGCGACCGCGCACCCCGCCAGCAGGCCAGCCAGTAACGCAGCCAGCGCCAGCCACGCCCCCGCAGCGCGGTTCAATGCACCACCTCGCTCATCACGGCGTGCTGCAGATCGGTCAGCAGTTGCAGCACCCGGTCTTTGAGTCGCATCAGTTCCTCGCTCAGCGCACGAGCGCGCTCGATCTCGCCCGCATGGTACAGGCGCACCAGCTCCATGCCCATACGATGCACCTCCATATGCGTGGTTTCGAGCACGGCAAATTCCGGCAGATGGCCATAACGCTTCCGGCCCGGCCCGTAATACCAGTTGCCGAAACGGCATTGGTGATGGTCATGCAATTCGCTCTGGCAAATGGCCAGCGGCGCGTCATACACCACCGCCACCACCGCCTTGATCCATTTCAGATGATCATACTGCGCCACCAGCAGCGGAAAATCGGACAGCTCCCAGTGTGTATTGGCCCACATGGCCCAGGACGGGTCCGGTACGTACTGCTCGGACCACGGCGCCACCTGCTCGGGGGGCATGGGTCGGGCAATGCCATAACCCTGACCGAGATCGCAGCCCAGCCGGATCAGCAGCACGCCGTGTTCGGTCGTTTCCACACCTTCGGCCACCACCTGGGTCGCAAACACGCTGGCCATGCTCACCACTGCCTCAACCAGCGACAGGCCGGCGCGATCGACCAGCATGTCCCGCACGAACCCCTGATCGATCTTGAGCGCATCCACATCAAGGTGTTTGAGA
Organism: Pseudomonadota bacterium; assembly: GCA_021782795.1. GTDB lineage: Bacteria > Pseudomonadota > Gammaproteobacteria > Burkholderiales > Sulfuriferulaceae > Sulfuriferula. The sequence goes on along the minus strand of JAJXUP010000116.1, from coordinate 3,991 downwards.
TAATTCAACGACGAATAGCCAGTGCCAAAATCATCGAGCGCAAAACTCACTCCCAACGCCTGGCAGCTCGCCACGGTACCGCGCGCATGGTCGAGTTCGCCCAGTGCGGCCGATTCGAGAATCTCGATCTGCAACAGCTGCGGCGGCACCAGTGGATGGCGTGACAACAGCAGCGCCAGGCGTTCGCAAAAATCGGCCTGCTGAAAATGCAAACCGGCGATATTCACGCTGACATGCCACACATACCCGGCTTCCAGCCAGTACTCGATTTGCCTGAGTGCCTGTTCGATCACCCATTCGCCGACCTCGACGATCAACCCGTTCTGCTCGATCGCCGGCAGGAAATCCTGCGGCGGCACGAGGCCGCGTTCGGGATGCAGCCAGCGCAGCAGCGCTTCCATGCCAATGACCCGACCGGTGCGCATGTTGACCTTGGGCTGGTAGTACAGCAGGAATTCATCATTGTACAGTGCCTGACGCAGGCGCTCGATCTGGCGGAAACTGCTCTGCACCTGCTGGTCGCCGAGCAGATCGAACAGGTGAAAGCGGTTGCGCCCCGACTGCTTGGCCTGGTACATGGCCTGGTCGGCGTGACGCAACAAGGTGTCCGGATCGGCATCGTCCAGGGGATAAAAGGTGATGCCGATACTGCCACAGACGTGCACGGCCGTATTACCAAACAGGAACGGTTCGGCAATCACCTCAAGCAGGCGGTTAAGCAGCGGCTCGATCTCGTCCACCTGTCTGAACCCGTTGAGCAGCAATACGAACTCGTCCCCGCCAAGACGGGCTACCATGTCCTGGTGACGCAACGTCACGACCAGACGTTCAGCCAGTTCAATCAGGATGTTATCGCCGGTCTCATGGCCGTAGGTGTCGTTCACTGGCTTGAAATCGTCCAGATCCAGCAGACACACCGCCGTCAAGGTTTCGTTGCGCCGCGCTTCCGCCAGCGCGCGCAGGATGCTGTCGTTGAGCAGGTTACGGTTCGGCAGGCGCGTCAGCGCATCGTGTCCGGCCTGCCACTGCACGGCCGACATCAGCCGGCGTTTCTCGCTCACGTCATGAAACACCAGTACTGCACCGATAAGCTGGCCATTGCTCATGACGATCGGCGCGGCAGTGCATTCAATGCCGCACTCCTGACCATTGCGCGCACGCAATACGGCATGGTCAACGATCTTGACGTTGCGCTTTTCTGCCAGCGCCTGCATGACCGGATTTCCCACCGGAGCGTGGGTCACTTCGTGCAGCAGGTCGAACACCTGCGCCACGGCCAGTCCTTTCGCCTCGGCGAGCCGGCAGCCGGTCAACGTTTCTGCCACTTCGTTAAGGAAGGTGATGTTGCCCTGCACATCCGTACTGATCACCGCGTCACCGATCGAAGCCAGCGTGATTTCGGCACGCTCGCGTTCCTGGTGCAACAATTCCTCGAGCTGTTTGCGCGGCGTGATGTCGATGCTGATGGCCTTGAAATGGCGCGGCTTGCGCGTGGCATCATCCAGAATGGGCACGATCGTCGTCTGCACCCAGTACCCGTCGCCGCGCTTGGTGCGGTTATGGAACTCACCGGTCCAGACATTGCCTGCGTTGATCGTCGCCCACAACGCACGGTAGCCCGTCTGCCCCAGCCCCCCGGTTCCCAGCATGCTGTGATTCTTGCCGAGCAGTTCGCCACGCACATAGCCTGTGATCTGGCAGAACTTGTCATTGACATAGGTAATATTGCCCTGCACATCGGTTTCGGCAACGATCACTGCGGCATTGATCGAGCGCCGCTCCTCGCGAAAAGCGAAATTCTGCGCAGTGATGCGTTCGAGCAATTCGCTCTGCTGGGCTTCCCGGCTGCGCAACTCGACGATCAGACGTTTGGCGCGCGCAATGCCGTCATTGAATGCAACGCCCAGCATGCGCAATTCCGGCGCGCCCTGCACGTCGACCTGAACCTCATAGTCGCCCTGCTTCATTGCATCGACCGCAGTGACCAGGCGCCCGAGCGCGCCCAGACTCCGGCTCAACAAAACATGGCTCACCCACCATACGAACAGCAGCAGGGGCAGCAGGCCAAGCGGCGGCAACGGCACAACCGCATACAGCAGCACGCTGAGGTTGGTGACCACGATCAGCCACATCAGACGCTGCAGTAACCCGAGATGCTGCCAATAACGAAACAGACGATTCATCATTCAAGCCAGAAGACGCATGGGACGGATTGCCAAACCAGCCTGACGGTCCGCATTCACGACATGCAGCGGCACGATTGCCGCGCACCCGAGCCTGCCATGCCACCGGACGGGAGGAAATCATGAAGCCGCACCGCATCCATGCCCTGCCAGATGCAAAATCGGCCCCTCTGACTCAAATATACCCCAAATTTGCAGTCCGATGCGGGTTGATTACAACCCTGATGGCGCATGTGTTACAAAATGCAGCCTTTCAGCCGCCGGATCATCGCGCCAGGGCAAAACGCCCAGCAATGGAGCCTCCAGCCGCTCGCGCACGGCCTGCAGATTGTCCGCGAACGCAGCCATGCCCGGATCGACGCAATTGGCGATCCAGCCGGCCAGTTCCAGACCATCGCCGCGAATGGCGCGCCCGGTCAGCAGGGCGTGATTGATGCACCCCAACCGCATGCCAACCACCAGAATGACTCGCAGCTGCAGTTCACGCGGTACATCGGCCAGCGTATGCCGCTCATCGAGCGGTACATACCAGCCGCCGGCCCCTTCAACGGCCACCACATCGGCCTGCGCCGCCAGTGCATCATACGCCGTACGGATGACGCCTAGCTCCAGCCGGCAGCCCGCCGCCCGCGCTGCCACATGCGGCGCCACCGGCGCTTCAAAACGGTAGGGATTGCGCAGCGCCAGCGGCGCATCGACATTGCCCGCCGCCTGCAGGCAGTCGACGTCTTCCCAGAATACCCGACCCTCGTGTACTGCTGCGCCGCAGGCCACAGGCTTCATGCCGACGGCGCGCATCCCCTGCGCCCCCCAGCCGCGCAGCAGGGCGGCTGTGGCATGCGTCTTGCCCACACCGGTATCGGTTCCGGTAATGAAAAACCCCGCCGTCATGATTTACGCGACTGCCAGACTACGGGCTGAACATCCGTGCGCCGCGGCGCTTCAAGCGGTTTCCAGGCATGACCATAAATGACCTCCCAGGTCAGCGGCAAACGCCCGTTCTGCCGGAATGTTTCCATCGCCTGTTCGAGTGCGTGCCAGCGTGCCCGCCCGGTCAACCCCGGATTGCGCCCCGCAGTGACGTTATGCGCACCGATCGCCTTGATTTCACGCAACATCTCCGACAGCCCTGCATAGGTCAGGGTGATGAACTCCATGTCCATGACCGGGGCTGCATAACCGCCCTGCACCAGCAGATCACCGATGTCGTGCATGTCGACGAAGTGATTGACGTGTCGATAGCCATCTACCGCGTTAAACGCCGTGCGCAACTCCTTCAGCGTATCCGGACCGAAGGTGGCAAACATCAGCAGGCCACCAGGCACCAGCACGCGCCGGAATTCTGCCAGGCTTACGGACAGATCGTTGCACCACTGCAGCGCCAGGCTCGACCACACCATATTCACGCTGTCTGCACGCAGCGGCAGTTGATCGATGTCGCCACACACCGGCACCGGTACCGGTGCATTGCGCCAGCGCTGCCAGAATGGCCGTACCGGGCAGGCGATACGCAGCATCGACTCGGCCAGATCGAGCGCCACGACGCGCGCATCCGCATAGCGTGCCTGCAGACCGCTTGCGCCGGTGCCGGTGCCGGTGCCGGCATCGAGAATCACCCGTGGCTCATGGCGAATGTATTCCAGTCGTTCCAGCATGCGGTTGCCCACTTCGCGCTGTAACACTGCGTGTGCATCGTAATCCGCGGCCGCACGGTCGAACGAGCGTCGCACCAGGCGTTTGTCGACCTGCGCATTGTGCGCCTCTTCCATGTTCACTCCGACAAAAATTCCTGCAGATGGCGTGCAAAT
>JAJXUP010000115.1 GCA_021782795.1 Pseudomonadota bacterium | reverse complement strand
CGTTACCACGCCCAGTCGGTCGCCATCGCCATCGAATGCCAGTCCGATTTCGGCGTCGCTGCTCTTGAGGCGGGCGATCAGGTCAACCAGGTTCTTGGGCTGGGAGGGATCGGGGTGATGGTTGGGGAACTGACCATCGACTTCGCAGAACAGTTCTTCCACCTCGCAGCCGAGACGACGGTAGAGTGTGGGGGCGAATGCGCCCGGAATGCCATTGCCGGCATCGATGATGATTTTCATGCCGCGTGCCAGCTTCACGTCGGACACGATGCGGTCCATGTATTCGTTCACGATGTCGTGCTGGCTGTACTGGCCTTCGCCGTGCGCCAGGTCGCCGGTTTCGAGGCGAACGCGTAGCGCCTGGATGGTGTCGCCGGACAGGGTTTCTCCACCCAGCACCATTTTCAGGCCGTTGTAATCGGGCGGATTGTGCGAGCCGGTGACCATGACCGCCGAATTGGTCTTGAGTTGCCAGGCGGCGAAATAGGTCATCGGGGTGGCAACCATGCCCAGATCGATGACATGGATGCCCGCCTTGCGGATGCCACGTGCCAGTGCCGCAGCGAGTTCCGGTCCTGACAGCCTGCCGTCACGGCCGATGCAGATGTGAGTCTGGTTGCGGGCGATCGCTTCCGAACCAATGGCATGTCCGATGCGTTCGACGATGTCTGCGGTCAGCGTCTTGCCAACGATACCGCGGATGTCATAGGCCTTGAAAATTTCCTGGGGCAGGACGGACATGGAACTCTCCTGAAAGATACAGTGGGAATCTGCTGGCGCGAGCATAGCCTATCTGTCGTGTCAGCGGCAAGCGCAAGCCGCAGTGCCGTGAGCTGGCCTGATCAGGAGGGTGGAAATGGGATGTCGAGGTGCTGCAGCATGCGCCGACTGAGCCAGTCGCTGCCGGGAAAGCCGACGTGCCCGCCTTCGGCAGGAAACTCCAGTTGCACTGCTGCCGAAACCTGGTCTGCGCGTGGCAGCGTGTCTCCGGGCAGGAAGGGGTCATTGCGGGCATTGATCAGTAGTGTAGGCACGGCAATGCGGTCGAGCAGCGGCAGGCTGGCAGCGCGTTTCCAGTAGTCATCGGCGCTGCGGTATCCGTGCAGCACTGCGGTGAAGTGCTGGTCGAAGGCGTGCAGCGTGGTGGCGTGCCGGACAGCGTTGCCGTCGAACGCGCCGGGGTGTCGTTGCAGTAACCCGGCAGCCTTGCGTCTGAGGCTGTGCAGAAAATGGCGTGTGTACAGCCAGCGGTTGATGCCGTGATCGAGCGCGTGTCCTGCTGCGGGTAGATCGAGCGGTGCGGACACGGCGATGGCTGCGCGCAGCATGGGTGTTGCCGCGTTGCCTTGCTCGCCGAGCCAGCGCAGCAGCGCGTTCGCACCCAGCGAGTAGCCGACGGCATACAGCGCGGCTTCATGTCGCATGTCCAGCCGCGCCATCACCCGGCCGATTTCAGTGCTGTCGCCAGCGAAATAGGCGCGTGCCAGGCGGTTGGGTTCGCCCGAGCAGCCGCGGAAATTGATGGCCACCATACGCACCTTCGCCTGTCCGAGCCAGTGGGCCAGGATGCGCATGTAATAGCCGTCCGAATTGCCTTCGAGTCCGTGAAATGCGACGACCAGCGGACTGTCGGACGGGCCGTCGAGCCAGTCGGCGTCAATGAAGTCGCCGTCGTCCAGTTCCCAGCGCTCGCGGCGCCAGCCAATGACATGCCGGGGAGCGAAGAAATAGGGAAACAGCGTTTGCAGGTGACCGCCTGGCAGCCAGTAAGGCGCGATGTAGGAGGAGACAGTCATGGGGCAAGTATAACAAGATCACGCGCGAACCGGCATGGCTGCGTGAGCTGCGGAAATTTCGCGGGTCACTCATTGCAGCATTCGCAGGCCGGCGGCTAACAGGGTAAAATCCCAACATTGCAGCGGGGATGGACATGCGTATTCTGGGGATCGATCCGGGGTTGCGGATTACCGGGTTCGGGGTGATCGACTGGCGCGACAATGCGCCGCATTATGTGGCGAGCGGGTGCGTCAGGTCGGGCGAAGGCGAACTGCCGCAGCGTCTGGGGGTGATTCTCGATGGCCTGGGCGAAGCCATCCGTGCCTTCCAGCCCACTCAGGTGGTGGTGGAGAAAGTGTTCGTCAACATGAATCCGCAGTCAACGCTGTTGCTTGGTCAGGCGCGTGGTGCGGCGATTTGTGCGGCAGTGTCGCAGGGATTGCCTGTGGCGGAATATACCGCGTTGCAGGTCAAGCAGGCGGTGGTGGGCAATGGCCATGCGGCGAAGGAGCAGGTGCAGGCCATGGTGGTGCGTCTGCTCAGCCTGCCGGCCACGCCTTCAGCGGATGCGGCCGATGCGCTTGCCTGCGCACTGTGCCATGTGCATGGCACACAAGGCAGTGCGGCGTGGCTGTGGGCAGGACGCACACTGCGCCACGGGCGAGTGGTCTGAAGCGTTCAATTCAACGGAGCATGAAACGATGATGGGCAGGCTAGCCGGTGTGTTGCTGGAAAAGCATCCGCCGCAGATTCTGGTGGACGTGACAGGGGTGGGTTATGAGCTGGATGTGCCGATGAGCACATTTTGCCAGTTGCCCGCGACAGGCCAGTCGGTGGTCCTGCATACCCATCTGGTGGTGCGAGAGGATGCGCATTTGCTGTATGGGTTCGCCACGCTGGCGGAGCGCGACCTGTTTCGCCAGTTGTTGCGCATCAGCGGGGTCGGCGCAAAAATGGCGCTGGCGCTGTTGTCCGGCATGGATGCCGGCGAACTGGCGGCGGCGGTGGTGCAGCAGGACGTCGCGCGGCTGGTACGCGTGCCCGGTGTCGGACGCAAAACGGCAGAACGCCTGTTGCTCGAACTCAAGGGGAAACTGGGTGTGGCGGCAGTGACGGCTTCTGCGTCGTCACCGGTTGCCGGCCCGGCAGTCGATGATGCGTTGTCGGCATTGCTGGCGCTCGGTTACAACGAGCGTGAGGCGAGTGTGGCCGTGGGGCAGGCGGATGCCGGCGAAAGTGTGGAGCATCGCATCCGCGCCGCCTTGAAATGGCTGTCGCGGTCATGATGGAACTGGACCGGCTGGTGGCGCAGGAATCGCGCAGCAACAGCGAAGAACAGGTTGAACGTGCGTTGCGGCCGCGCCAGCTGGCCGAATATGTGGGCCAGGAAAAAGCGCGCGGCCAACTGTCGATTTTTATCGAGGCGGCGCGCAGGCGCAACGAAGCGCTTGATCACGTATTGCTGTTTGGTCCGCCGGGGCTTGGCAAGACTACTCTGGCGCACATCGTGGCACGCGAGATGGGGGTCAACCTGCGCCAGACCTCCGGCCCGGTGCTCGAGCGTGCCGGCGATCTTGCGGCACTGCTCACCAATCTCGAACCCAACGACGTGCTGTTCATCGATGAAATCCACCGCCTCAGTCCGGTGGTGGAAGAAATTCTCTACCCGGCGCTCGAAGACTACCAGATCGACATCATGATCGGTGAAGGCCCGGCGGCGCGGTCGGTGAAGCTTGACCTGCCGCCGTTCACACTGGTTGGGGCGACGACACGCGCGGGCATGCTTACCAATCCGCTGCTGGACCGTTTTGGCATCGTCGCCCGCCTGGAGTTCTACAGTACGCAGGAGCTGACCCGCATCGTGCTGCGTTCGGCAGAATTGCTCGGCATGGATGTGGCCGAGGAAGGCGCGCGCGAAATCGCATGCCGTGCGCGCGGCACGCCCCGTATCGCCAATCGCCTGTTGCGCCGGGTGCGCGATTATGCCGAAGTGCGTGCCGATGGCAGGGTGACGCGGGAAGTGGCGGATGCAGCATTGCTGATGCTGGATGTCGATCATGCCGGGCTCGATGTGATGGACCGCAAATTGTTGGGAGCGGTGCTGGAACGTTTTGATGGCGGGCCTGTCGGACTGGACAGCCTGGCTGCCGCCATCGGCGAGGCGCGGGATACGATCGAGGATGTGCTGGAGCCATATCTGATCCAGCAGGGGTATCTGCAGCGTACGCCGCGCGGCCGGGTGGCCACCCTGAATGCCTGGCGGCATTTTGGTCTGCAACCGGTCGTGCGCGGCGAATTGTGGGATGGGGCGGCAGCAGGTGACCCGCAATGAGCGGGCCGCGGCAACAGTTCGTCTGGCCGGTGCGCGTGTATTACGAGGATACCGATGCGGCTGGGGTGGTGTATTACGCCAACTACCTGAAATTCATGGAACGCGCGCGCACGGAATGGCTGCGTGCGCTGGGTATGGAACAGGGGGAATTGCTGCAGTGCGAGGGTGTGGTGTTCGTGGTGAGGCAGGTGTCGGTATCCTACCGCATGCCGGCCCGCTATGGCGATGCGCTCCAGGTGGTGTCGCAACTGGTGCAGCTGCGGCCGATGCGCATGAGGTTTTTTCAGCGTGTCGAACGCGAAGGTGTGCTTGCCGAAGGTGAAATAGAAGTGGTCTGTGTCAACGCGCAGACCTTCAAGCCCGTTATGTTACCGCGACGGGTTCAACAATTGCTGGAACAACTGGAACAATAAACGTGGAAATCGGAGTATTGCAAGACGTATCGATGGTGTCGATGGTATCGGACGCCAGCCTGCCGGTAAAGCTGGTGATGGGGATGCTGCTGGTGGTTTCGCTGGCTTCCTGGTGGCAGATTTTCATCAAGCTGTTCACGCTTGCGCGTGCGCGAAACCGTACGCGGGAATTTGAGCAGGAGTTCTGGAACGGCAGCGAGATGGGTCGGCTGGCGCAGAAAGTGGCTGCCGACGGCGAATACAACGGACAGATGGGACGAATCTTCGAGGCGGGATTCCGCGAGTACAACAAGCTGCGCAATCAGCCCGGGGCGGATGCCGCCGATATCGCAGAGAGCGCACGGCGTGCCATGCGCGCATCTTATCAGCGCGAAATGGACGAACTGGAAAGCAACATGTCGTGGCTGGCGACGACGGGATCGGTCAGTCCGTATGTCGGTCTGTTCGGCACGGTGTGGGGCATCATGAGCGCCTTCAGGAACCTCGCCAATGTGGGGCAGGCCACGCTGGCCAACGTGGCACCCGGCATCGCCGAGGCGCTGGTGGCAACGGCCATGGGCCTGTTCGCAGCGATTCCGGCGCTGGTGGCCTATAACCATTATGCGCGCGAGATCGACCAGCTGGCCAACCGTTTCGAAAGCTTCATCGACGAATTCGTCAACATCCTGCAGCGCCAGGCGTACAAGCGATGAGCGCGCGACGCGGCCGCCGGCTGGTGGCGCAGATCAATGTCGTGCCTTACATCGACGTGATGATGGTGTTGCTGGTGATTTTCATGGTCACCGCGCCGATGATCACACCGGGACAGGTTGATTTGCCCAGTGTGGCAAAGACGCACAACACCGTCGTAGAGCCGATGCAGGTCACCATTCACGCCGACGGCAGTCTGAGCGTGCGCGACCAGGCGAGCCGTTCGGCGGATGAACCGGTGTCACTGGACATGCTGCAGGCGGTGATCGCGCGCAAGCAGAATGAAGACCCGGATCAGGCGGTGGTGATCGCCGCAGACAAGAATGTGCGTTATGAGAAAGTGATGCAGGTCATGAGCCTGATGCAGCGCAGCCAGGTGAAGCGGGTGGGCCTGCTGGCAGTGCCGGAGGCCACGCACCGATGAAGCGGGCCCGTCAACCGGGGCCCGCCGCATCGTGGTCCGTGCGGACCTGGGCCGGTCTGCTGGCGCTGGTGGTGCATGCCCTGTTTTTTGCGCTGCTGGTATTCAGCGTGGACTGGAAATCGGAGGATTCGGGTTCGGTGGCGGTGGAATTGTGGTCGCCCGCGCAGATTGCCGGCGGTGGCGGGCATGCCGGTCCGTCGCAGCAGGCATATGTGCCACCTCCGCCACCACCGCCGCCACCCGTGGCGCCGCCCCAACCGCGGCCCGTGCCGACGCCCGAGGCGCCATCGCCGCCTGTTGGCGAGCCTGCGGCGGACATCGCACTGGCGGAAAAGAAGAAACAGCAGCAGGCGAAGAAGCTCGAGCAGCAGCGCCAGCAGCAGGAAATACAGAAGCAGCAGCAACAGCAGGAGCAGAAGCAGGCCGCACTGAAACTGGCGCAGCAGCAACAGCAGCAGCAACGCGTACTGGCGCTGAGGCAGATGCTGGTGCAGCAGACGCAGGCCGGCATTCGCAGTGAAACCGAGCATGCACTGGCGGGTGCGCAGGCGATGGTGGTCGACGGGCAACAGGCCAGC
>JAJXUP010000009.1:20492-29307 GCA_021782795.1 Pseudomonadota bacterium | reverse complement strand
AAGGACGCGGGGCAGAAAAAAGTAAACACCTCGCTCATCGAGCGTTTTCTCTACCCGAAATACGGTCCCGGCCAGATGTGGGAGACGGTCGCAGACAAGGTCACTGCTGCCGGCGGCAGCCTGCATTTGCGCCATAAAGTGTGCAGCGTGCAGTGCGACGGTCAGCGCATCACCGCCGTGGAAGCCGAAAACCTCGCCACGGGCGAGCGCGTGGTATTTGCAGCCGATTTCGTCTGCTCCAGCATGCCGGTCAAGGACCTGGTTGCGGCCCTGGGCGGTGCCATGCCGCTGGAAGTGAGGCAACTGGCCGCCACCCTGCCCTACCGCGATTTCATCACGGTCGGCCTGCTGGTGCGCGCCATGAAAGCCAACCCGCAATCACGCTCTGCTCTGGCAAATCACATGCCGCCGGACAACTGGATCTACATCCAGGAACGCGATGTCCGCGTTGGCCGGCTGCAGCTGTTCAACAACTGGAGCCCGGCCATGGTGAACGATCCGGACACCATCTGGCTGGGACTGGAATACTTCTGCAATGAAGGCGATGCCCTGTGGCAGCACAGCGACGAGCAGCTCAAGGCGCTCGGCCGCACCGAGCTGGCGCACATCGGTCTGATCGAGCCCGACGCCGATGCCGTGCTCGACAGCGTGGTCATCCGTATGCCCAAGGCCTACCCGGCCTACTTCGGCAGCTATGCCCGCTTCGATGACATCCGCCAGCATCTCGATCCGATCGCCAATCTGTTCCTGATCGGCCGCAATGGCATGCACCGCTACAATAATCAGGACCATTCCATGCTGACGGCGAAACTTGCCGCCGAGCACATCATCAGCGGCAACCGCGACAAGTCGGCCCTGTGGTCAGTAAATGTGGATGATGAATACCATGAGGAAAAGTCGTCCTGACTTCCGGCGACGCCCTATTGCGTTGATAGAGTCCGCATCCGGCAACGGACCGCATGCGGGTCAGCGCACCCTGCCCGTACCCGATGTCCGGTTTGCACACATCCTGGGCCCGGGTTGCCGTGTGCAATGCAGTCAGGTGCCGCACCGGTGCCCAGGGCGCAGTTGTCCTGACAAAACACGCGCGCGTGCCCGACTCGGGCGAACCTGCCCCTGTCAGTCGGCCTGAGCGGCCTCCTCTTCGGTCTCTTCCGCGTCGCTGGCAGCTGCGGGCTTGCCCGACATGCTGGCCACAAGGATGCCGGCCTCATACAGCAGCCACAACGGCACGGCGAGCATGGTTTGCGACAGCACGTCCGGCGGGGTGAAGATCGCGCCAATGACGAACGAGGCGACGATCATGTAGGGGCGAATCTCTCGCAGCTTGGCTACGCTGACGATGCCCACCCTGACCAGCAGCACGACCACCACCGGCACTTCGAAGGTCACGCCAAAGGCCAGGAACAGCGTCATGACGAAATCCAGATACTTGCTGATATCGGTCATCATGGCCACCCCGGCCGGCGTCACGCCGCTGATGAAACCGAATACCACCGGAAACACAATGAAATAGGCAAACGCCATTCCGCAATAGAACAGCAGCACACTGGCCACCAGCAACGGCAGTGCCAGCCGTTTTTCATGCGCATACAGACCGGGGGCAATGAACGACCAGATCTGGTAGAGGATGTAGGGCAGCGCCAGCAGGAATGCGGTGAGCATGGTGACCTTGAGCGGCACGAAAAACGGTGCGGTCACTTCGGTGGCAATCAGTTGCCCCCCTTTGGGCAAGGTGCGCAGCAGAGGCCGCGCCAGCAGGTGATAGATCTGGTTCGACCAGTGGAACAGACCAAAGAAGATCAGCACCACGGCCAGAATGGCGCGCAACAGCCGTTCACGCAACTCCATCAGGTGCGAGATAAAGTTTTCCTGCAATTCTTCCATGTTCATTCCGGCCTGTGCGGCGACAGGGGCGTATCAAAAGTCAGTTCGCCCTGCATTGCCTCCGCAGGGGAAGCCGGGTGTGCGACGGGGGCGGACGGCTCGGCTTTGGCTGGCGCGGCTGTCGGGGTTCCGGCCGTCGCGTGCGAAGGCATGGCGGCTTCGCCTGCAGGTGGGGCCTGACGCACGGCTGCGGCCACGGCTTCGGCAAGCGTTGCAGGTTCAACCACGGCCGGTTCGACCGTCGCCGACCCGCCCGCGGCAGCGACGGACGGGGTGGCCTGCCCCGGGAGCCCTTCGCTCGTGGCCGGCGGCGGGGTCTGTATGCCCTCGCGCGCAACTGCAGCCGACGCTTCAATTCCGGCATGCACATCCTGTGCAGCGCGCTGCATTTCTTCACGCAGCGCTTCGCTTGCACGCTGGACTTCTTCCAGTTGCAACTCGCGCGTGATATCGGCGCGAACGTTGCCGATGTAGCGCTGGAAACGCCCGAACAGCAATCCGGCGGTGCGCGCCACTTTGGGCAGGCGCTCCGGCCCGATCACCACCAGGGCGACCACGGCAATCAGCATCAGTTCGGAAAATCCGATATCAAACATGCGGCGGCTCAGACGGGAGTCTTGGTCTTGTCCTTGACTTCACCTTCCAGCGTATGGCCGGTGCTGTGGTTCTCCAGTTTTTCGCGTTCGCCTTCCTGCATGGCGTCCTTGAAATTCTTCACCGCGCCGCCGAGATCGCTGCCGATATTGCGCAGCTTCTTGGTACCAAAAACCGCCAGTACAATCACCAGCACGATCAACCAATGCCAAATACTCAAACTGCCCATGTCGTTCTCCTTGAAATTCCCCGGGGCAGGGGAAACCCTCAGCCAATCGGTGTCTTCGACTCGTTGCCGCCGACGATATGCACATGCAGATGAAACACCACCTGCCCGCCGGCCCGGCCGGTATGGATGGCGGTGCGGAATCCGTCCGTCAGCCCGTGCTCGCGCGCCAGCCTCGCGCCCAGCAGCAACATGCGGCCCAGCAACGCTTCATGCTCCGGGCCACAATGCGCCAGCGACTCGACATGCGCCTTCGGAATGATCAGCCAGTGAATCGGCGCCACGGGATGGATGTCGTTGAACACCAGCAGCTCATCATCCTCGTACACCGCATGACTGGGAAGCTCGCCTGCCACGATGCGACAGAATATGCACTCGCTCATGCGGCATCCTTGCGTGATCGCTTTTCCTCATGGCCGGAGACACCTTCGCGTCGCGCCAGTTCGTTCAGTACGTCCTGCGGCCCCAGGCCGCGCTCGGCCAGCAGCACCAGCGTATGAAACCACAGGTCTGCGGTCTCGTACACGATTCTGTCACGTTCACCGTCCTTGGCCGCCATGATGGTTTCGGCAGCTTCTTCGGCAATTTTCTTCAGGATCGCATCCAGGCCCTTGTGGTACAGACTGGCGACATATGAACTGCCGGGACTCGCGCCCTTGCGCGACTCAAGCGTTTGCGCCAGGCGGTCGAGCACATCATTCATGATAGATCTCCGCAGGGTCCTTGAGCACCGGCTCGACCGTCACCCACTGACGGTCGTCCAGCCGCTGAAAGAAACAGTCCCGACGTCCGGTATGACATGCAATGCCGCCCAACTGTTCCACCCTGAGCAGAATCGCGTCACCGTCGCAGTCGAGACGGATGTCACGCACCTTCTGCACATGCCCGGATTGCTCGCCTTTGCGCCACAGTTTCTTGCGCGAGCGCGACCAGTACACCGCTTCTCCGGTTTCCACGGTACGCAACAGCGCCTCCCGGTTCATCCAGGCCATCATCAGCACCACCGAACTGACGTCATCCTGTACGACGACTGCCACCAGTCCGCTCTCTGACCAGTTGACCTTGTTCAACCACTGGTTATCCGCAACGCTCACCCTGTCCTGACCTCGATGCCTTGTTGTTGTAACCATGCCTTGGCGTCCTGCACGCTGTATTCGCCAAAGTGAAAAATGCTGGCCGCCAATACGGCGTCGGCGTGCCCCTGCAGAATTCCATCCGCAAGGTGCTGCAGGTTACCCACACCTCCGCTGGCGATGACCGGAATGCCGACCGCATCTGCCACAGCGCGCGTCAGCGGCAGATTGAAGCCATTGCGTGTGCCGTCACGATCGATGCTGGTCAGCAGGATCTCGCCTGCGCCCATGCTTTCCATGTGTTCGGCCCACGCCACTGCATCCAGCCCTGTCGCATTGCGGCCGCCATGAGTATACACCTCCCAGCCGCCCCGGCCATTCTCTTTGGCATCGATCGCCACGACAATGCATTGCGAACCGAAACGGCCGGCGGCTTCAGACACCACTCCCGGATTGACCACCGCCGTGGTGTTGATGCTGACCTTGTCGGCGCCGGCATTGAGCAGGCGGCGCACATCCGCCACCTCGCGCACACCGCCACCCACCGTCAGGGGAATGAACACCTCGGACGCCACCGCCTCGATCACGGATAAAATCATGCCGCGCTGTTCGACGCTGGCGGTGATATCGAGAAAGGTCAGCTCATCGGCGCCCTCACGGTCATAACGGCGGGCGATTTCAACCGGATCACCGGCATCACGCAGGCCGACGAAGCTCACACCCTTGACCACACGGCCGGCATTGACATCCAGACAGGGAATGATGCGCTTGGCGAGCCCCATTACGACAACTCGTCCGCGAGTGCCTGCGCAGCCACGAAATCCAGTGTCCCTTCATAAATGGCGCGACCGGTAATCACGCCGGCGACGCCTTCATGCTGCACTTCGCACAGTTTGCGCACGTCGTCCAGATTGGTCACCCCGCCGCTGGCAATGACCGGAATGCTGACCGACCGCGCCAGTTTGACCGTGGCATCGATATTGACGCCGGTCAGCATGCCGTCACGGCCGATATCCGTGTAGATCACGGCTTCGACGCCGTAGGTCTCGAATTTGCGCGCCAGATCGATCACGTCGTGATGTGTCAGCTTGGACCAGCCATCCACCGCGACCTTGCCATCCTTGGCATCGAGGCCAACGATGATCTGCCCCGGGAAGGCGTTGCAGGCATCATGCAGGAACCCCGGCGTTTTTACCGCCGCAGTGCCGATAATGATGTAGCGCACGCCACTGTCGAGATAGCGTGCAATGGTATCCAGGTCGCGGATGCCGCCGCCGAGCTGGACCGGAATTTCCCCGCCCACGGCATCGACGATTTCACGAATCGCCTGTCCATTGACCGGCTTTCCGGCAAAAGCGCCGTTCAGGTCGACCAGATGCAAACGTCGCACCCCCTTGGACAACCAGTGGCGGGCCATTTCGGCCGGGTTTTCGGAAAACAGGGTGGACTCTTCCATCAGCCCCTGTTTGAGGCGGACGCAGTGTCCGTCCTTGAGGTCAATAGCGGGAATGATCAGCATGATGCAACATGAAATCGATAATAAAAAATTGCAAACCGGAGTCGGAAATCGATCCTTCGGGACTGTCAGACAATCTTACCATTCCATTCGACAAAATTGCCAAGCAAAGCAAGACCGGCCTGCTGGCTTTTCTCCGGATGGAACTGCACGGCGAACACATTGTCGGCCGCCACAGCGCTGGCAAAGGAAAAAACATAATCGGTCGTTGCACCCAGATGTGCATCCTGCGCCGGTTCGACATAATAACTGTGCACGAAATAGAAACGGGCGCCATCGGTCAGTCCGCACCACAGCGGATGCGGCCGGACCGGGTACACCTGGTTCCAGCCCATGTGCGGTATCTTGAGCCGGCCGCCGTGTTCCGGCACGGCCAGCGATTCGGGAAAACGGCGCACTTGACCGGGCAGGATGCCCAGACCGGCCACATCGCCTTCTTCACTGTGTTCGAACAGCATCTGCATGCCCAGACAAATGCCAAGAAACGGCTTGCTGCGTGCCGCCTCGCGCACGGCGCCGGCCAGTCCGCGCACGGCAAGCTCGCGCATGCAGTCGCCCATGGCGCCCACGCCGGGAAACACGACCCGGCCGGCCTGCGCCACCACGTCGGGTTCACTGGTCACCACCACATTCAGTTGCGGCGCAACGTGTTCGAGCGCCTTGGCCACCGAACGCAGGTTACCCATGCCATAATCCACCACGGCGATATCGGCGGACGCAACCATCACAGGCTGCCTTTGGTGGATGGCAATGCAGCAGGAGACAGGCGCGGATCGAATTCGGTTGCCATGCGCAGCGCCCGGCCGAGCGCCTTGAACAGGGTTTCGGCCTGATGGTGGGCATTCAGCCCGCGCAGGTTATCCGCATGCAGGGTCACGCCGGCGTGATTGACGAATCCCTGGAAAAATTCGCGCACCAGTTCGACATCGAAATCACCGATCTTGTCGCGGGTAAATTCGACGTTGAACACCAGTCCGGGTCGCCCGGACAGATCGACCACCACGCGCGACAGGGCTTCGTCCAGCGGCACATAGGCATGGCCATAGCGGCGCACGCCTTTCTTGTCGCCGAGCGCGCGCGCGAACGCCTGTCCGAGCGTAATACCGATGTCTTCCACCGTATGATGCGCATCGATATGCAGATCGCCCTTGGCGTCCACCTTGATATCCATGGTGCCATGACGGGCGATCTGGTCGAGCATGTGGTCGAGGAAGGGCACGCCCGTCGCAAATCGCCCGATCCCTTCTCCATCGAGATTGAGCTCGACGCTGACCTGTGTTTCAAGTGTATTGCGGGCTACCTGTGCGGTACGCATGAAAAGCTCCCCCCTGTCAGCCGGCACGGACGTCATGCGTCACCAGTCCGGCCAATGCTTCCACCAGTGCCTGACATTGGGCATCGGTGCCTATTGTAATGCGGTTGAACGACGCAACACGCGTCGGCTGACGAAAATGCCGCACCAGAATGTTGCATTCACGCAACATGGTATGACAGCGTTCTCCCGGGAGATGCGCATGCCGGGCAAACACGAAATTGGCCGCTGACGGCAGCACTTCGAACCCCAAATCACGCAGTTCGCCGCTCAACCAGTCGCGTGTTGCCATGATGCGCTTTCGGGTCGCATCAAACCACGCCTCATCGAGCATGGCCGCCTGCGCACCGGCCTGGGCCAGCCGGCCCAGCGGATAGGAATTGAAGCTGTCCTTGACGCGGTGCAGACCGGCGATGAGCGCTGCATCACCGAGCGCATAGCCCACGCGCAATCCGGCCAGCCCGTGCGATTTCGACAGCGTGCGCACCACCAGCAGCTGCGGGAACTGCCGGATCAACGTCACGGCCGATTCGGCTCCGAAATCGACATAGGCTTCGTCGACCACCACCACGCTGTCGCGATTGTGGCGCAACAGCCGTTCGATGTCCTCAAGCGGCAGCGGGCAGCCGGTCGGCGCATTGGGATTGGGAAACACGATGCCACCGTTCGGTCGCAGGTAATCGTCCACGCTGATGCGAAAATCTTCCGTCAGCGGCACCTGTTCACTGCCGATGCCGTACAACTGGCAATAGACCGGATAGAAACTGTAGGTGATGTCGGGAAACAGCACCGGCTGCTCATGCTTGAGCAGTGCATGAAAGGCGTGCGCCAGCACTTCGTCCGAGCCATTGCCGACAAACACGTTTTCCCGGCCAAGTCCATGCCGTGCGGCGATGACGTCACGCAACGCATCGCTGGCCGGATCGGGATACAGCCGCAGGTCATCGTTGACCGTCGCCCGCAGCGCTTCCAGCACGCGCGGACTCGGACCATACGGATTCTCGTTGGTATTGAGCTTGACCAGCCCGGGCACTTTCGGCTGCTCGCCCGGCACGTAAGGTACGAGCTGGCGCGCCACCTCGCTCCACAACTGGCTCATTTGGCGCCAGCCATGCGATATTCCGCCGATCGCGCATGCGCCTGCAACCCCTCGCCATGCGCCAGCGTCGAGGCGACACGTCCAAGCGTTTGCGCACCGGCTGCCGACACGCGGATCAGGCTGGAACGCTTCTGGAAATCATACACGCCAAGCGGGCTGGAAAAACGTGCCGTGCGCGACGTGGGCAACACGTGATTCGGCCCGGCGCAATAGTCGCCCAGCGCTTCACAGGTATGGTGACCGATGAAAATGGCGCCGGCATGACGGATTTTTTCCACCCAGGCATCGGCATCGTCGATCGACAGTTCCAGGTGTTCCGGAGCGATGTGGTTGGCAATGCGCACTGCCTCATCCAGATCGCGCACCCGGATCAGCAACCCGCGGTCACGCAGCGCGGTCTCGATCACGGTACGGCGCGGCATCTCCGGCAGCAGGCGACGGATGCTCTCCTCCACACGCTGCAGAAATGCACCATCGGGACACACCAGGATGGATTGCGCGAGTTCGTCGTGCTCGGCCTGGGAAAACAGATCCATCGCCACCCAGTCGGGCGAGGCCTTGCCGTCGCTGATGACGAGGATTTCCGACGGGCCGGCCACCATGTCGATGCCGACCGTGCCGAACACGCGGCGTTTGGCCGCGGCCACGTAGGCGTTGCCCGGCCCCACGATCTTGTCCACCTGGGCGATGCTGGCGGTGCCGTAGGCCAGCGCGCCCACAGCCTGCGCCCCGCCGATGGTGAACACCCGATCGACGCCCGCCACTGCAGCCGCCGCCAGTACCAGTTCGTTCTGCACGCCGTCCGGCGTGGGCACCACCATCACCAGTTCCGCCACACCGGCCACCTTGGCCGGAACCGCATTCATCAGCACCGAAGACGGATAGGCCGCCTTGCCGCCCGGAACGTACAATCCGACGCGGTCAAGCGCAGTGATCTGCTGGCCGAGCATGGTGCCATCGGCTTCTTCATAACGCCAGGAGGCCTGCACCTGGTGCTCATGATAGGCGCGAATACGCGCCGCAGAGAATTCGAGCGCCTCCCGCTGCACAGCCGGCAACCGCGCCAGCGCCTCGTGCAACCGTTGTGGCGCCAGTTCGAGCGCGGCCA
>JAJXUP010000009.1:0-20482 GCA_021782795.1 Pseudomonadota bacterium | reverse complement strand
CCACCGAAGCGGCATCGAGCCGATCGAAACGGCGCGTATATTCGAGCACCGCAGCATCGCCTTCGGTACGCACACGATGCAGGATATCTTCCACCGTACGTTCGATGGACGCGTCCTGCCCGGCATCGAGCGCGAGCCTGCGATCGAGGTCGGCCTGAAAATCAGGGGAATTCGTGTCGAGTTTTAGCAGATCAAGCATGACAGTGCCATGACATATTTTTGAAAGGCCATTATACCGTCAATTCAAAGCCGCTCAAGCCAAACCACGCAAGGAGCAGGGCAGCTTTACCTTCCGGCAATTCCCGAGTAATTTACTCAAACAATTTGCCTTTGCCCAGCGGCGGCGATAAGATGCAGCCATGTGCCCAACTGCCGCCTTTCAGCCCACGCCAACGACAAACCCGTTTGATGCCCTCGGCCTGTCGCAGCGTTTTGCCGCATTGCCCGCCGGACTGCACCACGCCGTCGATGCGGATCCCGTGCCCGATCCGGTGCTGCTGCACTTCAACCGCACAGTCGCGCAACTGATCGGGCTGGATCCGCAGGCTGGCCAGCATGAACTGGCTGCACACTACCTGAGCGGCAACCGCCTGCTGCCCGGCTCGCAACCGTTAGCTTCGCTGTACGCCGGCCACCAGTTCGGCCATTTCGTTTCCCGGCTCGGCGACGGCCGTGCGCTGCTGCTGGGCGACGTGCCGGGCATGCACGACGAACGCTGGGAACTGCAGCTCAAGGGCAGCGGCCGCACCCCCTATTCGCGTGGCGGCGACGGCCGCGCGGTACTGCGTTCGAGCTTGCGCGAATACCTGTGCTCGGAAGCCATGGCCGGGTTGGGCATACCGACCACGCGCGCGCTATCGCTGGTGGCCAGCCCGCTACCGGTGTGGCGCGAAACACAGGAAACCGCCGCCATCGTGCTGCGCGTGAGTCCGAGCTTCGTGCGCTTCGGCCACTTCGAAGCCATGTATGCGCACAGGCAGCCCGATGCGCTGCGCGAACTGGCCGACTTCATGCTGCGCCACCATTTCCCGCACTGGATCGACCTGCCGGACCGTTACGAACGCCTGCTCGCCGAAACGACACGTCGCACCGCGACGCTGCTCGCGCATTGGCAGGCGGCCGGCTTCACCCATGGCGTGATGAACACCGACAACATGTCCATGCTTGGCCTCACGCTGGATTATGGTCCGTTTGGCTTCATGGATCACTACGAACCGGGATTCGTGTGCAATCACTCTGACGAAAGCGGACGTTACGCATTCGACCAGCAACCCGATGTGGCTGGCTGGAACCTGACCCGGCTGGCACAGGCCCTGTCGCCACTCATCAGCGAAGAAGCCGGCATTGCCGCCATCAGCGAATACCCTGCCCGCTTCGCCGGCGCCTACATCCAGCGGATGAGCGCCCGGCTGGGTCTGCCGGCGCAACGCGAACATGCACGACTGATCCTGTCCATGCTGGAACTGCTGCACGCAAACCAGGTGGATTACACCACGTTCCTGCGCCGACTGTGCCATTTCGACAGCACTCCCGCCGCGCCCAACGCCCCATTGCGCGACCTGTTCATCGACCGCGCCGCCTTCGATGCCTGGGCTGACGACTACCGCGCTGCGTTGCGCCAAACCGCGCCCGACGACGCGCAGCGTTCGCGGGCCATGCTGCGCGTCAATCCGAAATACATCCTGCGCAACCACCTGGCGGAACAGATCATCGCTGCGGTCCGCGACCACGGCGACACGCACATGCTGGATGCAATGGTCACCGTACTGCAGGCGCCGTTTGACGAACATCCGCAATACGAACACTGGGCTGATCCGCCCCCACCGGGAAGCCAGGTCATGCTGAGCTGTTCGTCCTGACGGATATCAGGCGTCAGCTTCGTCACTCCCATGTTCGCGAAACGCATGCACCGCATCGATCAGGCCGTTGGTAGACGCATCATGATGCGCTCCGCGCCGTTCGCCGGTCAGATCTGGCGCAATGCCGAGCGCGAGTTGCTTGCCCAGCTCCACACCCCACTGGTCGAACGAATTGATATCCCACACCGTTCCCTGCACGAATATCTTGTGCTCGTACAATGCAATCAGCGCACCCAGCGTTCGCGGGTCGAGCCGGTCGTACAGCAAAGTGTTCGATGGCCGGTTGCCCGGAAACACCTTGTGCGGCAACAACGCTCGCAACGCATCCTCGCTCATCCCCGCCGCACGCAGTTCCGCCTCGGCTTCATCGGGACGTTTGCCCAGCATCAGCGCACGCGTCTGCGCAAAACAGTTGGCCAGCAGCACCTCGTGCTGCTGGTCGAGCGGGCGCTGCGAATGTGCTGCCGCAAGAAAATCCGCCGGTACCAGACGTGTGCCCTGATGCAGCAACTGGTAGAACGCATGCTGACCGTTGGTGCCAGGCTCGCCCCACAATACCGGCCCGGTATCGCACGCGACACGCTCGCCATCGCGCGTGACCGATTTGCCATTGCTTTCCATGTCGAGTTGCTGCAGGTAGGCCGGCAGCCGCGCCAGGTACTGATCGTAAGGAAACACTGCGTGGCTCTGGGCGCCAAAGAAATCGATGTACCAGATGCCAAGCAGCGCCAGGATGACCGGCATGTTGCGCTCGAACGGCGCGGTGCGGAAATGCTCGTCCATGGCGTGCGCCCCGGCAAGGAACTGTTCGAAGGCATTCATGCCGACCAGCAGCGCCACCGGCAGCCCAACCGCCGACCAGACCGAGTAGCGGCCACCCACCCAGTCCCAGAATCCGAACATGTTGGCCGTGTCGATGCCGAAGGCCCGCACCTTGTCGGCATTGGTCGACACCGCGACGAAATGTTTGGCCACCGCCGCTTCGTCGCCAGCCTGTTCTACCAGCCAGCGTCGCGCCACATGTGCGTTGAGCAGGGTTTCCGCCGTTGTGAAGGTCTTGGACGCCACGATGAACAGTGTCGATTCCGCCGGAACGCTCATCAGCGTTTCCACCATCTGCGACGGATCGACGTTGGACACGAAATGGGCGCGCAGGCCAGGTTGCCAGTAAGGCTGCAGCGCCTGCGTCACCATGGCTGGCCCCAGATCGGAACCGCCGATACCGATGTTCACCACATCGGTGATGCGCTGACCGGTAAAGCCGCGCCAGACGCCATCGCGCACCGCCTCGGTAAACGTGCGCATGCGTTCCAGCACCAGCAGCACGTCCGGCATCACCGGCTTGCCATCGGCCTGCACCGCCCAGTCGCCACGGTTGCGCAGCGCCGTGTGCAGCACTGCGCGACCTTCGGTAACATTGATGCGGTCGCCACCAAACATGGCCTGCATGGCCTCGCCCAGTCCGGCTTCCCGTGCCAGGCCGGTCAGCAGCGACAGGGTCTCGGCAGTGATGCGATTCTTGGAATAGTCCAGCAGAATACCCGCAGCTCGCAGCGAAAACTGCTCGAAGCGCTGCTCGTCTTGCGCAAACAGGTCGCGCATCTGCACGTCTCGCATCTGCCGACTGTGCGCCTGCAGCGCTCCCCACGCCTTGTGACGGGTGCAATCTGTCATGCCTTTTCTCCGGACGAAACTCGCACCGGCGCGGGCCGATCCGGGCGGCGCGCGGTTGCGACAGTGGTGCCCATGCTGACACAAAACGCCGTAACACTCAAATGGCATGCATATGAGACTTGCACGCAGCTTCCGGGGAACCTGGAGGCAAACCCGCTGTCAATCAACACACATTGGCGCCGGCGACGCGGTTATTGCCAACTGCCGTCAGCCCCGGTATATAATTACCCGACGCTGTTTCGTCATAACGATTGGACTGCCCCACGATGAACGCAATAAAACCAAATAAAAACAAGGGACTTTCCTTGCAAGACCCATTCCTGAACACCTTGCGCCGGGAGAACGTGCCCGTCTCGGTCTATCTGGTCAACGGCATCAAATTGCAGGGCCAGATCGAGTCCTATGACCAGTATGTCGTCCTGCTGAAGAATATGGTCACCCAGATGGTATACAAGCACGCCATTTCCACCATCGTACCGGCGCGTCCCGTTGTATTGCACAACCAGGAAAACGGCATCGGCTGAGAACGCCCTGCACCGCTTCGCCATGAACCGCATGCTCTGCAGTCTTCCCGCCCGAGGGGCACGCCGCCTGCCTCCAGGATACGCGGATGTTTGAACGCCACCAGGGGGGCGACCGGGTGGTGCTGGCCAGCATCGACACCGGCCAGCCCGACTATCGGGAAAGTCTGGAAGAACTGCACCAGCTCGCAACCAGCGCCGGCCTCACCGTTGCCGGCGTGGTGGAGGGCCGGCGCGCGCGACCTGACCCCACCTACTTCGCCGGCAGCGGCAAGGTCGAGGAAATCGGCGCGGCCGTGCATGCGCACGAGGCCGACCTGGTCATCTTCAATCATCCGTTGTCGCCGGCACAGGAACGCAACCTCGAACGCGCTCTGGAGTGCCGCGTGGTCGACCGCACTACGCTGATCCTCGACATCTTTGCGCGACGCGCCAAGAGCGCCGAGGGCATCCTGCAGGTCGAACTCGCACAGCTCGCCCACCTCGCCACCCGCCTTGTGCGCGGCTGGAGCCACCTCGAACGGCAGAAAGGCGGTATCGGCCTGCGCGGACCGGGCGAGACCCAGCTCGAGACCGACCGACGACTGATCGGCAAGCGCGTCAAGCTGCTCAGGGACCGTCTGGCGCGCGTGCAGCGCCAGCACAAGGTGCAGCGCCGCGCGCGTAGCCGTCGCCAGGTCATGTCGGTATCGCTGGTCGGCTACACCAATGCCGGCAAATCAACGCTGTTCAATCGCCTGACCCATGCCAACAGCTACGTCGCCAACCAGTTGTTCGCCACGCTGGATACCACCACGCGTCAGCTGTTTTTACCGGAAACCGGCGAAATCGTGCTCTCGGACACCGTCGGCTTCATCACCGGCCTGCCGCATACACTGGTGGAAAGCTTCCACGCCACACTGGAAGAAACCCGCGAGGCCGACCTGCTGCTGCATGTCGTCGACAGCGTCAGCCCGATGCGCGACCGGCACATCGCCGAAGTCAACCACGTGCTCGGAGAAATCGGCGCCGACGCCATTCCGCAAATTCTGATATACAACAAAATCGACCTCGGTCCGGGCAGCCCGGGCATCGAACGCGACGAATATGGTAGAATCAGCGCCATCCGGCTAAGCGCGCAGACCGGCGAAGGTATTTCTCTGCTGCGCACGGCGCTCGGCGAGGCCAGGCAAGACTTCCTGCGCTCCGGCAGCACAAGTGAAAACGCCCGAACGACCAACAGCGAATACCATCCGGAACTGGACTGAGCATGGCATGGAATGACCCGCAGTGGGGCAAGAAAAACGATGGCCCGCCCGACCTGGACGAAATCTGGCGCAACTTCAATGCACGGCTGAACAAGCTGTTCGGCAGAAAGACCGAGCCGGGCCGTGGCGTACCGCCATCGTTGTTCCTCATCGTCACCGGCGTGGTGCTGGCCATCTGGCTCGCCTCCGGTTTCTACATCGTCGATGCCGGCGAGCGCGGCGTGGTGCTGCGTTTCGGCCGCTATATCGAAACCAGCCAGCCCGGACCCGGCTGGCACCTGCCCTGGCCTGTCGAATCGGTCGAAATCGTCAACATGGAACAGGTGCGTACGGTGGAAGTCGGTTACCGCGAAAATGTGCGCAACAAGATTCTCAAGGAATCGCTGATGCTCACCGACGACGAGAACATCGTCGACATCCAGTTCGCCGTGCAATACACGCTCAAGAACCCGGAACACTATCTGTTCAACAACCGCTCACCGGATGATGCCGTGCGCCAGGTCGCCGAAAGCGTCATGAGCCAGATTGTCGGCAAGAGCCAGATGGACTATGTCCTCTATGAAGGCCGTGCCGATATCGCCGAACGTGCCGCCAAGCACATCCAGGAAATTCTCGACCGCTACGGTGCCGGCATCAGCATCAGCCGCGTCACCCTGCAGAACGCCCAACCGCCCCAGGAAGTGCAGCCGTCGTTTGACGATGCCGTCAAGGCCGGCCAGGACCGTGACCGGCTCAAAAGCGAAGGACAGGCCTACGCCAACGACGTGATACCCAAAGCCCGCGGGGTGGCAGCCCGCCTGCAGGAAGAAGCTGCCGGCTACAAGCAGTCGGTGATCGCCGATGCCCAGGGTGAGGCCGACCGCTTCCGCCAGGTGCTCGCCCAGTACAACAAGGCACCGGTCGTGACACGCGAACGCATGTACCTCGACATGATGCAGCAGGTGCTCACCCACACCACCAAGGTACTCGTCGACAGCGGCAAGGGCAGCAACCAGATGCTCTACCTGCCACTCGACAAATTGCTGCAGCAGACGGCGCCCGCCGGCAGCGCCGTTGCGCCGCTCGCGTCACCCCCACCTGCAGCGACCGCGCCGCTACCGGGTGCAGCCGACACCCCAAAACCGGCAGACACCACGGCCGACAGCACGCCACGACCCGATGACTCGTCGTCTCCCGACGACATGAACCGCACGCGGGATGCCATGCGCAGCCGCGACCGGGAGGACCGGCCATGAACAACCGGATTGCTTCGCTGATCACCCTGATTGCAGGCGTGCTCATCCTGGCCAGCCTGTCGCTCTACAGCGTCGACCAGCGACAGAACGCGCTGGTGTTCCAGCTGGGACAGATCGTGGCCACCCAGCGCGCGCCAGGCCTGTATTTCAAGATGCCGCTGGTGCAGAATGTACGTTACTTTGATACACGTATCCTCACACTGGATCCGAACGACCCGGACCGCTTCATCACCTCGGAAAAGAAGAACGTTCTCATCGACTATTTCGCCAAATGGCGGATCGTCGATGTGCGCCAGTACTACGTCAGCGTCGGTGGCGACGAAACACGAGCGCGCACCCGGTTGCAGCAGACGATCAACGATGCCCTGCGCGCCGAGATCGGCCAGCGCACCATCCATGACGTGGTATCCGGCGAACGCGAGAACATCATGCGCACCTTGCGCGCCCGCGCCGACCAGGACGCGCGCAAAATCGGCGTGGAAGTCATCGACGTGCGCATCAAGCATGTCGATCTGCCGCAAGAAGTCAGTGATTCGGTCTACCGCCGCATGGAAGCCGAACGCAAACGGGTGGCCAACGAACTGCGCTCCACGGGTTCCGCCGAGGCCGAGCAGATCCGGGCCAATGCCGACCGCCAGCGCGAAGTCATCATTGCCGATGCCTGGCGTGACGCGCAGCGCGTCAAGGGCGAAGGCGATGCCAGCGCAAGTGCGATCTATGCCAGCGCCTTCTCGCAGAATCCCGAGTTCTATTCGTTCTACCGCAGTCTCAATGCCTACCGGCAAAGCTTCCACAGCAAGCAGGACATGCTGGTACTCGATCCGCACTCGGCCTTCTTCAAGTACATGAATTCACCCGGGGGGAGCAAACCTTGAACACGCACACCTGGCGGCTGCCCGAATACATCGAGGACATCCTGCCCGCTGCCGCGCTGCGCATGGAGGGGTTGCGGCACAACCTGCTCAACCTGTTCCGCGTGCATGGCTACGAGCTGGTGGCCCCGCCGCTGATCGAATACCTCGACTCGCTGCTCACCGGCACCGGCGGCGACCTCGACCTCAAGACGTTCAAGCTGGTCGACCAGATCTCCGGCCAGACCATGGGATTGCGCGCCGACATCACCCCGCAGACCGCGCGCATCGACGCGCACCTGCTCAACCGGCAGGGCGTTACCCGGTTATGCTATGCAGGACCGGTATTGCACACGCTGCCGGAACGCACCGGGCGTTCGCGCGAACTGATGCAACTCGGCGCCGAACTGTATGGACATGAAGGCTTCGAGGCCGATATCGAAATCCAGAAACTGATGCTGTCGGCCTTGCGTCTTGCTGGCGTATCCGACCTGCATCTCGATCTCGGACACGTCGGAGTATTCCGCGGACTGCTGCAGTATGCGCGCATCGAGGAGGCCCAGGCCGGCCCGCTGTTCGCCGCGCTGCAATCCAAGGACATCGCCAGCATCCGGCATCTGACCCGCGACCTCGAACCGCAGACCCGTGCCGCCTTCTGCACCCTGCCGACACTGTACGGCGGCGAAGAAGTGCTCGAACGCGCCTTCCGCGAACTGCCCAGCCATTTCGAAATCAGCCAGGCGCTCGAACAGCTGCGCGCCATCGTCAACGAAACCCGGTCAGGCATCAAGCTCAACATCGACCTGGCCGAACTGCGCGGCTACCATTACCACAGCGGCGTGGTATTCGCGGTCTACACCAGCCACCACCCGGCACCGCTCGCTTCCGGAGGACGCTTCGATCATGTGGGCAAAACCTTCGGGCGCGCCCGTCACGCCACCGGATTCAGCCTCGACCTGCGCGAACTGGCAACCCTGTTTCCGCGGCCCCAGGTCAACCGCCCGATTCTTGCGCCTTACCTGAAAAACGCCAGACTGTCTGCCCGCATCGACGAATTGCGTCTTGCAGGCGAAACCGTCATCGTCGACTTGCCCGGCCACGAGAGCAGCCGCGCAGAATACGATCACGACCGCATACTCCAGCCAACGGCAGAAGGCGACTGGGCGGTCGTTGCCCGGCCAGCAGACTGACAGGCCAGCAGGTTATTCACCACAAGCGATTCAACATGAGCAAAAACGTCGTAGTCATCGGCACCCAGTGGGGTGACGAAGGAAAAGGAAAAATCGTAGACTGGCTGACCGACCACGCCCAGGGCGTGGTGCGCTTTCAGGGCGGCCACAACGCCGGCCACACCCTGGTCGTCGGCGGTCAGAAGACCGTCCTGCACCTCATTCCTTCCGGAATCCTGCGTAACGATGTCACCTGTTACATCGGCAACGGCGTGGTCGTGTCGCCCACAGCCCTGCTCGAGGAAATGGACATGCTCGCCGCGCACGGCGTTGAAGTGGCCGCACGACTGAAGATCTCCGAAGCCTGTCCGCTCATCCTGCCCTACCATGCCGCCATCGATCTGGCGCGCGAACAGGCCAAAGGCGCTGGCAAGATCGGCACGACCGGCCGCGGCATCGGCCCGGCCTATGAAGACAAGGTCGCCCGGCGCGCCATTCGCCTGCAGGATGTGTTCTACCGCGAACGCTTTGCCGCCAAGCTCGGTGAGGTGCTCGATTATCACAACTTCGTGCTCAAGCACTATTTCCACACCGACATCGTCGATTTCAATCACACGCTCGACACCACGCTCGCGCTGGCCGAACGCATCAAGCCAATGGTGGGCGATGTGCCGCGCCTGCTCTACGAAGCCAACCGTGACGGCAAAAACCTGCTGTTCGAAGGTGCACAAGGTACCCTGCTCGACATCGACCACGGCACCTACCCGTACGTCACCTCAAGCAACTGCACCGCCGGTGGCGCCTCGACGGGTGCCGGCGTGGGACCGCACACGCTGCACTACGTACTCGGCATCACCAAGGCGTACACCACGCGCGTCGGCTCCGGCCCGTTCCCCACCGAACTGTTCGACGACACCGGCAGGCAACTGGCCGAACGCGGGCACGAATTCGGCTCGACCACCGGCCGGGCGCGCCGCTGCGGCTGGTTTGACGCTGCCGCGCTCAAACGTTCGATCCAGCTCAACGGCGTGTCCGGTCTGTGCGTGACCAAACTGGACGTGCTCGACGGCATGGAATCGCTGCGCATCTGCGTTGGCTACCACATGGAACAGGGCGACTCCGACATTCTGCCCGTCGGCGCGGAGAACCTCGAAACCTGCGAACCGATCTACGAAGAAATGCCGGGCTGGAGTTCCAGCACGGTCGGCGTCAAACACTTCGAAGACCTGCCTCCCAACGCCCAGGCGTATCTCCAGCGCATGGAGCAGCTGTGCGAAGTCCCCATCGCCCTGATTTCCACCGGGCCGGACCGCGAGGAAACCATCGTTCTGCAACACCCGTTCAGCGACTGATCGCCCGCTCGGGCGGCGTAACGGGCGTACCGCCAACGTACGCCCCGCGCCGCCGCACTGCGTTGCCTTGACTCAGGTCAAGGCAACGCAGTGCGGGATTGGCCACAATATCCGTTCCAGCCACTTCATTTTCAGGAACGGATCATGAGCACGATCAGCAGCTACCTCACCGCCGAGCATCGCGAAGCCGATGTACTGTTTTCCTACGCCGAGCAGGCCATTGCCGATGGCGACTGGATGCAGGCCGAAACCTGGTTCCAGCGTTTCACTGCGGCCACGCTCAACCATTTCGAGAAGGAAGAGACGGTGGTGTTTCCTGCATTCGAACAGGCCACCGGCAACAGTTCGGGGCCGACACGCATGATGCGCATCGAGCACGAGGAAATCCGCGGCATGTTCGACCGTGTGTCCAATGCCATCGTCATTCACGATGTAGAAGGCAGTCTCGGCCTGGCCGAAACCTTGCTCATTGTCATCCAGCAGCACAATATCAAGGAAGAACAGGTGCTGTATCCGATGACCGACCGACTTTTCGGCGGGCAGCACGATGGGATGGTGCTGCAAATGCGCCAACTCCAGTCGGCAGGCTGATCCCATGGCCGATGAACGCCTCATCGACGTACGCGGCCTGGAGCCTCCGGAACCGATGCTCAAGGTATTGCATGAACTGGACAGCCTGCCGGCCGGACAGGTATTGCACATGATCCACCACCGCGAACCATTTCCGCTGTACACGGCGCTGGAGGAATCGGGATTTCACTATCGCACTGAAACGGGTGCTCCGGGCCGCGTCGACATCCTGATCTGGCGATGAACGGCGCGCACACCAGCCTGGCCCTGGAACAGGCTCCCCCGATTTCGGTACCGTTCCGTTTCTTTCTTGCCGCGCCCGTCTTTTTGCTGGCCGCAGGCGGCCTGATGCTGGCCAACGGCCCGGAGCTGCTGGCGTCACGCTGGCACCCGGCCACGCTGGCGCTCGTCCACCTGCTTACACTGGGGTTTCTCGCCACC
This sequence comes from Pseudomonadota bacterium, assembly GCA_021782795.1. Classification (GTDB taxonomy): domain Bacteria; phylum Pseudomonadota; class Gammaproteobacteria; order Burkholderiales; family Sulfuriferulaceae; genus Sulfuriferula. The sequence goes on along the minus strand of JAJXUP010000009.1, from coordinate 9,563 downwards.
AGCATGGCCGGTGCACTGATGCAGATGTTGCCAGTGGTCGCCGGCGCACCCATCGCTTTTCCGCGCACTGTGGCAGGACTGGTACATCTTCCCCTGATGGCAGGCACACTCTGGCTGGCCCGCGGACTGGATCGCGCCGATGCGCACGACATCAGGCTGGCCATGGCCGCACTGACGCTGGCGTGTGGCGTGCTGCTGCTGGCCTGCGGTCACAGCCTGCTGCACTCGCCGGTACGGCACGCAACCGTTCGCGCGATGCGCCTGGCGTTACTCGCACTGACAGCCACTGCAGGCATCGGCATTGCGCTGGCCGCAGTCCGGGTGGGCATGCTGAATCTGGCACTGCTGCCATGGACCTCGTTGCACGCGCAATGGGGACTCATCGGTTGGGTCGGTGTTCTGGTGATGGGTGTGTCCTGGCAAGTGATCCCCATGTTCCAGCTCACCCCGGCCTATCCGGCAGCAGTCACCCGCTGGTTCGGTGGCGTGATCTATGCCGCGCTGACGCTGGATTCCGCGACGCCATGGCTGGCTTCTGCACCGGCGGCCTGGATCACCACGGGCACCCACGGCGTACTCGTTACCTGTCTGGCATCGTATGCCCTGGTCACGCTCCGCTTGCAGGCTGCTCGCCGGCGCAAGCTGCCGGACGTCAGCCTGCAATTCTGGCGCATCGGCATGGCCAGTCTGCTCGCTGCCGCATTGCTCTGGCTGGCCGGACAGGTGACGTCCATCGGTGACGACCCACGCTACCCGATTGCCCTCGGCATGCTGTACCTGGCCGGATTCGCCATCTCGGTCGTCAATGGCATGCTGTACAAGATCGTACCATTTCTGGTCTGGTTCCATTTGCAAAGCCATCCGGCCCGACGCAACACTGCACCTGGAATGAAACTGGTGATTGCAGACTCCGACTCACGTCGCCAGTTGCGCCTGCACACCATCGCGCTGCTGTTGCTGTTCGCCAGCCTCGGCTGGCCCGTGTTGGCCCATGTGGCAGGATTCACGTTTGTACTGTCCGCCGGCTGGCTGTGGTGGAACCTGTTGCAGGCAACCCGCATGTATATCAGGCTGGCTGCAGGCAGCCCGGGCTGATGCGCACACCAATCCTGTCCTGTACCCGCTTGATCTGAATCAATGAATGACCGCCCGGTTGCTGCTACCATGCGAACCATCATGCATTTCCAGGAGTTCACCATGCCGCACAACGTTATCGCACCGACCATCTTGCTGCCGGCTGCACATGTGGCTGCCGTTTGCGGAGTCGCCCGATGATCACCATCCAGGACCCCGCACGCCGTGTACCCCGGTTCGCGCTGTTCAATCTCGGTTTCCGTCCGTTTTTCCTCCTGGCCGGCCTGTATTCTCCCATCGCCATCCTGCTCTGGGTCGGGGTGTTCGTATATGGCTGGTCACTGCCGCGCATGCCGTTTCTGCCGATATACTGGCACGCGCACGAAATGATATTCGGCTATGGCATGGCCGTGGTCGCCGGATTCCTGCTCACTGCCGTCCGCAACTGGACCGGTCTTCCCACCGCTCAGGGCGCCCCGCTGGCGGGCCTGACCCTGCTCTGGCTGGCGGCGCGCAGCGCCGGCTGGATGACACATTCGGTTGCCGTACCCATGACTTTCGATCTGGCATTCGACGTGCTGTTCATCGTCGCGGTCACGCTGCCGATCATGCGTACCCGACAGAAACAGCAGGCCGGCATTGTAGCCAAGCTGGTCTTGCTTGCACTGGCGAACCTTGCCTTCTGGCTCGGTATCGCCGGCGTGCTGCGTCATGGCGTCGAATGGGGCCTGTACTCGGGCGTGTACCTGCTGGTAGCGCTGATGTTCAACATGGCGCGACGGGTGCTGCCGTTCTTCATCGAACGCGGCGTCGGCTACCCGGTACAGCTGACCAACCATGCCTGGATCGACCGTTCCAACCTGTATCTGTTTCTTGCATTCTGGATCGCCGATGTCTTCGTACAGCTGCCGCTGCTGACCAGCCTGCTGGCGCTGCTGCTATGCGTCGTGCACAGCATCCGTCTGGCCGGATGGCATACCCGCGGCATCTGGAGCAAACCCCTGCTGTGGGTCCTGTATCTGGGGTATGCCATCGTCACCGCCGGTTTCCTGCTCAAGGCAGTCACACCGATGCTGTCCCTGTCGCCCACCCTGGCGCTGCATGCCATCGCGCTGGGTGGCGTGGGCATCATGACCGTCGGCATGATGGCGCGGGTGTCACTCGGTCACACTGGACGCAACATCCAGCAGCCACCGAAACGGCTCACCACAGTGTTTACCCTGCTGGTGCTGGCCGTTGTGTTCCGCGTCGTATTGCCTGTCATCATCAGTGCGCATTACCTGCTGTGGCTGGCTATGGCGCAAGTGGCATGGATTGTTGCCTTCCTGCTATTCGTGCGCATCTACGCCCCGATCCTGGTGCAGGCACGCGTGGACGGACAACCCGGCTGAACGCTCAGAGGCCGAGCAGCAGCCGCTCGGGCTCCTCGAGCGCTGATTTGATCTCGACGAGAAACTGCACCGCTTCGCGGCCATCAATCAGACGGTGATCGTAGGACAGCGCCAGATACATCATGGGGCGGATGACGACCTGACCCTGTTCCGCTATCGGTCGGTCCTGGATGGCATGCATGCCCAGAATGGCGGCTTGCGGCGGGTTGAGGATCGGCGTCGACAACAGTGAGCCAAACACCCCGCCATTGCTGATGGTGAACGTACCGCCCTCAAGCTCGGCGAACTGCAATTGCATCTGCTCGGCGCGGTGTGCGAAATCTCTGATGCTGCGTTCAATCCCGGCAAATTCCAGCGTCTGCGCATCGCGCAGCACCGGCACCACCAACCCGTGCGAAGTGGACACGGCAATGCCCAGATGGCAGGCATCGTGATACACGATATCCGTTCCGTCGATCGATGCATTAATGATCGGGTATTGACGCAGCGCCAGCACGACCGCCTTGACGAAGAACGGCAGAATGCCGAGCTTCACGCCATGTTCGCGCTGGAAATCCTGCTGGTGGCGGGCACGCAGTGCCTGCACCGGTTGCATGTTGACTTCGTTGAATGTGGTCAGGATTGCCGCCTGCTGCTGCGCGGACAGCATGCGCTCGGCAATGCGCTGACGCAACCGGCTCATCGGTTCGCGGCGCTCTCCGGTACGCGCGCGCACCGACCCGGATTCCGGGGCAGCGGGGGCAGCATTAACAGGTAGCGCAAGCGCATCGCCTGCTGTGACAGCAGGTGCGGGTGCGGGTGCGGGTGCAGGTGCGGGTGCGGGCGCCAGTGGCAAGGCAACGGTCGCCTGCGGTTGCGCCGGTGCAGATTCACCGGTGTCGATACGGGCGATGGTTTCGCCCGGCGTCACCGTAGCGCCGTTCTCGCGCAGGCATTCAAGCAGAATGCCGCTGGCCGGAGCAGAAATCTCCAGAATGACCTTGTCGGTTTCCAGATCGATGAGTGGCTCATCGCGCGTCACGCGGTCCCCAGGCTTGCACTTCCATTCCAGCAACGTGCCTTCCGCCACTGACTCGGACAGTTCAGGTGTCTTGACATCCACTTTCATGACCATGCCTCATCTATCAGCGCCTGTCGACTGGTCTGGTATACATCGGGGTAGCCCGCCGCAGGCACCGGTGATTCCGGCCGGCTTGCCAGACGAAGGCGACAACCAGGCGACAGCAACGCACGTAATCGCCATTCCAGCTCCGGCCAGGCACCCTGATTGCGCGGCTCTTCCTGCACCCACACGCATTCCGCCAGCCCCGGATACGCCGCAAGCACCGCACGCAGTTCTTCGTCGGGAAACGGGTACAACTGTTCGACACGTACCAGAGCAGTATCAGTGCGGCCGCGTTCATCACGCGAACCGAGCAGATCGTAGTACACCTTGCCGCTGCACAGCAACACGCGCGTGACGTGTGCCGTATCGGGCACGGCGTCGTCGCCCAGCACCGGCTCGAACTGTCCCGAAGTCAACGCGGACAGCGGCACGCTGGCGGCACGGGCGCGCAACAGGCTCTTGGGGGTGAGCACGATCAGCGGCTTACGGTACACACGCAGCATCTGGCGCCGCAACAGGTGGAACATCTGTGCGGCGGTCGTAGGCTGACAGACCTGCATGTTATCCTGGGCGCACAGTTGCAGGTAACGTTCCGGACGCGCTGACGAATGCTCCGGCCCCTGCCCTTCCTGCCCATGCGGCAGAAACAGCGTCAACCCGCACAGCCGGCCCCACTTGCTTTCGCCGCTGGCGATGAACTGGTCGATCACCACCTGTGCGCCGTTGGCAAAATCGCCAAACTGGGCTTCCCAGATGACCAGTTCATCGGGTTCGGCACTGGCATAACCGTATTCGAATGCCAGCACGGCCAGTTCGGACAACAGCGAATCGACCACGATGAAGTGCGGCTGATTGGGATAGATGTGTTGCAACGGCACATACTCGCCTGCGTCACGCCGTTCACGCGCCTGATCATGCCATACCGCATGGCGATGAAAGAACGTACCGCGGCCGCTGTCCTGCCCGGACAGACGCACCGGATAACCATCGCGTAGCAGGCTGGCATACGCCAGATTTTCTGCCAGGCCCCAGTCGAGCGGCAGTTCTCCCGCCAGCATCGCAGTCCGGTCAGCAAGAATGCGCTGCAAGCGCTCATGGGCGACGAACCCGGGCGGGACGCGGCAAAGAATTTCACCCAGCTCGCGCAGACGGCCAGGTGGCACCGCTGTATCGACCGGCTGACGCCAGTCGCTGCGGTGATATGCCTGCCAGCGTGCTGAAAAACTGCGCGAGAACAGCGATTCGGCCGGACGTACCAGCGGTTCCTCGCCATCGAGCCGTTCACGGCAAAGATCGGCCAGTTCCCTGGCCTCGTGCGCTCCGATCACTCCCTGCACTTCCAGTGCACGTGCGTACAGTGTACGCGTGCCGGGATGGAGAGCGATGCGCTGATACATCAGTGGCTGGGTCACGGCCGGCTCATCCTGCTCGTTGTGGCCATGGCGGCGAAAACACACCAGATCGATGATGATGTTCTTGCGAAATGCCCGCCGGTATTCAAGTGCGATTTCAACCGCACGCAAGGCAGCTTCCGGATCGTCACCGTTGACGTGCAGCACCGGCGCCTCGATCATTTTGGCCACATCGGTGCAGTACAACGAGGAGCGCGTGTCGCGCGGATCGGACGTGGTAAAGCCGATCTGATTATTGACCACGATGTGGATGGCGCCGCCGGTATCGTAACCGCGCGTTTCCGCCATGTTGAAACTTTCCATCACCACGCCCTGACCGGAAAAGGCCGCATCGCCATGAATCAGCAGCGGCATCACTTCCACTCCGTCCGCATCCCCGCGCCGATGCTGACGCGCACGCACCGAGCCGCGCACCACCGGATGCACGATTTCGAGGTGCGACGGGTTGAACGCCAGCGCCAGATGCAACCGGCCCGCCGGTGTTGCCAGTTCGGCAGAAAAGCCCTGGTGGTAGCGCACATCGCCATCAAGGGCACGATGATTGTCAAGCCGCCCGACGCCGAACAGCGCATGCAGCGGTTTGCCCAGCAGGTTGACCAGCACGTTGATCCGGCCACGGTGTGCCATGCCCATCACCACTTCCTGCACACCCTGCTCCGACGCGCAACGCATGAGCCAGTGCAGCATGGGCATCAGGGTTTCCGCGCCTTCGAGCGAAAAGCGTTTTTGTCCGACGTATCGTGTGTGGATGAACTGTTCGAGCACTTCGGCTTCGGTGAGCCAGCGCAGCCATTGGCGGCGTTGCCCGGCCTCGGCGGCCGGTGGGGTATCGCACTCGATGCGCTGCTGCAGCCAGCGTTTGCGGCCGGCATCGGAAATGTGCATGTATTCGATGCCGAGCCGGCCGCAATAGGTGCGCCGCAAGCGTTGGAGGATGCCGGCCAGCGTATCGCGCGCCGGACCAGCCAGGGAACCGGTATCGAATTCGCACGGCAGGTCATCGCTCCCCAGTCCGTAATGCGCCGGATCGAGCTCTTCAGGCGGCGGATTGTCCATGCGCCGCAGCGGATCAAGATCGGCAGCACGCACTCCGAGGTAGCGGTAAGCATTGATCAGACGCAGCACGGCCACCTGACGCGCATCGGCCTGCGACCGGGCATCAGACGACACGGGCAGCGGATCGACGGCAGAGACACTGGCAGCCGGTTCGCCGGCAGTCGCGGCTTCCAGCCATGCGGCGGAAGCGGCGAGCAGTATCGCTGTGTCCGGCTGCGTCATGCGCCGCGCAGATGCTCTGGAACGTAATCGCGCCGGGTCGCGCCGTTATAGTGCTGGCGCGGCCGGCCGATGCGGTGACTGCTGTCGGCCAGCATTTCATTCCACTGTGCAACCCAGCCCACCGTGCGAGCCAGCGCAAAGATGGCAGTAAACATCGAAGGCGGAATGCCCAATGCACGGAACACGATGCCCGAATAAAAATCGACATTGGGATACAGCTTGCGGGCGATGAAATATTCGTCCTGCAAGGCGATACGTTCGAGTTCCAGCGCGATACGGAACAGCGGATCATCCACCAGATCCAGTTCTTCCAGCACCTCGTGGCAAGTCTGGCGCATGAAGGCCGCGCGCGGATCCATGTTCTTGTAGATCCGGTGGCCGAAGCCCATCAGGCGGAACGGATTCTGCTTGTCCTTCGCCCGCTCGATGAATTCGGGAATGCGCGACACGTCGCCAATCTCTGCCAGCATTTTCAGCACCGCCTCATTGGCGCCGCCATGCAACGGTCCCCACAACGAAGCCATGCCAGCCGCGATGCAGGCATAAGGATTGGCCCCCGATGAGCCGGCCAGGCGCACCGTGGAAGTCGAGGCATTCTGCTCATGGTCGGCATGCAGAATGAAAATGCGGTCGAGCGCGCGCGCCAGCACCGGGTTGACTTCGTAGGATTCGCACGGGGTGGAGAACATCATGTGCAGAAAGTTCTCCGCATAACCGAGTTGGTACTGCGGGTAGACAAACGGTTCGCCCATGTTGTACTTGTACGACATCGCCGCTATGGTCGGCACCTTGCCGATCAGGTGGACAGCCGTCTGCACACGGCTCGCCGCATCGAACACGTCGCTGGAGTCATGGTAGAACGCCGACATGGCGCCGGTGACACCGACCATGACCGCCATCGGATGCGCATCGCGACGAAAACCGCGGAACACGTTGTTGATCTGGTCATGCAGCATGGCGTTGCGGCGCACCTGCTGGCTGAAATCCGCCTTTTCTGCAGGCAACGGCAGTTCGCCGAACAACAGCAGCCAGGCCACTTCCAGGAAGTCTGCGTGCTGCACCAGCTGTTCGATCGGGTAGCCGCGGTAGTAGAGCACGCCAGCCTCGCCATCGATGAAACTGATTCCCGACGTGCAACTGGCCGTGGACATGAAGCCCGGGTCATACGTCAGATAACCGTGCTGGTTCAAGGCACGGATATCGATGACATCCGGGCCATACGTGCCTGCCTGCACGGGCAGTTCGATGGGCGCCGCGCCATTGTCAAATGTCAGGATCGCTTTGGTGGGAGTGGTCATGTGCCGGGTCCTCGGAAAAAATCGCCTTGTTCAAGGCGGTGGTGATGCCACCGTTCTGTTGTATGTGCTGCCACAATACCGCGTCGTCCAGCGCCAGCAGACGTTCAAAGGCCTGCCGTTCGCGCGGATCCAGTTCGCTGTGATGCAGGCGCAGGAATTCGTCCAGCAAAATATCCAGTTCCAGCATGCCGCGCCGGCACAGCCAGCGCAGCCGGTTCAGCGCTGGCGTCACCGATGCTGCCCCGATTTGAGCAGCCAGCGCTTCATTGTACCAATCGCTGCCGCCGGGTTCAGCCCTTTCGGACAGACTGCCGCGCAATTCATCACACCATGGCAGCCAAACAGGCGCCGGCCGGGGGCGAGTCCGGCAAGGCGTGGACCGGTTTGCACGTCCCGGCTGTCTGCGACGAAACGCCAGGCCGCAAGCAGCGCCGCCGGTCCGGCAAACTCATCAGGACGCCACCAGAACGATGGACAGGCACTGCTGCAACAGCCACACTGGATGCACTCGTCAGCCGCCTGCAATGCAGTCCGTTGAGCCGGCGTCTGTAACCGTTCGCGCTCGGCCGGGGCCACATCGGCCTCGAGCCAGGGATGCACTGCGCGATAATTGCGCAGCAATGGCTCCATGTCCACCACCAGGTCGCGGATGAGTGGCAAACCCGGCAGCGGCCGGATCATCACCGGCTCGCTCAGCTCGGCCAGCGGGGTGATGCAGGCGAGCACATTCACCCCATTGACGTTCATGCCGTCCGAACCACACACCCCCTCGCGGCATGAACGACGCAACGCGAGACTCGCGTCCAGGTGCTCGCGCACATACAGCAACGCATCGAGCAGCATCGGCCCGGCCAGCGCGGGATCGATCTCGTATTCCTGCTCGACCGGCTCATCATTCCGGTCCGGATCGAAACGAAAAATTCTCAGTTTCATGCCTGGTTGCCGCCGCCAGTTCGTCTTTACAGACCGAATTGTGCCACGAGCACCGGACATCCGGCAAAAGCGCGACATGGCCGACATGCCGGCAGAGGCATGCAAAACCGCGTCATGCCGCATTCCAGCGTGCATGGAATCCTGTAAAATGCCCCTTTCGCCACAACACGAAACGATCGCCATGGACCTCTCCCCGCTTTCCGCGCTTTCCCCGCTCGATGGACGTTATGCAGCGAAAACCGAAATCCTGCGCCCGATGTTCAGCGAATTCGGTCTGATCCATCACCGGGTCATCGTGGAAATCGAATGGCTCAAGGCACTGGCCGCCGAACCCGGGCTCGAAGGCATCGGCCCGTTTTCCACCGCCACCATCGCCGAACTGGACGAACTGGCCAGCCAGTTCAGCGAACAGGATGCCGAATGCATCAAGGCCATCGAACGCAACACCAATCACGATGTCAAGGCCGTCGAATACTTCCTGCGCGAACATTTCAGCAACAACCCGGAAATCGCCAGCTCCGGCGAATTCATCCACTTCGCCTGCACTTCGGAAGACATCAACAACCTGTCGCACGCACTGATGCTCAAAAAGGCACGCCAGGACGTACTGCTGCCGACACTCGAACGGGTTTCCGCCCGATTGGTGGAACTCGCGCATGACAATGCCTTTCAACCCATGCTGTCGCGCACGCATGGACAGCCGGCCACGCCTACGACGCTGGGCAAGGAAATGGCCAACATCGCCTGGCGGTTGCAGCGTCAGCAGGCACAGATCGCCGATGTGGCACTGATGGGCAAGATCAACGGAGCGGTCGGCAATTACAACGCCCACCTCGCCGCATGGCCGGACTTCGACTGGGAAGGTTTCGCGCGCCGCTTCGTCACCGGACTGGGACTGCATTTCAACGCCTACACCATCCAGATCGAGCCTCACGACTACATGGCCGAACTGTTCGACGCGGTAAGCCGCGCCAATACGGTACTGATCGATCTGTCGCGCGACATCTGGGGCTATATCTCGCTCGGTTATTTCAAGCAGAAGCTCAAGCCCGGCGAAGTGGGTTCTTCCACC
>JAJXUP010000114.1 GCA_021782795.1 Pseudomonadota bacterium | reverse complement strand
TACCGCCCGTCGAAACAGTGCCTGTTGCTGCACCGCCGACGGCTCCAGCACCAGCCATACCCGCTGACGCGCCGAGCGAGGATCCTGCCGAACCACTGCCATCGATGCCGTAATCTGAACTCAATCGCTGCATGAGCCGTACCGGTATCCGGAATGTCCATGCGGCCTGATCCGCAATCAGGATGCTGTGCGCTTCACGATCGGTGATGGCGACATACCCGGCATTAGCCGCCACTTGCCGAATTGCCGCTTCCTCGCTCATGTTGCGCACCGCCACCGAAACCACGCGGTCAGCGTCGACCCCATCCACAAACGACACGGCATATTTATCGTTTGCAATCGCACGCAAAATGATCTGCATCCGGCCACTGGCGGTGATGGACACATCTCCTCGCTCGCTGTCTGGCGGAACCCGTTCGACAAATCCACCCGGCAGATCAGCCACGCTATCTACACGTTTCAACCCATACACCGGTTCCTGCCCGGCAGTGGCATCACGGATTGCCGCCCGAGCGTTTTCATGCACCTGAGCATATTGCGGGCCGGTGGAACATCCGGTCAGCCCAATCACCATAACCATGAGCCACCCACACCTGCCACACAGTTCAGCGCACGAAAACATTGAGCACCTCCCCTTCGTCCTTGCTGAGATAACCGGTTATTTTTGCTGCAAGCAGAAAACGGTTCACCACCTCCTCAAAATTGCTGCCCACAAACCGTGCATCCTGTTTTGCAAGCAGGTCATCACCGCTCCAGCTCACTTGATAATGATTGGCATGGGCAAATGCGATCAGTCTTGATTTGAGGCTGTCGCCTTCATGAATGTCAAAATCCAGTACCTGGGCTGGCGTCACGCCCCGATTCGCGCTGTTCGCCTCCACCGCAACGACCGGCGAGGGTTCTGACAGCGATAGCGGTTGCGCCACGGTTGCGGCAGAGGCAACGGGCCTGTGCGGTTGCTGAGACACACGCATCACCCCGTTGCGACAGACATATTGCAGTCCCGTCCCTTCTGCCAGGCGGCGAACGGCCTCACCTACGGTGCCTGACACGTCTTGTGCGGAAATCGTCCCCGCATCGAATTCGCCCGATTCGACCAGTGATATCCCCGTTCCAGCCAGGATTTTGCGCAGCGCGGTCACGGGCGGTTCATTTTCAAAGGAAACCGGCCCGAAATGCACATCCAGATTGCAGTTCCCGGCGACCTTGTCCGACTCGGCCAGACCAGGATTGCTGGCCAGCAGCATACCCACGAACAGGCTAACGACGATCCCACATCTGGTCAGACACCACGGATTCACTGCGCACCTCCGTCGGTGTCCGCTGCATCGACTTTATCAATCTTCGTACGATCGTCCGACGCGTACATGACTGACCTGACATCCGGTTCGTCCACGTCACGGCAAACCGGGCTGGCTTCGTACCGGGTTATGGGATCAACTCGGACTCGAAATTCGGCCCGGCACCCATGACTGCCGGGGCCAACGCCGGGAGGCTCCATCCCCGCCGGGTTGCTGGGGGCCCGATACCGTTTCTGCCGGTCCACGACATGACTTTCCCGCCAAACAGTCAGCGGGCGGGCGGCCACGGCTGCTGCGGATGAACCCGGCGGAACAGCAAGGCGTTCTTCCCAGGTCAATCCATGTTTGATGATCGTGTGTACGGGATCTACCCGATTCGCAATTGCCGCATCATGTGCAGCATCCTCCGGTGCCCTCATGTGGAATACCACACCCAGTTTTTCCACCCCGACTGGTCCGACCAGCCTGATGCGTTGCCCTGTCCTGATCCGGTTGACATCGGCAATGCCATTCCAGCGAGCAAGTTTGTCAACGGAAATACCGTAATGCACGGCAATACATGACAGTGATTCTCCCGGCTGCACGACATGCACGTCAGCCACCTCGGCCACCCGATGAACCGGCAGCCGCATCAGGCGCACATTTCGGTCAGACCGCAACCGCACCTTCAGTGATTGCGGCGCGGAAGACGCATACACTGCCGACTGCACGACTGGGTTCGCGCTCGCACTCGGATTTGGCTGAGACTGGTGGAAAATCAGTTCGCCACTGAAACTGCCACCCGCGAATTCCGGAACCACGCTTGCGCCTGCTTCAGCCGTCACCACTCGTGCGGGCGTGGTTTCGCTCTGAACGCGGGCAGCGCCTGTTACGCGACCTGCGCCTGTCAGCGCTCGTCCTCCTGTATAGGTGATGGTGGCCTGCATGCCTTCCAAACGCACCTGAATGACCGGTGCCAAACGGTCAGCTACGAGATATGGAAACTCCTGGCGCACAGGCAACCGCGCATAACCCGTAGGCGTGCGGACAAAAAATGCGGGAATGGCAGCCTGGCTACGCAGTTCGACATACAACTGCTTTCCATCATCGAACACTTGCACGGGTTCGATTGCTGCATCCCCGCTTATCCGGTATTCAAAGTCATATCCTGGCAACTCCGTTGCCAGTGCCGGCACGGCCAATTGCGCCAGCAACAGCATCAGCACCCGCTTTTTCAATGTGTATCCTTTCTGTCAGATGCAGGAAACTCGATGTCCTGCAGAACAATCACCGCCAGTTTGCTGCCTGCTGTCACATTGAGTTCTGGCTTGAGGTTCTGGTAATTGCTCAAGATGCCGTTCGCCGTATTTGCGGTGATCTGACCTGCGGCCGTGCCGATCGATCCGTTACTGGTGCCGGTCGTATTCAGCACGATACTGCTGGAGTTGCCGGGTTCGAGCGCCCAGCCGATGGTGGCGAGCAGGATGCCTGTACCGAACTGCTCGAACAGATGATTGTCCAGATCTCCAGGCACCCCCGACCGCCCTTGCATATCGCCCCCCGTCCATGCGGCCATGCGAATCGACGCTCCCGTAGGCAGGATCAGTCTGTTGAACGCCAGCATCATGCGACGCTGGCCAAACTTCGTGTTCTGGTCGTAGTTGCCTTCCATGCGCGTGCCTGCAGGTATCAGCAATGTCTTGCCTCGGATGGAGTCATAGACATTCTGGGTCACGCGCGCGGATACATGGCCTGGCAAAGTATTGTTGAGCGCCGTCAGTAGCACCAGTGGAATGACGGCCCCTTCCTGCAACATCGTGAAGTCAGGCACCGAACCGGGTTGGATGGGCGTGGCTGGGGCAGATCCAGCCGCTTTCCGCTGCTTTTGCAGCCAGGTTTCATCCGCATCCTGCTGCGATTGTGCGCCCTGTTTCATCAGCAGATTGCGAATCATCTGACTACCCGCTCCGGGCGGTCCGTTCGCCAGACTGCCCAGCCCCTGACCGGCGGCAATACCAGACAACCCCATCCCGCCAGACACGTCTGCATCAGAAACCGTATCCACTGCACCCAGCGGTGCTTCTGCCGATTCTGCAGCTTTCCCGACCGATCCCATGTGGTAGTCCTGCGGTGTTTGTGTCTGGCCATCCGCAGATGCAGCAGCAACGGCTGAGCGGCTGGAGTCAGCGGCCGGAATGGCCGCAGCGGCGTTGCCAGTGCCAGCCGATGCTTGCTGTTCCGGTTGCGGCTGCCCGTGAATTTCGCTGCCCACCCCACTCTCATCGAAAGATGCTGGCAGCGCATCATCAAGGCTTTTTCGTGTATTCAGGCGTTCCAGTCCGGTTTTCAGCGCTTCCTTGGCCCGCTGGTACAAATCAATTTCCTTTGGCGTGATCTTGCCGGTTTCGAAAGGCAGAACGTCCTGCGGGTAATGCGCTGACTGTTTTTGCTGCAAACGCTGCTGTTCCGCCAGTTTCGTGCGGATGGCGCGATCCTGGTCGGCGATTTCCTGGCGCGCTGCTTTTTCGCTTTCTGGCAGGTCATTTCCGACCTGTGCGGCCTGGAGTGTTGCCGACTGTTTCTGGCTGACTGCTTCCTTGCCCCGCCACCCGAACTTCATGACGAAGACACCAATCATTCCCGCTATCATGAATATTCCGAGCATGATGACGACATGCCGGCTCAGCTTGCCTGATCGCGCGGCATTCAATTGAACCACCACGATTGTCTTCTGCTCGTCTTGTCTGATTTAAGACGGACGCGCACCTCATCATCGCCAAGCTTGAGCAGCCAGGCATTCGCCGTACGCTGCGCCTTGATGGTCTGATTCTGGTCTACCGTATAATTGACGAGCTCCGGCTTGTCATCCGGATCAAGCACGAACAGCGCGGGCAACTCCTGAATGCCTGGCGGCAGGCGAAACCAGGTGAAACGGCCATCGTCAGCGACCAGCGTCGGGGAAAAATCCGCCTTCCCCGTAATTTCATAGTTTACAAACAGGTTTTCCAGCGCCGGGCTATCGGGGGCATCTGTGGCATCGGTTGTCGATGTCGCAGCGCTGGAGTCGTTACCCGCGGTCTCGTGACCGGCGTCATCGTACATATCCGGCAACGTAGCGATGCCATCCTCTGGCACGCTCCAGCGTACGCGCTGGTACCACACGCCAGAGACGGCCGATTCGAATGTCAGCAGATATGACCGTTTGTCGGTAATCAGTGTTGCACTGTTGCTTCCCCCCGCCTGCATCGGCATGATGAAAATGTGACGCTTGTCACCCGACACGATATAGGGCCAGCCCCGTTTTTCGTCCGCCGAAGGAAACCAGGAGACGATATGTTCGCCCTCCGGTACGGCAATTTCGGTGAACGAATGCGCGCGCGCCCTGACGGGATAACTGCGGTTGGGATCGTACTCATAGGTGACCAGGCGCGCATCGGCAGACAGACTGTCAGCAACCGGACCGTACGCGTCAACGGCAGAAACGGGGTGCGGAGGAAGCGGTATGGCTGTTCCGGCCACAACAAACGGCGCCGGCCACAACGATGCCAGACAAGCCAGGCACTGATAACGCAGCGGGCTCATTGGCCAAGTTCCTCGTCAATGGCAAACTGCGTGACATAGAAGCCCATCGGGTTGCGCAACGCTTCCGCCTCGCTGTGCACGGGCTCGAGCGCATAATGCAGCGTAACCGCTTTGGTTTCTGTTTTTGTCACACCGCTGTTGCTCAGTGTGGACAGACGGACAATGATGGTGAGCACATTCTGGGCGCTGGGCAGTATGGTGATGCGCTGCAACTCCACGTTGCGCTCAAGTGACGGATCCCGGGCCATGCGTTCCAGCGTGTCATCGCTGACAAGGAATTCACCGACTTCGGCCTTGGCCTTGCCCAACACCTGGGTTTTGACATCCGGCAGGAATTCGTTGCGGGTGCGGTATGGATCGATGGTGAGCAGTTCACGCACGAACTTCGCTGCAAAATACTTGATGTTCCGTGCATCCGGGGTGAATTTCTGCGCAACGGTTGTGCTGACAGCCACCTGCCCGGAATCCCGGTCCGTACTGACGAAATAGGGGACCCGCTCCTTGAGCGGCATCATTGAGGCGATGGCGAACCCAAGCGCCAGATTCCCCACCATCGACATTGCGAGCAACACTGCCATGCGGTTGGCTTCAAGACGCGGTTCGAGATTGCGTTTCAACTGGTTGTACAGCAATTCATCCATGACCTGTTCCATCCGACTGTTTGGTGACCCTGCACACCGCAAGTTTCACCGGGCACGTGCCGATCCAGCCCGGCACCCTGAAGACAGGGCTTCGCCTGCACGGCAGGTATGCCAGTTGTTTACAACAGATTATAATCACAAGTGCGATTGCTTATAAATGAAATTTTCATGACAACAGCGCGCCCAGGGCAGCAGCCTGTCGCGTCTGTCACGGAATATCGGGAAAAAGACTAGGAAATCTCGGCGGGGAAATACACCGTCATGCGTGTGCCGCGTCCACCGGGAGGCGTGGAGATCACGAGGCGAGCCTGGTGCTGGCGCACGATTTCGGCCACTATGGACAGCCCGAGGCCACAGCCATTCCCCGAACTGCCCTCGATGCGGTAAAAACGTTCGAGCACTTTGTCGCGCTGGTTCTCAGGGATGCCGACACCATTGTCTTCAACTTCAAGTACCGGCGTGTCACCATCATGGCAGCGCACCGTGATCTCGCCTTCCTGCTCGGTATAACGTAGCGCGTTGTCGACAAGATTGGCGATCATCTCTCCCAGCAGCAGTGGATCGCCGGCAATCTGTACAGGCTCAAGCTCGAATCCGAGATCGATGTTCTTGACGCGCGCCTGCGCCAGCCAGCCCGCCATACCCGCCTCGATGAGGTCGGCAAGGTTGACCGGCTGCATGTTGAGCAGGTATTGCGCACCGGGTTCGGCGCGTGCCAACGCCAGCAACTGGTTGGCAA
>JAJXUP010000113.1 GCA_021782795.1 Pseudomonadota bacterium | reverse complement strand
GCCGACATCGGGCGAGGCGCGTGTGATGGGGATCGATTTGCGCAGTGCGCGTAGCGAAGCCAAGCGCCAGCTTGGCTATATGGCACAGAAATTTTCGCTCTATGGATTGCTGTCGGTGCGGCAGAACCTTGAATTTTCGGCGGGCGTGTATGGCCTCGAAGGTGTGCACAAGCGTGAGCGCCGCGATGAAATGGTGGAAATTTTCCAGTTGCAGAAATATCTGTCCAGTTCGCCGGAGAACCTGCCGCTGGGTATCCGTCAGCGGCTTGCGCTGGCCTGTGCGCTGATGCACCGTCCAGCGGTACTGTTTCTCGACGAACCGACATCGGGCGTCGATCCGCTGACGCGGCGCGAATTCTGGACCCACATCAACGGGCTGGTGCACCGCGGTGTCACCATCCTGGTCACGACGCACTTCATGGAAGAAGCCGAGTATTGCGATCGGGTGGCGCTGATGTATCAGTCAAAGGTGATTGCCCTCGATTCGCCAGACGGACTCAAGCGTCAGGTGGCCGATGTCGCCATGCCCGATCCATCCATGGAACAGGCATTCATCCGTCTGATCGAGCGTGTCGATGCGATGCCGGAGGCAGCATGACCGCTCCCGAAGTTCGGCCAACCGGCTTCGACCTGTGGCGGCTGGCCGCGTTGATGCGCAAGGAAACCCTGCAGATCGTGCGCGACCCGTCGACCATCCTGATCGCATTCGTGCTGCCGGTGATCCTGCTGTTTCTGTTTGCTTATGCCGTGTCACTCGATATCCGCCAGGTGCGCATCGCGGTGGTATTGCAAAGCGACAGCACGCAGGCCCAGTCGCTGGCGGCGGCGTTCTCGGGAACCCGCTATTTTCGTGTGTTGCCCCTGCGTATCCGTCGCGAGGCTGCCACGCGGCTGGTGGCGGGCGAACTGCGTGGTTTCGTGGTGATCCCGCAGGACTTCGACCGCCGGCTGGCTGTGGGCGGTGCGGACGGGTTGGTGCAGGTCGTAACCGATGGTGCACAGCCCAATACAGCCAGTTTCGTCAATGCCTACGCGCAAGGGGTCGTCGGGCAATGGCTGAGCGATCGCAGCGAGGTGCCTGCCGTGGCGCCGGTCATCGAGCCGCGTTTCTGGTTCAACGCCGAGGTGGAAAGCCGGCGTTTTCTCGTGCCGGGCGCACTGGCGATCGTCATGACCATTATCGGTACGTTGCTGACGGCCATGCTGGTGGCGCGCGAATGGGAACGCGGCACGATGGAAGCGCTGATGGCCACGCCGGTGTCGGTGGCGGAGATCCTGGCTGGCAAGCTGTTGCCGTATTTTGTGCTTGGCCTGCTGGCGATGCTGATCGCCACGGCACTGTCCATCCACGTGTTCGACGTGCCGTTGCGTGGTTCATGGGCGGCGCTGCTGCTGACCTCGAGCGTGTTCCTGATCCCTGCGCTGGGACAGGGGCTGTTGATCTCGGTTGTGAGCAAGAACCAGTTTTTTGCCGCGCAGATCGCGCTGCTGTCGGTCAATCTTACGGCATTCATGCTGTCGGGCTTTCTGTTCGAGATCGATTCGATGCCGTGGCCGGTGCGGCTGCTGACGCATATCGTGCCAGCGCGCTATTTCGTGTCCAGCCTGCAGACGCTGTTCCTGGTCGGAGATGTGTGGCCGCTGCTGTGGACCAATCTGGCGGCGATGCTGGGCATCGGCGCGATGTTTTTCCTCATTGCGCGGTTGCGGCTGCGCAAGTCGCTGGAGGCATAGCCGATGGCCCTGTTTTCCGCCGCATTGCGCGCGCTGGTGATCAAGGAACTGCTCAGCGTGCTGCGCGACCCGAAAACACGGCTGGTGCTGATCGTGCCACCGATCGCCCAGCTGCTGGTATTTTCGTTTGCCGCCACGCTGGAGCTGAGCCATGCCAGTCTGGCCGTATACAACCGGGATACCGGCATCTGGTCGCGCAACTGGGTGGAGCGGGTGGCGCACGCGAGTTTCGTCTACCGGCTCTACCCGGTGCACAGCCGGCAGGCGCTCGACCAGATGATCGAGCAGCACCGTGTCATGGCGGCGCTGGTGATTCCCGAGACGGCATCGCGCGATGTGGCAGCGGGCAGGCAGGCGCATCTGCAATTGATCATTGACGGCCGGCGCGCCAACTCCGGCCAGATTCTGGTCGGTTACCTGAACAGCATGCTGGCGCGTTTCGATGCCGAAAACCGTTCTGTTTCCTCGATCGATACGCTGGTGCCAGTGCGCCACTGGTTCAATCCCAACCTGGTCTACCAGTGGTTCGTGGTGCCGGGCGTGGGCGGCATCCTGGTGACGTTCATCACCATGCTGCTGACGGCGCTGTCGATCGCGCGCGAGCGCGAGCTCGGCACGTTCGACCAGTTGCTGGTCGCGCCCTGTACTCCGGCCCAGATCATCATCGCCAAGATGGCGCCGGCGCTGGTGGTCGGGGTGGTGCTTGGCCTGCTGATGGTGGCAGTGGCCGCCGGTCTGTTTCATGTGCCGTTTACCGGCTCGTTGCCGGGACTGTTCGCCAGCCTGGTGCTGTACATTTTTTCGGTGGTCGGCATCGGTCTGATGATTTCGGCCGTATGTTCCACCCAGCAGCAGGCCATTCTGGGGACGTTCAGCTTTGTCGTGCCCAGCGTGCTCATGTCCGGATTCGCCACGCCCACGGAAAACATGCCGGTGTTCCTGCAATGGCTGTCCATGGGAATACCGCTGCGCTATTACCTGGTCGTATTGCAGGGCACTTTTCTCAAGGACCTGCCGGCCGCGGTGCTGTGGGCCAACGACTGGCCGATGCTGCTGATTGCACTGGTCACGCTGGCGGCGGCGACCGGATTTGTGCGCAGTCGATTGCAATGAGGAACATCATGAACCTGAAACGATGGCACTGGGTGGGGGGGCTGGCCCTGACTGGCCTGACTGCCTGTACCGTGGGGCCGGATTACCACGCGCCGCATACCGACATTGGTCAGGGCTGGTCGCAGCCCGCATCCACGGCGGTGCCGGCCGCCCAGTCCTGGTGGCAATCGCTGCACGACGCCGAGTTAAACCGGCTGGTCGGGTTGGCGCTACAACATAACCCCGACCTGCAGGCCAGCCGGGCCCGCATCGTGCAGGCGCGTGCGGCCAGAGACGCAGCGATGGGGCTGCTGCTGCCGCAGGCCGGCATCGCGGCCAGCGTGAATGCGCTGCGACAGAGCGAGAACGGCCCGCTGCCGTTGCGACAGATTCCATTCATTCCCCGCGACGAAACCATCCGCGATGTCGAGTTTGACGCCAGTTGGGATACGGATCTGTTCGGAGCCAACCGGCGTACGATCGAAGCCGCGCGGGCGCAGCATCAGGCGGCGATTGCCAGCGCGCAGGATGTGCGCATGAGCCTGGTGGCGGAACTGGTGCGTAACTATCTGATGTTGCGCGGTGAACAGCGTGAATGGCAGGCCAGGCAGCAGGTTGTGTCTCTGCTGCAGGACAATGTCGATACCGTAAAGCGCCGCGTGACGGCGCGAGATGTGCCGCAAAGCGCGCTCGACCAGGCGGTGATGCAGTGCGATGCTGCCGCAGCCCAGTTGCCGGCCATGCGGGCGTCGCTGCGGGCGCTGGCATTGTCGATTGGCATACTTACCGGACGGCCACCGGAGAGCGGCCTGTACCTGCTCGACAGTCCGGGTGTCTTTCCGCGTCTGGCTGGAATTCCGGTCGGTGAGCGAGCCGACGTGCTGCGCCGTCGCCCCGATGTCCGTGTCGCAGAACGCCAGCTTGCCGCCGCCACCGCAGAAATCGGTGTGGCGAAGGCGCAATGGTTTCCGCAACTGGTGATCAGTGCCGGAGCCGGGTTTCAATCCATCGAACCGGGCAACTGGCTGACCATGCCCAGTCAGACCGGCACCATCATGCCGTTGGTGAGCTGGCAGATTTTCGATGGCGGCCGCATCGAAGCGCAAGTTCATGCGGCGCAGGCGCGCGAGCGTTCGGCTGCCCAGGCGTATGTGTCTGTCGTGCTGGCGGCGCTCGACGACGCCGAGCGCGCGCTGTCTGATTACCGCCATGCGCTCGATACGCTGCAACGTGAACAGGACGCCCTGGATGCGGCGCAGCGGGCGGATGCGCATGCTCAGGCAGCGTTTGCCGCAGGTGAAATCGATCGCCAGGACCGGCTGACCAGCCAGCTGGCGCTGACGGATGCGCGCATTGCCATGCTGGTGGCGCGTACCCAGGCGGCATCCAGTTGGGTGGCGCTCAACAAGGCGCTGGGGCTGCCGGTCTAGTGACGGTCTGCGGGCAAGGGACGCGGGCGCATGATGCGCAGCATCGGCGTTCCGCCGACATCCCTGAGCGGGAAGTACACCAGATGGGAGGTCGGATCGATCACGACCACATGGGCGTTGTCGGCAAGAAAACCCTCGCCGGTTTTTGTCACCCCGGTTGCCGTGATGGAAAACACCGAAACCACTCCCTGTTCGCCAGCCACATACAGCGTATGTAATTGTGGATCGAATGCGAGTACGTCCGGTTCCGGGCCGACCGGAAACGATGCGGTCACCCGATGACTGTCCAGATCGAACACCAGCAGGCGATGGTTGTTTTCGCAGGCGATCAGCGCGAGCCGGTCGGCGGTGTCGATGAGCAGCCCATGTGGACTGTCCGCGCCCGCCAGGTCATAACGGGCCATGATGGCGTGGCGGGCGGGATCGATTTCCACCAGCTGGTTGGCGCTTTGCGCGTTGACGAATACGTGTCCCGACGCACTGTCGAATGCGGAATTGCCAACGGTGCTGTCCAGCGCCAGTGTGGCAACGCGCTGGTCGGTGCGCGTATCGATTACGGTTTCGCTGCGACCATGCTCGTCGGACACGTAGAGTTCATTGTGTCCAGGCACCCATGCCATGCCGTCAGGGTAGAACCCGCCTGCGCTGCGGGCGCGTATGGCAAGCGTGGACGCATCGATGTCGACGATTTCATTGCTCGATGTGGCGCTGGCATACACCCGACCAAGTGCTGCAACTGCCAGTACGCCGTGCACATGGCCAATGTCGGGAACGATGGCCAGCGGCTTGCGGGCATCGAGTCCGAACACGATGACATTGCTGTCGCCGAGATGGGCGATGAACAGGCGGTGGCGCATGGCATCGATCGAGGCATAATCCAGCCGGCTGGCATGACCGGGCAAGGAAATGTCGGCAACCATCTGCAGTGGCAGTCCGGACGCTGAACTGTGCGTGCAGGGAAGACCGGCCAATACGACCAGGATGGCAGACCAGAAACGAAATTTCATGCGTGGACTCCGGCAGGCAATGCCCGGATGTTACCTGTGCGTTGCTTAGGAGCACATTAGACAGGCCGTTGAAAAAGTACTGCGGCACCCGTCCGCGGCGTTGCTGCGATACTCACTCCCACGCCTGTCGATTTGATATGTCTCGTCGTTGCGTTTCTCGCGCCTTGCATCCGGGTGTCCTCGCTACCTTTTTCAACGGCATGGAGCTGGATGCCGAAACGGCAAGTGGCGTGGGTGTGAGGCGCTGGCTGGCGATCCGTCCGGGCTGTGTTCTGCAGCCAGTCCAGGCGGGAGAGTAAAGAAAAAGAACGTCTGCCGGCTGGCGCGTTGCCAGCAGACGTTTGGAGAAAACCGGACAAACAACCCGGTCAGAGGAGACTACTTGAGCTTGGTGATACCCATGGTCTTGAGTACGAATTTTTCGTACATCGGTTCGGTGTTGCCTTTTTTCATCTTGCGGATGAAGTATTTTTCAAACCCCACCTTGGCCAGGTGCACCCATTTGCCTTCCTTGAACCAGTTGGTGTTGCGCGGCGGAATTTGCGGCAGAGCGACGAACGCTGCGCCGGTGTCGCCGAAATCCGCGAGACAGATGGCATTCCAGGTGGCCTTTTCGGTCGGTTCCGCGCCGTCCAGCGCGAGACGGATATTGCGCGCTGCTGCGGTGACCATGCTTTCGATCATGTAACCGGTTTTGGGTGCACCGGTTGGCACCGGGGTGGCCTCTACCGGCGGAATGGCGATGCATACGCCGACCGAGTAGATGTTCTTGAATTTCGGATTGCGCTGGTAGGGATCGACCAGGATGAAGCCGCGCGGGTTGGTCAGTCCTTCAATACCGAAAACCGCATCGATACCCTTGAAGGCCGGCAGCATCATCGAGTAGTGGAACGGCAGTTCGTGCTCTTTTTTCACGCTGCCATCATCATTGTGTTCGGTGACGAACATCTTGCCGGGTTCGACTTTGGTGACCTTGGCATTGCAGATCCACTTG
>JAJXUP010000112.1 GCA_021782795.1 Pseudomonadota bacterium | reverse complement strand
CATGCATCATCCGGTCTATCTCGCCCGGGTGCGCCAGTTGTGCGACGAATATCGCGTGCACCTGATTGCGGATGAGATCGCCGTGGGGTTCGGTCGCACCGGCACGCTGTTCGCCTGCGAACAGGCTGGCATCACACCGGACCTGATGTGTCTGTCCAAGGGCATTACAGCGGGGTATCTGCCGTTATCGGCCGTGCTGGCCAGCGAGACCATCTACCAGGCGTTTTATGCCGAAGAGATGGCGGCGGCCTTCCTGCATTCGCATTCCTATACCGGCAATCCGCTGGCGTGTCGCGCGGCGCTGGCAAGTCTGGACATTTTTGATCAGGATGACGTGCTGGCGGCAAACCGTGTGCTGGCTGGGCGTCTCGACGCCGCCGCCGCACCGCTGCGTGAGCATCCGCGCGTGATGCATTTTCGTCGCACCGGCATGATCTGGGCGTTTGATGTGCGCGAGGCCCCGGCCGGATTTTCCCGCCGCATGGCCCAGGCTGCGCTGGATCGCGGTGTGTTGTTGCGGCCGATCGGCGATACCGTATATTTCATGCCGCCCTATATCATCGGCGAAGAGGAGATCATCTGGCTTGTGCACGGTACGCTGGCTGCTCTGGATGTAACCCTGGCAGGTTGAAGTGCTGTCCCCTCTCCGGGAGGTTGCAGTGATTGCGCCATAATCGTGGCATTTTGCTGACGTAATAGACGTTGTTCCCCAAAAAAAGCGTACAATTTTTCCGGTGTGCTCTTCTTCGTCATGACTTGGGAGGCAGCGTATGTTCTGGCAAAAGCGTTTCGATGATTTCGCCGAGCGGATGCGGCGGTATGACCTGCCGTTGCGACTTGAGTTGTGGAATGGCCGGGCGTTTGATCTGGGCGCCATTCCGCGGGTGACGGTGCGGCTGACATCGGCGACCGCATTGCGCTATTTCCTGCCACCCACCCTCGACAACCTTGGGCATGCCTATGTGGAGGGTGATATCGATGTCGATGGCGCGCTGCCGGACATTCTTGATGCGGCGGTCGGCCTGGCCGAGCATGGCGGGAAATACCACCGTCATGCACCGCAAATCGTGCGCCATACGCGCAAGCTCGATGCCGAGGCAATCCACTATCACTATGATGTTTCCAACGAGTTCTATTCGCACTGGCTCGACGACAACATGGTGTACTCCTGCGGTTATTTCCGTACCGGGCAAGACAGTCTGGAAACTGCCCAACTCCAGAAACTCGATCATATCCTGACCAAACTGCGTGTGCGCCCCGGCGACCGTCTGCTGGACATCGGCTGCGGCTGGGGAGCGCTGGTCATGCGTGCGGCAGAGAAATTCGGCGCGCACGCGGTGGGCATCACCCTGTCGACCAACCAGTATGAACTGGCGAAGGAACGCATTGCCCGCGCAGGATTGTCCGATCGCTGCGAAGTGCGTGTCGAGGATTACCGTGACGTCAGCGGCAGCTTCGATCGCATCAGCAGCGTCGGCATGTTCGAACATGTGGGACTGAAGAATCTGCGTGGCTATTTCACGCGCATGCGTGAACTGCTGGCCGATGATGGGGTGGTTCTGAACCACGGCATCACTGCGGCCGACCCGGATTCGCTCGAAACGCCATTCGGTGGCGGCAATTTTATCCAGCACTATGTCTTTCCGCATGGCGAACTGCCGCACATCGGCCTGGTATTGCAGGAAATGGCAGCGGCCGGACTGGAAGCGGTGGACGTCGAGAGCCTGCGTCGCCATTATGCGATGACGCTGCGGCACTGGGCTGCCCGGTTCGAGGCAGCCGGCAGTGTGCTCAGGGAACTTGCTGGCGAACGGCGCTGGCGCATCTGGCGGATGTATCTTGCGGGGTGTGCGCACGGGTTCGAACAGCACTGGATGTCCATCTATCAGGTTCAGGCCGTCAAGGCGGGCGACGCGGTGCTGCCATTGACCCGCGATTATCTCTATGCCACGTGAATGACCGGGGGGGTGAGGCAGTGCGCATCGCAGGCTGTTATACTGCGACAGATTTCCCTCTGGTCTGGCGTGGACGGTGATAATTCCCTGGCTTGCGATTACCGGCATTGGCCGCTTTATGGTGTTGACACCAGTGGCAGTGGTACTGGCCGTGTGGTTCGGCATGGCGCGCGACTGGCGTCACCTGTTTCTCTGGCTCGGTCTGTATGTCGGTGGCATGGCGGTCGTGGTCTTGACCAAGATTGCCTTTATCGGCTGGGGCCTGGGCGTCGAGGCATGGGATTACACCGGCATGAGCGGACATGCCATGCGCGCGGCCAGCGTGCTTCCGGCGCTGTTCTGGTTGCTGGCGGCTCAACGCGGACAGGCGGTGCGTGCGCTGGCGATCGTCGCTGGCGCATTGTGCGCGGGAGTGATCTGTTGGTCGCGCATTGTGGTGCATGCGCATTCGATGTCGGAAGTGGTGCTGGGTGGCGGGTTTGGTTTCGCATTGTTCGCCGTGTTGCACCATTCGCTGAGCAGTCCGGGGGCGCGCCCGCCGGTGACCTATCGCTGGATGCTGCTGGTCGGTGCATTCAGCATGCTGGGCACGCCAGCCATTCAGCCGTTACCGACGCAGCAGTGGATCACGCGTGTCGCATTGCTGGTGTCCGGGCATGCGCATCCTTATACCCGTCAGGGTTGGCACCGGCACCATCCGGTTGTCCAGCCCATGCCATCGGACTGATTGACCACGCCATCATGCCGTCATCGTCCAGGGCATGCGCAGCGTCTTGAGACGCAAGAACGGCCGTTCCACCAGATACCAGCTGGCCAGACCGCATGCCACGGCAAGCACGAAGGTTTGCATTACCAGTGCGGTGGCGCTGGTGTCCGGTCGGGCCGCGAGCAGCAGTTTGCCGACAGGCCAGGCATACAGATACACCCCATACGAAATATCAGGCAGCCGATTGTAGGCCAGAAGCCGTCCGCATTTCGCACCAGCCATGCCGAACAGCAGGTAACCGAAGAACAGTGCGTCGCCGAGTTCGACGAAACGGCGTGAGCACATCGTCAGGATGAACAGTGCGAGCGCGATCAGCGCGCCCTGGCGGCTGAAAGAAATGTGGTCGCGGAACAGGTAATAGCTGCCGCCGAAAAAGAAAAAAGTGAAAAACGACAGGTAATGCGGCCCCAGCGGGTGAAATGCCGTCAGCCCGGCTGCGTTGGTCAGGTCGACAAGCGCAATGGCCGCCGTCGTTGCGCCCCAGGCTGTTTTCATGCGTGCACCGGACGTCAGTCCGAATGCCAGCACCAGCAGATAACAGATGAATTCGTAAGGAATGGTCCACATCGACGCATTGATGAAGGGGTGGTGGCTGCCCTGGAACACCGGTGGAATGGCCGGTTCGTCGAGCCGCAGCATGCCGGCAAGAAATGTCGGCCAGCGGAAATGCAGCCAGTAGTCTGCATTGCCTGCAAACGGCCCGATGAGCAGTGCACAGACCAGCGACGCGGCGATAAATCCGGGGTAGATGCGCAGGATGCGTTTTTTCAGAAACGATCCGGCAAGCGGTGACAGTTGCCAGCTCTGCACGATCAGGTAGCCGCTCAGCAGGAAAAAGCCGTTCACGGCAAAATCACCGAATGACAGTGTGTGGAACAGGCGCGTGAGCAGTTCGTGCGACCGGTCACCATAGATGATTTCCGGGCTGTGCGACACGATGACCAGTGTGGCGAGCACCATGCGTATCAGGTTGAAATGATTGTCGTGCCGTGCACCGGGTGACGGCGTGGGCAGCCGTTCCTCGCCGGTGTGGATCATGAGTGCTGTTCTCCGCGCTGCAGGCGCGCCAGTTCGTGCGCAGGCATGGCGCTGGCGATGAACGACGGGTTGAGTACCTCGTCCTTGCCATAGCGCAGTGCGCTGCCATCAGGCTGAAACACATGGCCGCCGGCGGCTTCGAGCACCGCCTGGGCTGCTGCGGTATCCCATTCGCAGGTCGGCGCCAGCCGTGGATAGACGTCGGCGGCGCCTTCGGCCACACGGCAGAACTTGAGTGAACTGCCTGCTTGCACCAGTTCGTGCATGCCCAGCCGCGCGATGAAATCGCGTGTGGCATCGTTGAGGTGGCTTTTGCTGGCCACCACACGTACCGGCGCGTGCGGGGCTGGCGCAGCAGCGACGTGAATCGGCTCACGCCGGTTGCCGGATTCGCGCCATGCGCCGACTTCGTTCCCGCCCCAGTAGGCGACTTTGAGCGCTGGGGCGAACACGATGCCGAATACCGGTCTTCCGGCATTGATCAGCGCGATGTTGACGGTGAATTCACCGTTGCGGGCGATAAACTCCTTGGTGCCGTCGAGCGGATCGATGAGCCAGAATTGTGTTGGTCGTGCGCGGTGCGTCAGCGCCTCGTCTTCTTCGGACACCACCGGCAGACCGGGGGCGAGTGCGCGCAGTCCGTCGACGAGAATGTGGTGTGCGGCCAGATCCGCATGGGTCAGCGGACTGTCATCGGCCTTGTGTTCGACCGGTGCGGGTTGCGCCTGCGCGTAGATTTCCATGATGGCGTGCCCGGCTTCCCTGGCCAGTGCGAGCACGGTCGGAATGAGCAAAGGATCGATTGCGGATTGTCGCATTTTGCTGTAGATTCTTGTTAATTGGAATTGACATGATTATACATGCCAATGTTACAGAAATTTCAAACAGCATTGCAAATTACGACACGGGCCTGATGACATGAGCGTGCCTGAACTGCTTGGACTTGATGCACCGCAACCCTGGGATACGGAGCATGCGTTCCGGCATTTGCAGCAACTGGGGCGCGCCGAATCGAAACGGACCGCCGAGCGGCTATTGCATACACTGGGCATGCTGCCGGCCGAGCTTGCTGCCGAGTTGCTGCGTGACGATCGGGATCGTCCGCCGGTACCGGCGATCCTGTCGTGGGAGATCGAGCGCGCGCGTGCGCGCCGCACGCTGGTGTTGTTCGTCCAGTTGCACCGGTTGCCAGGTGGCGGCGAATGCCTGCACGCCAATGACAGCCGCGGTACGCGCTACTGGGTGCCGCTGGACGAAGATGTGCTCTCGTCTGCAGCGCTGCAGCATGCGTTGCAGACGCTGCACGCGCATATCGGCAAGCCGCTGGCGATCTTTCCGCACGGACGCATCACAGCGTTGCTGCGCGATCTGCCGCCCGAACAAGCATTTTGCATCCACTGGCTGGCTTATTATCCGGTGCTCGAGCAGGATGGGAGCGTGCGTAAATCCACCGGCACACATACCCCGCACCTGCGCCGGCTGGAGGCCGAGAGCATCCATATTCTGCGCGAGGCGGTAGCCGAAGCGGAAAATCCTGCCATGCTGTATTCGATCGGCAAGGACAGCTCGGTCATGCTGCACCTGGCACGCAAGGCCTTCTATCCCGCACCGCCGCCGTTCCCGTTGCTGCACGTGGACACACGCTGGAAATTCCGCGAAATGTATCTGTTGCGCGACTGGATGGCGCGTGAGAGCGGCATGGAACTGCTGGTCCATGTCAATCCGGAAGCCATCGAAAAGAACATCAATCCGTTCGATCACGGTTCCGCACTGCACACTGACATCACCAAGACCGAGGGGCTGAAACAGGCGCTGGATAAATACCGTTTCGACGTGGTGTTTGGCGGCGCACGGCGTGACGAGGAGAAATCGCGCGCCAAGGAACGCATTTTCTCCTTCCGCACCCAGAGCCATCGTTGGGATCCGAAGAATCAGCGCCCCGAACTGTGGGACCTGTACAACACCCGCATCAACAAGGGCGAAAGCATTCGCGTGTTTCCGCTCTCGAACTGGACCGAACTCGACATCTGGCAATACATCCATCAGGAAAACATTCCGGTGGTGCCGCTGTATTTCGCCAAACCGCGCCCGGTGGTGGTGCGTGACGGCATGATCATCATGGTGGACGACGAACGCATGCGACTGCTGCCGGGAGAGCAGATCGAGCTGAGAACGGTGCGTTTCCGCACCCTGGGCTGTTATCCGCTCACCGGAGCGATCGAGTCGGAAGCGCGTAACGTCGAGGACATCATTCTGGAGCTGCTGCAGGCCCGCAGTTCGGAACGTCAGGGCCGTGCCATCGACTCCGATTCGGGCGCCAGCATGGAACGCAGAAAGCAGGAAGGGTACTTCTGATGGCACGCAAATCCGCAAACCGTTCCTCGACCGGCGTGACCGCAGATGTGCCGCACAGCATGGAAGCATTCCTGCGTCAGCAGCAGCGGCAGGACCTGCTGCGTTTCATCACCTGCGGCAGCGTCGACGATGGCAAGAGCAGCCTGATCGGCCGGCTGCTG
>JAJXUP010000111.1 GCA_021782795.1 Pseudomonadota bacterium | reverse complement strand
GCGGCATCGCTGTGTGCCACTATCTGCCGCTTGCCGTCAAGCAGCCGGCCTACGACTGGGTGTGCACCAACCTGCTCGGTGGCGATGCCAAGGATGTCCAGTTCCATGTCGAAGGCGACCTGGATCACTATCCATTCCACAATGACGGTCAAGGATTGCTCGAGGTACGCATTCCGGTCAACAACGCCAGCATCCGGCCCAATCCGGATTTCCCGGCCATCGACCACATCCGGGGCATTGTCGAATTTGCCGGTACGAAAATGCTCATCCATTCGGATAGCGCCCGGCTGTACAACGCACAGATCCGCAATGCCAGCGCCGAAATCCCCGACCTGTTCGGCGGACTGTCGGAAAGACTGCTGGTCAGCGGCCAGGCCAACGGCACCGCCAGCGATTTCATCCGCTTTACCAACGAAAGCCCCATCGGCAGCACGGTACTGGATCACCTCACCGATGGCGCCAGTGGCAGCGGCAAGCTGCAGTTGGCGCTGCACCTGCAACTGCCATTCCATGACATGAACCATCCGACGGTCAGTGGGCGACTCGAATTCAACCGCAACGATTTCATTCTCGCCAACGGTTTGCCACCCATGCGCGCAGTACAAGGCAAACTCGATTTCACACAAACCGGCATCAGCGCCAACAATATCAGCCTGCGCCTGTTCGGCCGCCAGGCCACCATGGACAGCCAGACGCAAAACGGCATCACCCGACTCAACGTGAAAGGTCAACTGGTCGCCGGCGATCTCGTCCAGTGGCTACCGGCCGGAATTGCGGCTCATTTCACTGGCACGACACCGTGGCAAGCCAGGATCGACATGGTGCGAGGCCGCATCGCAACCACAACGTTCGACAGCACGCTGACCGGACTGGACATCGCCCTGCCCGCCCCGCTGGACAAAGCGGCCAGCGCACACGTGCCGCTGCATGTCACGAGCCGGCGCACCGGCGACGACCGCCAGTTGATCGACGTCGGTTACGGCGCCGTGTTCTCGGCGCAACTGTTGACCGCCGCAGCATCCGGCCCCGGACTGCCACCCATCGAACGGGGCAATATCCACTTTGGCGGTCCTGCGCAGCTTCCCACCGGCAACAGGATCACCATCACGGGCAAGGTCGCCCGGGCCGATCTCGATGGCTGGCTGGCGGCCGGAACTTCCGGCCAGGCGGGACTGCCGCTGGACGATATCCGGCTCGATATCGGCACAGCCTCGCTGTTCGAACGCAATTTCGATGCCATTACGCTGCACGCGCACAGCAGCGACAACCGCTGGCTGACCAGCCTGCATGGGCCGACCACCCAGGGCGAACTGACCTGGCAGCCGGGATCAGGCAAGGACAGCCGCGGTACGCTGCAAGCCCGCTTCGCCAGCCTCACCATCCCATCCGGCACGGTGAACACGGCAAGGCCATCCGGGGACGGTGCGGCGCACGATGCGGCCAACGACGGTGCCAATTGGCCCGCGCTTGACATCGATGTGGATGCCCTGCAACTGGGCAGTCGCCGGATGGGGCGGCTCGAAATCCGCGCCACTCCGATTGCCGGTGGTCTGCATTTCGACCGCATCGCGTTGATCCATCCGGACAGCAATCTGACCATGTCAGCCGACTGGACCCCGCATGCCACACCACAGACCAATGCCAGCATGCGACTGGTGGTGAACAATCTGGGCGATTTCCTCACCCGTTTCGATGAAGCGGACACCATCCACCGCGGCAAGGCCGTACTCGATGGCCATGCCAGCTGGAATGGTGCTCCGCTGGACATTCCAATCGCCAGCCTCAACGGCGCATTCAGACTGCAGGCAGAAAACGGGCAGTTCCTCAAGATCGAGCCCGGAGCCGCGCGCCTGCTGGGTGTGCTCAGCCTGCAGGATCTGCCACGACACATGACGCTCGATTTTCGTGACGTGTTCAGCGATGGCTTTGCCTTCGACGACATTTCCGCGACGCTTGACCTGAATCACGGCATAATACACAGTAATGATTTTGTCATGCAGGGGCCGGCGGCCACCGTCGAAATGCACGGAGAAGTCGATCTCAACGCTCAGACCCAGCGTCTGTACGCCGTAGTCAGCCCGAAACTGAGTGAAAGCGTTGCGTTGGCAAGTTCGCTCGTCGGCGGCCCGATCGTCGGGCTCGGTGTGCTGGCCGTGCAGAAACTGCTGGAAAATCCGGTCGGGCATGCCATCCGCTTCGATTACGCCATCAGCGGAACGTGGTCCCACCCGAAAATCGACAGGACTGGACAGGAAAATGAGAAAAAATAGCCTGCTGACACTGATGGTATTGTTGCTCGCGTCACCAGCGACATGGGCCGATCCGCTCAGCTGCACGCCGGGGGACGATTTCTGGCTCGGCCCGCGCTCTGGCGCATCCGTTCTGGCGAACGCGGCACTTGCCCCCTGTGTGCACGCCTTGCTTGATGACGCGCACACCCGTCTGGTCATCACTTATCCCGACGGCGACGATGCTGCAGTCCGCGCGGATGAACTGCGCCAGTGGCTGATTGCGCTGGCCCTGCCAGCGTCGCGCATCGCCCTGCAGCAACAGACTGCCAACACCACGATCGAGCTGGAAACACGAAATGACTGAACGTAACACCCGCAAAAAAACCCGTGCCACTCCGCAACGCAGCATCTTCCGCGTTGCGGCCATCCAGATGGCATCCGGCCCCAATGTCGCAGCCAATCTCGCCGAAGCCGAGCGACTGATTGCACGTGCCGCAACCCAGGGCGCACAACTGGTTGCCTTACCGGAATATTTCGCCATCATGGGCCTGGCCGACACTGACAAGCTGGCGGTGATGGAAGACGAACATGGCGGCCCGATTCAGAAATTTCTCGCCAACATGGCGCGCAAGCACAAAATCTGGATCATCGGCGGGTCCGTGCCGCTTGCAGCCTCGGCACCCAACAAAGTGCGCAACAGTTGCCTGGTCTACGACGCACACGGACACCAGGTAGCGCGCTACGACAAGATCCACCTGTTTGGACTCAACCTCGGTACCGAACACTATCAGGAAGAAAACACCATCGAGCCGGGCAACAGCATCGTGGTATTCGACAGCCCGTTCGGTCGCATCGGCCTGTCGATCTGCTATGACCTGCGCTTCCCCGAGCTCTATCGTGCCATGAAAGATGTCGATATCATCGTCATCCCTTCTGCATTCACCGCCACCACCGGCAAGGCGCACTTTGAAACGCTGGTGCGCGCGCGCGCCATCGAAAACCTGGCCTATGTCATCGCTCCGGCGCAGGGCGGCTACCACCTCTCTGGCCGCGAAACCCACGGCGACACGATGATCGTCGATCCCTGGGGTGTGGTGCTCGACCACCTGCCCCGCGGCTCGGGAATTGTCATGGCCAGCATCAATCCGGACTATCAGGCTCACCTGCGCAGCAGCCTGCCCGCGCTGCGGCACCGCACGCTCGACTGCAGCCACCTGGCACCTGCAAAAGACAGCGCAAGCAACGCCGATCCGGCCGCAAGCCAACCCGATGGGACCACCACATGAGCACTCTGAGCGGAATCTATACCCCGAACACGGGCAGCCTGCTGGAAATCGCCCACAGCACGCTGCTCATGCCGAACCAGATCGAGTCTCCCCAACTCGATGAAGTGTTCGGCCAGCTGCTGACTCACCGGCTGGACTATGCCGACCTGTATTTCCAGTACACGCGTTCGGAGAGCTGGAGTCTGGAAGAAGGCCAGGTCAAGTCGGCCAGCTTCAACATCGATCAGGGCGTCGGCGTGCGCGCCATTGCCGGCGAGAAAACCGCGTTTGCCTATTCGGACGACATCAGCCGCGGCGCCCTGCTTGCCGCTGCCCATGCCACGCGCGCCATCGCCCAGAGCGGTGCCGAACACCGGCACCGCGTCGTCACACACGGTCAGCGGCGCGAACTCTATCTGCCCACTGACCCGCTTACCACCCTGGAAGACGCGCAGAAAGTTGCGCTGCTCGAACAACTCGAACGCTACGCCCGTGCCATCGACCCGCGCGTGACTCAGGTCATGGCCAGCCTCAACGCCGAATATGACGTGGTGTTCATCGCCCGTTCCGACGGTCACCAGGCGGCAGACGTGCGCCCGCTGGTACGCCTGTCGCTACAGGTCATCGTCGAACAGGACGGACGGCGCGAACAGGGCAGCGCGGGCGGTGGTGGCCGTTCCGGTTACGAATATTTCGATGACGCACGCCTGCGGCTGTACGCCGAGCAAGCGGTGCACCAGGCCATCGTCAATCTCTCCGCCGGTCCCGCACCGGCCGGCACCATGACCGTGGTGCTCGGTGCCGGCTGGCCCGGAATTCTGCTGCACGAAGCCATCGGCCATGGACTCGAAGGCGATTTCAACCGCAAAGGCAGTTCGGCCTTCAGTGGACGCATCGGCGAACGCGTGGCCGCCACCGGCGTCACCGTGGTCGACGACGGCACCATCGCCCACCGGCGCGGTTCGCTCAACGTCGACGACGAAGGTAACCCGACGCAATGCACCACCTTGATCGAAAACGGCATTCTCAAAGGTTACATGCAGGACAGCCTCAATGCGCGTCTGATGGGCGTACCGGTCACCGGCAATGCACGTCGCGAATCGTTTGCGCACATCCCCATGCCGCGCATGACCAACACCTACATGCTCAACGGTGACAAGGATCCGCGCGAAATCATCGCCTCGGTCAAACATGGCCTGTATGCCGTCAATTTCGGCGGCGGTCAGGTCGACATCACCAGCGGCAAGTTTGTCTTTTCTGCGGCAGAAGCCTATCTGATCGAAAATGGCAGGATCGGCGCACCGGTCAAGGGCGCCACGCTGATCGGCAACGGTCCGGACGTGCTGACGCGCGTGTCGATGATCGGCAACGACATGGCGCTCGATCCCGGCGTCGGCACCTGCGGCAAGGAAGGTCAAAGCGTGCCCGTCGGCGTTGGCCAGCCGACACTGCGTATCGACGGGCTGACGGTGGGCGGCACGGGCTGAGGCGTCAACGAGGCGACATGCCCTGCATGCAAGCGTGGGGCGACTTGCGGTAAAATAGCCGTTTTTCGCCCAACACTCCGTCATGATCCGCACCCGCTTCGCCCCCAGCCCGACCGGCTACCTGCACATCGGCGGCGCGCGCACCGCGCTGTATTCCTGGGCGTATGCCCGCCACCACGGTGGCACATTCATCCTGCGCGTCGAAGACACCGACCTCGAACGCTCCACTCCGGAGTCGGTCCAGGCCATCCTGGACGGCATGCGCTGGCTCGGCCTCGACTACGACGAAGGCCCGTTCTACCAGATGCAGCGCATGGACCGCTACCGCGAGGTGATCGCCCAACTGCTGGCCAGCGGTCATGCCTACCATTGCTATGCCAGTCGCGAGGAACTCGATCTGGTGCGCGAACAGCAGCGCATCGCCGGGCTCAAGCCCCGCTATGACGGGCGCTGGCGCCCCGAACCCGGCAAGGTACTGCCGCCGCCACCCGCAAACATGCAGCCCGTGGTGCGTTTCAAGACCCCGCTACAGGGTGCCGTGACCTGGAATGACCTGATCAAGGGGCCGATCACCATCCGCAACGAAGAACTCGACGATCTGGTGATCGCGCGCGGCGACGGCACACCGACCTATAACTTCTGCGTGGTGGTGGACGACTGGGACATGCGCATCACCCACGTGATCCGCGGCGACGACCATGTCAACAACACCCCGCGCCAGATTCACATCCTCGAAGCGCTGGGTGCGCAACTGCCGCAGTATGGCCATGTGCCGATGATCCTCGGCACCGACGGCGAACGCCTGTCCAAACGCCATGGCGCGGTGAGCGTGCTGCAGTATGAAGAAGACGGCTACCTGCCCGAAGCGCTGCTCAATTATCTGGCCCGGCTCGGCTGGGCGCACGGCGACGATGAACTGTTTGACATGAAGCAGTTCGTCGAATGGTTCGACCTCGGCGCCATCAGTCGCTCGCCGGCCCGTTTCAACGGCGAGAAACTGGCCTGGATCAACCAGCAGTACCTCAAGTCTGCCGACCCGGTCCGGCTGGCACGGCTCATCCGGCCAAACCTCGAACACGCACTTGGACACGCCGCCTGCGCCCCCGCGCTCGATGAAGTCGCTGCGCTGCTGCGCGATCGCTGCACCTCACTCATCGAACTGGCCGATGCCGCACACCTGTTCTACCGTTTCGTGCCACCAACACCGGCCCAGCTCGCTGAAACACTCGACCGGGCAGCCCTGCCGGCACTAGCCAGCCTGCTGCAACGCCTGACGGCGCAGGACGGCTGGCAACGCGAAGCGCTGCACGACGCCATTCGCCAGGCAGTCGCAGACAGCGGACTC
>JAJXUP010000110.1 GCA_021782795.1 Pseudomonadota bacterium | reverse complement strand
TCATCGCAACGGCTACCTGTACCAGGGCGCAAAACCGGTGCACTGGTGCATGGAGTGCGGTTCGGCACTGGCCGAAGCCGAAGTCGAATATGAAGACCGGAAGTCTCCGGCCATCGATGTCGCATTCATGTTGACCGACAGCAATGCGCTGCTCGATCGGGCCGGACTCGCGCCAGGCGGACAGAACGCTTGTGCCGTGATCTGGACCACCACACCCTGGACGCTGCCCGCCAACCAGGCGGTGTGCGTGCATCCCGACCTGATCTACGACCTGGTGCTGACCCCGCGCGGCATCCTGCTGCTGGCACGTGATCTGGCCGAAAGTTCGATCGCGCGCTACGACCTCGATGCAGCCGAAGTCATCGGCCAGATCGAGGGTCGGCGGCTGGAAGGACTGATGCTGCAACACCCGTTCCTCGACCGTCAGGTACCGCTCATCTGTGGCGAGCATGTCACCACCGATGCCGGCACCGGCCTCGTACACACAGCTCCGGCACACGGAGTGGATGACTTCCAGGTCGGACAACGCTATCACCTGCCGATCGACAACCCGGTAGGTGACGATGGTCATTTCATTGCTTCAATACCATTCGTCGGCGGACAGGATGTCTGGACCGCCAACGACACGGTAATGGAGATACTCGAACAGCGTGACCTGCTGCTCGCGCGGCAGCGCATCGTGCACAGCTACCCGCACTGCTGGCGTCACAAGACGCCGATCATCTTTCGCGCCACGCCTCAATGGTTCATCGGCATGGACCGCACCGGTCTGTCTGGCACCAGTTTGCGCGAAAGCGCACTCGCTGCGGCGCAGGATACCGAATTCTATCCTGCCTGGGGCCGCCCGCGCCTGACCGGCATGATCGCCAGCCGACCCGACTGGTGTGTTTCGCGCCAGCGCAACTGGGGCGTACCCATGCCCCTGTTCATCCATCGCGAAACGGGTGAACTGCATCCGCGCACCGAAGAGCTGATCGAAGCCGTGGCCCGACGCATCGAGCAGACCGGCATCGAAGCCTGGTTCTCCCTGGCTGCCGAATCGCTGCTCGGCGCAGAAGCCGCCGACTATCGCAAGATCACCGATACGCTCGACGTGTGGTTCGACTCCGGCGTGACCCATTTCAGCGTGCTGCGCCAGCGCGCCGAACTCGCCTGGCCTGCCGACCTGTACCTTGAAGGCTCTGACCAGCACCGCGGCTGGTTCCAATCCAGCCTGCTCACGGGTTGCGCCATGGACGGTCGCGCGCCCTACCGGCAACTGCTGACACATGGCTTCACCGTTGACGAAAAAGGACACAAAATGTCCAAATCGCGCGGCAACGGCATCGAACCGCAGGACATCTGCAACCGGCTTGGCGCCGACATGCTGCGGCTGTGGATTGCATCCACCGATTACTCTGGCGAGATGTCCCTATCCGAAGAAATCCTCAAACGCGTCACCGACAGCTACCGCCGCGTGCGCAACACGCTGCGTTTCCTGCTGGCCAACATCGCCGATTTCGATCCGCAGCGCGACGCCATGCCGGTCGACACCTGGCTCGATATCGACCGCTATGCCATGGTCATGCTCGACCGCTTCCAGCGCGCCTGCCTGGAACACTACGCGCAGTATGAATTCCACCCGATCGTGCAACTGCTGCACCGTTTCTGTTCGGAAGACCTCGGCAGCTTCTACCTCGACATCCTCAAGGATCGCCTGTACACCAGCGCACCCGATGCGGCCGCACGCCGCTCGGCGCAAAACGCGCTGTACCATATCACCCATGCAGTCACCCGGTTGATGGCGCCGTTTCTCAGCTTTACCGCAGAAGAGGTCTGGCAGCTGCTGTCGGATGACGACAGCGACAGCCTGTTCTGTCACCTGTGGCACGACATTCCGCAACCTGTCGATAGCGATGCGTTGGGTGCGCGCTGGGACAACATCCGCACAGTGCTGGCCGAAGTGCGCAAGCAGCTCGAAACGCTGCGCATGGAAGGCAGGATCGGCTCGTCGTTGCAAGCAGAGATCATGCTGCACGTCGATGCCACGAACCACGCGGCGCTTGCAACGCTGGGCGACGAACTGCGCTTTGCGATGCTGACGTCGGCGGCGGGACTTTCCCCGGCGGCGACTGCGGATGGTGTAATCGAAGTCGAGGCACATCCAAGCGCGCACGCCAAATGCGAGCGCTGCTGGCACTACCGTGCCGACGTCGGCAGCCATGCGGATCATCCGCAGCTGTGTAGCCGCTGCCATGGCAACCTGTTCGGCTCTGCGGAAGTACGCCACCATGTCTGAACGTCGCCTGGCACTCATGCTTGCCCTGCTGGTGATCCTGCTCGATCAGCTCAGCAAATACTGGATCACCCAACATTTCATTCCCGGTGAGGAATGGCCGGTCACGTCCTTCTTTTCCCTGCTCTACGCACGCAACACCGGTGCCGCGTTCAGCCTGTTCGCCGATCAGGCCGGATGGCAACGCGGACTGTTCAGCGCCATTGCCATCGGTGTCAGCCTGGTCATCCTTTATTTGCTGCAACGACCCGGAAGACTGATGGCCAAACTGGGACTTGCGTTGGTGCTGGGTGGCGCACTCGGCAACCTGATCGATCGCGTAACCTTGGGCTACGTCGTCGACTTTCTCTGGTTTCACATCCACGAACATGCCTGGCCTGCCTTCAACGTGGCCGATTCGGCCATCGACGCCGGGGCGGCCCTGCTGATCTGGGACAGCCTGCGCAAGCGCCCTTCTGACGTCTCACCGTTGCAGGACAGCCAACCATGAGCCAGACACCCATTTTTCTTGCCAATCCGCGTGGTTTCTGTGCCGGGGTTGATCGCGCCATTGCCATCGTCGAGCGCGCACTCGAACAGTTTGGCGCTCCCATCTACGTGCGTCATGAAGTCGTGCATAACAGTTTCGTCGTCAACGACCTCAAATCCAAAGGAGCGGTTTTCATCGAATCGCTGCAGGAAGTCCCGGCAGGCAGCACCCTGATTTTCAGCGCCCACGGCGTATCGCTTGACGTACGCCGCGAAGCAGAATCACTGGGTCTGAAGGTATTCGACGCCACGTGTCCGCTGGTCACCAAGGTCCACTCGGAAGTGGCACGCATGCGCGCTCAGGGCATGGAGATTGTAATGATCGGCCACCGCGGTCATCCTGAAGTG
Source organism: Pseudomonadota bacterium (assembly GCA_021782795.1). Classification (GTDB taxonomy): domain Bacteria; phylum Pseudomonadota; class Gammaproteobacteria; order Burkholderiales; family Sulfuriferulaceae; genus Sulfuriferula. Next base: position 3,257 of record JAJXUP010000110.1, on the reverse strand, counting down.
GAAGGCACCATGGGCCAGTCCAGCGACGGCATGTATCTGGTGGAAACACCGCAGGATGTCGCCAGGCTGGACATTGCCCATCCGCAGCGGCTGGCTTTCGTTACGCAGACCACACTTTCAGTCGATGACGCCGCCCAGGTCATTGCAGCGCTGCGCGCGCGCTTCCCGCACATCGTCGGACCACGCAAGGACGACATCTGTTACGCGACACAGAACAGACAGGACGCCGTCAAACTGCTAGCCGGCCAATGCGACCTGGTGATCGTGGTCGGCTCGCCCAACAGCTCGAATTCCAATCGCCTGCGGGAGGTCGCCCAGCATCAGGGCATTGTCGCACGGATGGTCGATGATGCAACGCAAATCGAGGCGAGCTGGCTGGAAGGGAAAACGCGTATTGGCGTCACGGCAGGCGCATCTGCACCCGAGGTGCTGGTCAGGGCTGTCCTCGACCAGTTGCGCAGCTACGGTGCAGGCGAGGTTCGCGAATTGCCGGGCATCGAGGAAAATGTCGTGTTCGCGCTACCGAAAAACCTCATTGCCGAGGCCTGACCGGGCTGCAACCGCGTCTGCATGACCGCTGAGCGCACAGCGGCAACCCCGGATCAGCAACGCGCTGCGCGACTGAACATGCAACCGAACCGACGCACTTCAGAACCGGCCGGTGTTGCTGACGCTGCAGGTTCCGGCCGGCCTGGAGCCAGACGCTGCCCAGTGGCCGTTTCGCGCTATCATTTGACCACTTGCAGTTTTGGTCGTGTGGGCGCTGTCGGCCCCGACGGCGGTTCGGGCGGTGGCTCGTTCGCATCGGAGCCGGCACTGCCATTCACTTCGCCGGGCACAAACGACATGCCCTCGCCCGTTTCGCGCGCATAAATCGCGACTACGTCGTCCACCGGCACCTCGATGGCACGTGACGCACCGTTGAAGCGTGCCGAGAAGCGAATCCACACGTTGTCCATCAAGAGTCCGTGCGTGGCCGAATGCGATACGTTGAGTACGATCTGACCGTCCTTGACGTATTCCACCGGCACTCGCGCAGCCGGGCTCACGCGTACGGCCAGGTACGGAGTGTACCCCTGATCGCTGCACCACTCATGAATGGCGCGCACAAGATATGGCTTGGTGGTCACGGGCTCCATCGCCTACGCCCCATGCTGTCCGTAGTGCGCCTGCGGCCTCATTTACGCATGGCCTTTTCGTTCGGCGTCAACGCATCGATGAATGCCGGGCGACTGAACAATCGCTCGGCATACTTGAGCAGGCTGGCCGCCTGACGCGGTAGCTGGATGTCATAGTATTCGAGCCGCCACAGCAACGGTGCAATTGCCACGTCCAGCATGGAAAATTCATCGTTGAGCATGAATTTCTGCTTGGCAAAGATCGGGGCTATCTGCGTGAGATTATCGCGCACAGTCGTACGCGCCTTGTCGGCTGCCGTCTTGTTGCCATGCTCGAGCACATTGACATGGCTGAACAGATCCTGCTCAAAGGTAAACAGGAACAGCCGCGCCCGGGCCCGCATGACCGGATCAGCCGGCATCAGTTGCGGATGCGGAAAACGTTCGTCAATATATTCGTTGATGATATTCGCTTCATACAAAACGAGATCGCGCTCCACCAGTACAGGAACGCGATTGTAGGGATTCATCAGGGCAAGGTCTTCGGGCTTGTTGTGCAAGTCCACATCGATCACTTCAAAATCCATCCCCTTTTCATACAGTACGATCCTGCATCGCTGGCTGTAGGGACAGGTATTGCCCGAGTACAACGTCATCATGTCGATTACCCCAGACATCAAAAAATAAGGCCGACGAACACGTCGCCGGCGAAACCCGACCGCTTATGTTACCAGAAAGGACACGCCCCGGCCAGTCCGGCACGGTTGCGGCTCTTGCCGTATCCGTGCGGTCTGCCGGGGCGTGTCACGCCTGATCACAGAAAGCGGATCAGTGCACGTCCTTCCAGAATTCCTTCTTCAGGAAGAATGTCAGCACAAAGAACAGGCCAAGGAACAGCAGCACATACACGCCGACTTCCATCCGCTTCATCTTCGCCGGCTCGGACATCCAGGTCAGGTAGTTGACCAGGTCGCCAACTGCAGCGTCGTATTGGGCGGGTGTGAGCTTGCCGGGTTTGACCAGCTCGAACTCGGGCTTGCTGCCATCCTCGCCGGCCTTCTTCAGCACCTGTTCGCCTTGCAGCGTCCACAGCACGTGGGGCATGCCCACCTTGTCGAACACCGTGTTGTTCCATCCGGTCGGACGGGTGTCGTCCAGATAGAAACTGCGCAGGTAGGTGTACAGCCAGTCCGGCGTACGTGACCGGGCGATCACCGTCAGGTCCGGGGGCGGAGCACCCAGCCACTTCTTGGCGTCGTCAGGACGCATTGCCACCGTCATGCGACTACCGACCTTCTCGGCAGCAAACATCAGGTTGTCCTTGATCTGCTTGTCCGTCAGGCCAATGTCCTGCAGGCGGTTATAGCGCATGTAGTTGGCGCTATGACAGCTCAGGCAGTAGTTGGTAAACATCTTCGCCCCGCGCTGGAGGGATGCATTATCGCCCAGGTTGACCGGCGCATGGTCCAGATACACCCCTTCGGATGCAAGAGCCGTCAATGGCGCGAACAGCAGCGCAACAAGAAATTTCTTCATTATCCCGGAATCCTTTCTGGCACAGGTTTGGTCTTGTCGATCGAGGTATACCACGGCATGAGCAGGAAGAAACCGAAATACACCACAGCACACACACGGGCAATCAGGGTATGCACCGGTGTAGGCGGCTTGGTACCGAGGTAACCGAGCGCAATGAAGCTGATCACGAACAATACCAGCGCAATCTTGAAGATCGGCCCACGGTAGCGGACTGATTTCACCTTGGCGCGATCCAGCCACGGCAGGAAGGCCATGATCAGCACGGCGGAACCCATGCCGATCACACCACCCAGCTTGCTCGGAATCGCACGCAGGATGGCATAGAACGGCGTGAAGTACCACAGCGGCACGATTTCAGGCGGCGTCTTGAGCGGGTTGGCCGGAATGAAGTTGTCCGGCTCGAGGAACCAGCCGCCCATTTCCGGAGAGAAGAAGATGATGGCCGAGAACACCATCAGGAACACCACCACGCCCACGATATCCTTCACCGTGTAGTACGGATGGAAAGGAATGCCGTCCAGCGGAATGTGGGTCACCGGATCCTTCACCTTCTTGATCTCGATACCTTCGGGGTTGTTGGAGCCCACTTCGTGCAGCAGATCG
>JAJXUP010000109.1 GCA_021782795.1 Pseudomonadota bacterium | reverse complement strand
TATGAGCAGGCCGTTGAAAAAGTACTGCAGCACCCGTCTGGCGGCGTTGCTGCGATACTCACTCCCACGCCTATCGATTTGATATGTCTCGTCGTTGCATTTCTCGCGCCTTGCATCCGGGCGTCCTCGCTACCTTTTTCAACGGCCTGTTAGGCGTTCTGTCCCTGACGGCCGGTTGTCAGGCCGGGCGCGTTGAGGTGCGCGGTTACGTGCCGCAGCAGGGTTGACGTTTGCACCAGGCAAGAAACTCGTCGGGTGGCAACGGTCGGGCGATGTGATACCCCTGGGCTTCATCGCATTGTTCGTCCAGCAACAGGGACAGTTGTTCTGCGTGTTCGACCCCTTCGGCGATGGTGGTCAGGTTGAGTCCTTTGGCCATCTGGATGATGGCGCGCACGATGGCCGTGTCGCTGGTATTGTTCACCATGTCGTACACGAATGACTGGTCGATCTTGAGCTTGTCGACATTGAAACGCTTGAGGTAGGACAGGCTCGAATAGCCGGTACCGAAGTCGTCGATGGATAGTTGTACGCCAAGAGCCTTGAGCTGCTTGACCGTGGCGAGAATCTGCTCGCTGTTGTGCATCAGGATGGATTCGGTCAGTTCGAGTTCGAGCAGTTCCGCGTCCAGTCCGGACTGTTCCAGTGCGCGTTTGACCGAAGCCACCAGGTCGCTGCGCGTGAACTGGATGGCGGACAGATTGACCGCCATGCGGAAGCGAGGCAGGCCGGCGTGCTGCCACTGCACCAGTTGCCGGCAGGCTTCGTTGAGCACCCACTCGCCGATCTGGATGATGATGCCGTTGTCTTCTGCCACCGGAATGAAACGGTTGGGCGGAATGTTGCCCAGTACCGGATGCTGCCAGCGCAGCAGCGCCTCGGCGCCGACGATCATGCCATCCGTCAGGTTGATCTGGGGTTGGTAATGCAGGTGAAACTGCTGGTGCGACAGGGCCTGACGCAGTCCGTTGCACAGCGTGATGCGGTTCTGTGCATCATCGTTCATTTGCTCGGTGTAGAATCGCCATGCATTGCGTCCGCTGTCCTTGGCGCGGTACATGGCGATGTCGGCAGCCTTGAGCAGCGTGTCGAAGTCCTGGCCGTCGTTCGGGTAGACAGCCACGCCGATGGACAGCGAAGCGGTGATCTCGCTGTCACCGAGCTGGAACGGGGCGGCCATGCTGTCCATGATGTTGTCGAGGAGCTGCGTAATCGGATCGTTGTCCGGCATCAGCGGCAGCACGATGAGGAATTCGTCGCCGCCATGGCGGCTCAGGGTGTCGGTGTCACGCAGGCAACGTTGCAGCCGGTGCGAAATTTCCAGAATCAGCTGGTCGCCGGTACGGTGGCCGAGCGAGTCGTTGATGTTCTTGAAATGATCGATGTCGATCATCAGCAGCGCCAGGTTGGTAGCGTTGTCGCGTGCCGTCAGGATGGCGAGTTCGGCGCGGTCGCGCACCAGCAGGCGGTTGGGCAGTTGCGTCAGCGAGTCGTGGTAGGCCAGGTACTCGATCTGTGCCTGCGCCTGTTTGTAGCGCCCGATATCCGAGTAGATGCCGACGTAATGGACGATGGCGCCATCGGCGTCGCGCACCAGCGAGATTCCGAGCAGGTACGGGTGAATCGTGCCGTCCATGCGGCGGTTCCAGATTTCGTCCTGCCAGTAGCCGTTCTGGTGCAGTTCGGTCCACATTTTCTGGTAGTAGCTGGCGCCGTGTCGTCCCGATTTGAGGAAGCCGGGTGGCCGGCCAATGACTTCCTCGGCCGGGTAACCGAACATGCGGGTAAACGTGGGGTTGACCGACAGAATGACCTGCGAACGGTCGGTGATGACGATGCTTTCGCCGCTGCTGTCGAAAATGTGTGAATACAGGCGTCGCGATTCGATCTGCTCACGCCGGTCGAGCACGATGCCGACGATCGACGCGCCGATCTCGAGCAGCTTGCGGTGGAATGTGCTGGGCGCGCGCGCCTCGAAGCTCGACAGGGCGAAGGTGCCGACGATGCGTCCGCCTTCGCCGCGAATCGGCATCGACCAGCAGGCCATCAGGTTGAATGCCTGTGCCAGATGACGCAGATCGAGCCAGCGCGAGTCGGCCAGGGTGTTGCTGACGAAGATCGGCGTCTGCTGGTAGATGACGTTGCCGCACGAACCGGATCCCGGTCCTGGCTGCAGGTCGGAAAACTGTTTGCGTGCTTCGGGCGGAATGCTCGGTGCGGCCAGCACGTCGAGCTTCTTGCGCGCGCTGTCATAGAGCATGACGCTGCTGACTGAATTGGGTAGCAGTTGCTCTTCGAGGCGACACAGGTTGTTGATGATCTGCAACGGACTGTTGTCCTGCAGCATGGATTCGAGGATCGATTGTTGCAGTGTCAGGATCTGGCTTTTTTCCTGCTCGTTGAGTTCGGCATAGTCCACCCTGTCTGCGGTGCGCAAACAGGTTGCCTCAGTTGTTTCCAATTTTTCTGAACTATCCATGGGTTCTACAGTCTGTACCTGGAGCCGGTGGCGCACAGCCGTGCCGGGTCGCGCAGCAAGGGCATCCGGGTGCAGACGCGGTCTGCGGTGATGCGGGGAAACGTATTTGTTGATATGATTGCTATCAACCGCAACATTGCGAACTCCTCTTCCAGCGCGGCATCGCTTGATTTTCCAATGAAATATGAAGCCCTGTAAAGTCTTTTCGGAACTATTTGTACCGGGCGTTTCTGCCGGTTCGGGCGCACGGAAAGGAAACGGATCATGACGGTCAAGCCCGGACGTAACGACACCTGCCCCTGTGGCAGTGGCAAGAAATACAAGTTCTGCTGCATGCCCGGCCGGCAGTCGCATCCTGCTGCGCCGTCGGTATCCGCCGAAGGCATGCTTCAGTCTGCACTTGCATACCACCGTGCAGGCCGGCTGGACGAGGCCAGGCGCAAGTACGCCCAGGTGCTCGAACGCGAACCGGCTCATGCCGATGCGTTGCATCTGTATGGTCTGGCCTGGCAGGCAAGCGGTGATCTGGGGCGTGCTGCGGAGATGATGGAACAGGCAGTGCGTCACTGCCCCGGTAACGCGGTCTACTGTGTCGATTACGGCGTAGTGTTACAGCAGCTCGGCAAGCCCGAAGCAGCAGAATTCAGCTATCGTCAGGCCATCGCCGCGCGGCCGGACCATGCTGAAGCGCATAACAACCTCGGCAACGTGCTCAAGGACCAGGGCAGGCTCACGGAGGCGCTGGCGAGTTACCGCGAGGCGCTTGCGCTGCTGGACGAACCGGTCATTCACTACAATCTGGCCAACCTGCTGCAGGAAACCGCAGCGATTGATGAAGCTGTGGTGCATTACCGTCGCGCCCTCGAATTGCGGCCGGATTATCCCGAGGCGCTGGGCAACCTCGGCAGTGCGCTGCAACAGCTCGGCCAACTGGAAGAAGCCGCCGCCTGTTACCGCCGGGCGCTGGCAAGCCAGTCGGGGTTTGCCGAGGCACACAACAATCTCGGCAACGTACTCAAGGATCTCGGACAGCTGGAAGAGGCTGAACGCTGTTATCGTGCCGCCATTGCGCTGCGGCCTTATAACCCGGGCATGCAGAACAATCTCGGCAACGTGCTCAAGGCAATGGGCAAGACCGAAGAGGCGATGGAGTGCTATCAGCGTGCCGTGTTTATCCACCCCGAGCACTTCGATGCCTGGTGCAATCTGGGCGCGCTCTGGCAGCAGCGGGGCAACGAAGCCGAGGCCATTGCCGCGTGGAAACACGCACTTGCGTTGCAACCGGCTTCGGTGGAAGTGCTGAACAATCTCGGTTGTGCCCTGCATGCCGCGGGCGGGATCGACGAAGCCATGGAGCTGTACCGTACCGCGCTCGCGCTCCAGCCCGACTGCGCCGAACTGCAGTTCAATCTGGCCAGCACGCTGCATAACCGGCGCATGTTCGAGGCCGCACTCACCGGTTACCGCGAGGCTATCCGGCTCAAGCCCGAATATGCGGAGGCACACAACAACCTTGGCAATGCGCTCAAGGAGATGGAGCGTTACGAGCTTGCCGAAACCTGTTATCTCGAAGCCATCCGCCTGCGCCCGCAGGCCGTTGAGGCGTTGTGCAACCTGGCCATCTTGTATTCGCTGTGGAAACGCACGGAGGACGCTGAGATCTGGTACCGCCGAGTGCTCGACATGCGTCCGCAGCACATCACCGCCAACCGTAATCTGGCTGCGATTCTCGCCAACGACGGTCGGCTGGCGCAGGCACGACAGTATATGGATACCGCTTACCGGCAGAAGTGCTGGTTCCACGAGCATCGCTATGGTGTGGAACGCACGGTGCTGATCCTGCTGGGCAGCGAACGCGGTAATGTGCCGTTCGAGCACCTGTTTCCGCGCCAGCGCAACAATACTATCGAGTGGATCGTCGAGTATGATGCCGACCCGGCGCATCCGTCGCTGCCCGACCATGACCTGGTGTTCAACGCCATGGGCGAGCCGGACATGACCAGCCGCTTCACCGCACAGGTGGACGCTTTCCTGCGTCATTGCCGCGTACCGGTGCTCAATCTGCCGGCGGCGGTGGCACGTACTGCGCGCGACCAGAGCCAGGAACTGTTCGACGGCATCCCCGGACTGGTGATTCCCCGCGTGTGGCGGCTGGCGGCCGATGCCGCGCCACCACTCGACGTGCAATGGCCGGTTCTGGCGCGGCCGGCGGGTTCGCATGGCGGCGAAGGGCTGCTGCGCGTCGACAGCGCGGAAGACCTCAATCGCTTGCGTACGGACTGGCCAGGGCGGGAGTTTTACCTGACGGCGTGGCACGACTACCGCTCCAGGGATGGTTTTTATCGTAAATACCGGCTGGTGTTCGTTGATGGCAAGGTGTTTCCTTATCATCTGGCAATTTCGCCGCAATGGATGGTGCACTATGCCACCGCCGGCATGCTGGTGGACTGGAAGCTCGAGGAGGAACAGCGTTTCCTCGAAGACCCGCAGGCAGTATTCGGCGAGCGTGGCATGGCAGCCATGGCCGCGATCGGTCAGCGCATGAATCTGGATTTTGCCGGCGCCGACGTATCGCTGCTGCCTGACGGCCGTGTGCTGCTGTTTGAAGCCAATGCCACGATGCTGGTGCATCCCGAACGCGAACAGGCCAGTCTGATGTTCAAGAACCGCTACGTTCAGCGCATCTACGATGCATTCGATGCGGTACTGGAGCGGCAGGCTGGCAGGCGGGTGCGGTAAATCGGGTCATACCGTGTGCAACAGGCAGCGTGACATGCGGTCGCCGGGTGCTGGCGGGCGGAGGATGCGGTGCGTCACGGTATCGGTGCTTCGAGACTGTCGAGCGGCCAGCGGGCACGCACGCTGAACGCACCGGCTGTGTTGCCGCCGTGTTGCAGGCGCATCGCGCCGGCAAAGGCGATCATTGCACCGTTGTCGGTGCAGAATTCCAGTTGCGGAAAATGCACTGTAGCCCCCATGCGTTCGACCTCGGTGCGCAGGCGCTCACGCAACTGCCGGTTGGCACCGACGCCGCCGGCCACCACGAGACGGCGGCATTTGGCCCTGCGCAGCGCGTGGACTGTCTTGGTGGTCAGTACATCGACCATGGCGGCCTGAAACGCAGCCGCGATGTCGGCACGTGCCTCGGCGAGCGGGTGCTTGCGCGTCAGGTTCAGTACTGCAGTCTTGAGCCCGCTGAAGCTGAAATTCAGGTCGCCGGAGTGCAGCATGGGTCGCGGCAGGACGAAGCGTTGCGGGTCGCCTTGCCCGGCCAGGACGGACAGGGCTGCGCCGCCCGGATAGCCCAGTCCGAGCAGTTGCGCGCTTTTGTCGAAGGCTTCGCCGGCGGCGTCATCGAGCGTATCGCCGAGCAGGCGGTACTGGCCGATACCGTCGACGGCCATAAGCTGGGTATGGCCTCCGGAAACCAGTAGCGCAATAAACGGAAATTCCGGTCGGTCGTGCGACAGCAGTGGCGAGAGCAGGTGGCCTTCCAGATGATGCACACCCAGCACCGGGACGTCGAGCGCCATGCCCAGCGCATGGGCAATGCCGGTCCCGACCAGCAGCGCGCCGGCGAGGCCAGGTCCTTCGGTATATGCAATGGCGTCGATGTCGCGTAGCGTCCGCTCCGCCTGCGCCAGCGTGGTCCGGATCAGCGGCACCACCCGGCGCAGGTGGTCGCGTGATGCCAGTTCCGGTACGACGCCGCCGTATTCGGCGTGCATGGCGATCTGGCTGTGCAGGGCATGCGCCAGCAACCCGTGTTCGCTGTCATACAGACCGATTCCGGTTTCATCGCAGGACGATTCGATTCCCAGCGTCAGCATGACGTTTCCACAACATTTCGTTTGCAAAATAAACCATTCGTCATTATTTTGTCATTTTGTTGTCATAAGATATGCCGGTATTTGTGCCGGAAGACCGGTAGCCGCGCATGCCTGTGTCGGCCCCGGCCGTACGTACATGGCAGGTGTAAGTATAAGCCAATCAAATGGAGTTACCGATGGCGGCGACGATATTGTTGGTCGAAGATGAGTCTGGCATTCAGGAACTGGTCAAGTTCAACCTGACCCAGGGCGGGCATACGGTAATGTGCGCCGACTCGGCGGAGCAGGCACTGATGCTCACGCGCGAATCACTGCCTGATCTGGTGCTGCTCGACTGGATGCTGCCCGGC
>JAJXUP010000108.1 GCA_021782795.1 Pseudomonadota bacterium | reverse complement strand
GGCTGCACTCTTGCCGTTATCGGTCTGCTTGTCGTCATCATGTGGGCATATGCTGCCCACGACAAGCGGCTTCTCAGTGACAACATCTCTCTCGAAGAAGCGAAAAGCCACGGTCGCAGGCTCCTAGTCGGCCCCTTGGGTTATGCCATTGCTACCCTAACCGCGTTGGTGGTGCCCTGGATGGCACTTATGTTTTTCATTGTCTTGAACGTCTACTTTCTCTGGCCCCGGCACCGACAAATGCGAAGCCAACCCCTTTAGTCCTAAAGCACAAAGGAGAAAATCATGCAAAATGTAAAATTGAACAATGGCGTCGAAATACCAGTATTGGGTTTTGGCGTCTTTCAAATAACCAATCCGGCTGAATGTGAACGCGCCGTTGTGGGTGCGATAGAAACAGGCTACCGTCACATCGACACCGCTGCCTCATACCAGAATGAAACTCAGGTAGGCAATGCGCTGAGAATGAGCGGTGTAGATCGGGACGAATTATTTGTTACCACCAAATTGTGGCTTCAGGATTCGAACTATGAAGGTGCAAAAGCGCAGTTCGAACGATCCCTCAATCGCCTGCAATTAGACTACCTCGATCTCTATCTCATCCATCAACCCTATGGGGATATTCATGGGGCCTGGCTTGCCATGGAGGAATTGCTGGCTGCGGGCAAGGTGCGCGCCATAGGGGTGAGCAATTTTCAACCGGATCGCCTGGCGGATTTGATGGCGTTCAATCGTGTAATGCCTGCGGTCAATCAGGTTGAAGTCAATCCCTTTAACCAGCAATTACACGCAGTACCCTGGATGAAAGCCAAAGGGATACAAGCGGAGGCTTGGGCCCCCTTCGCCGAAGGCCGCAATAACCTGTTTGCAAATCCGGTGCTCACTGAAATCGGCAAACAATACGGCAAGTCCGTGGGACAGGTAGTGTTGCGCTGGGTTGTTCAACGCGGCGTTGTCGTGCTAGCCAAATCAGTACGTAAAGAACGCATGATGGAAAACATCGATGTCCTGGATTTTGAATTGTCTGACTTCGACATGAACAGAATCGCGGCAATGGATACGGCGACCAGTGCGTTCTTCTCGCATCGCGATCCAGCGATGGTCGAATGGCTGACCGCACGAAAACTGGATGTGTAGGACGGTTCTGTCAAATGAATGACAGTTAGACCTTACAACCAACGGAGATATCTTGAAAGTCCTCATTATTAATTCACGCCAACCTATAGAAGGCATGTCAGAAGGAAAGCTCAACGAGCATGTTGCCGATACTATTCGTGAGCATCTGACAGGGAAAGGCTACGAAGTTCGTACTACAGTAATCGTTGAGGGTTACAACATTGAGCAAGAAGTAGAGAAGCATCTCTGGGCCGACATCATCATCACGCAATCGCCAGTCTATTGGTTCGGAAACCCTTGGATCTACAAAAAGTACGTTGACGAAGTGTTCAATGCCGGATTGCTCAAGCCACGAATGGTTGCAAGTGATGGCCGCACTAGAAGTGATCCAATTAAGCAGTACGGTACCGGCGGCCTGATGCAAGGAAAGAAGTACATGCTGTCTTTGACGTGGAATGCGCCAAAAGAGGCGTTTGACGATCCTCAGCAGTATTTGTTTCAGGGGAAATCCGTGGACGAAGTCTTTGTGTTCAACACCGCCAATTATCGATTTTGTGGAGTAGAGATTCTTCCATCATTTTCGTGCCATGACGTTCTCAAACAGGGCGTCACAGAAATCGACATGCAGCGCCTGAGGCTTCACCTGGATGAATATGTTAAATAGCAATGGCGAGGTGTAACAAGTCAATTTAGCAGACGCCGTGCTGGTGCCGTTGATTTCCAACTTTGATCGACTGTTTTCTAAAATTTCGATACTGCAACGTGTCGAAAGCACGCAGTCGCGTTGCGGAAAAGCTGCCGTACAGGGTAATTAACTCATCTATGGCCGGTATGGTACTTTCCGGACAAGTCGGCTCTGTCAGATTAAACACATGGAAATAGCCGGCAGCAACGCCATGAACAAGCGATCAGCACTAGCATGGTTATTCACCACCAGTACTGTAGTCGACAGTGACCAACGCCCGCACTTTGATCGGGCGGCGCTTGCGCTGACGCACGTCAGGTGAGGGGGCTCGTTTCAACTGCGCACTGTCGGAAGCTTGGCGGCGCGCATCGAGCCAGGCTTCAACTTCCGTCAAGTCCCATACCACGCAGCGCGCGGTCAGATTGAACCGGCGCGGAAATTCTCCGCGGCGCTCCATGTCGTAGATCGTGGTATCGGCCAGCGGCACGATCTGTCGCAGCTCGGTACGGCGGATCGTGCGTCTGAACGGCAAGGTATTCGTCGCGACCAGTCGTGGTAGCTGCATGTCGTGCAGTTCGTTTGCATCAGAGTCGTCGTTTGGCATCGCAGCCGGCAGACTTCGATCTGCTTTGTTCATGATCTGCTCCATCAGCAGGGCAGTTGCTTGTTGCATTGCAACGGCCGGTGTAAATGCGGTCCTGTGATGGTGATCTTTCCGGCATCTATCGAAAACTCGCTCCGGCGTGCGTGAGCGTATTCCGATTGTGCTTGTGCGGTATCGCTGTGAATCACTTCCCCCTAGTTTTCCTGAAGCCGCGATCTCGTGCCATGAATGATTCCAGCATGTGCGGGATCAATGTGGCGGCATCGACCGGTTCGCCGTAGGTCTGCGCATGCAATGCGGCGTAGCGCTCCAAATCGGCCTTGAGCGTGACCGTTAGTGCGACAGTGAGTTTTACGATCTCGGTTTTCGGTAGCGGCCCCAGCCGCAGCTTGTTGGTGGATATGCTCATTGCGACGATCCCCTCTGGAAGAACAGCGGCTGGTACGGACGCAAGATCAGATCCTTGTTCACCATTACCCGTATCGGGAAGCCGGGCCGGATAGTGAGCGTCGGCTGGATGCTCACGTTGCGCTTAGTGATCTCCTGACCGACCTGGTTCACTGTGTCCTGCGCGCTCTGGCGAACGGCAACGGTCACGCCACCGGTACTGCCGCTATTGTTGGGTGCTGCCAGCTCGGCACCGACTCCGAGCAGCGTGGACAACGCAGCACCGGCAAGGATGCGATCCCAATGCCAATCGACGCCATCCTCCAGCCCGGCATAACCAGCCGGGTCGATGCCGGGCAGACGGTCGAGCGAAATCGACGAGGTATCGGGCAGGATCAAGCGCGTCCACACCAGCAGCACGCGCCGCTGGCCGAAGGCCACCTGGCTGTCGTAGCGGCCGATCAGCCGCGATCCCTGCGGAATCAGCAGGAAGCGACCCGTGGCCGTGTCGTAGACCGCCTCGGTGACGTTGGCGATGACCTGTCCCGGCAGGTCGGAGTTGATGCCCGTTACCAGTGCTGCCGGAATGATGGTGCCCGCCATCACCTGGTAGGGAGAGGCGGGCAGTTGCAGGCTAGCCGGATTGCGGGTGGCGGTGTCGCCGCCATTGGCGACAAACGCCTGCTTCTGATCCTGCCGGTTCTGCGCAGCCGTTGGATCGGTTGGCTGTGTCGAGGCCGTTGCCATCGGATTGAAGGCCTGATTGCCCGATGCCTGCTCGGGCTGGATTGCGGCTGCGGTGATTGCCGGTGTCGCCTTTGTTGCACTGCTGCTGCGGAAGAACACCGACGAACGCGCCGCATCCTCGGCATCGCCCGGCTGTGCGATGCGGCCGGGTTGCGTGGGGGTGTACGCGCCCGTGTTCCCGTGGTTCTGCGCATGCACGATGGCCGGCCCCAGGTCGCCCGGCAACGGCTCACCCAAAACGGGCACCGGCTTGGCAATCACCGGTATCTTGGAATAGTCCTTGGGCAACTGGTCGAGGCTATCGGCCCGTGAGACGCGATCCACGTTGTACAGCTCGGTGGCCGGGTTGCGCTCATGCTTGTGCGGCTGCAACGACCACAGCGTGGCACCCAGGATGATCGTGCCCAGCGTTCCCGCGAGCACGGCCAGCATGCGCCGATTGAGTCGCGTGACTGGGCGCGGCGAAGCGCGCAGAGCCAAGGTGTCCGGGTCGGCCTTGTTCGTCCCCGTCGGTGGCGATTGCGGCATGGCGGGCGTGCTCATGCTCAATGCCCCCGCGCCGTGCTGCCGACACCATCGGTGCGCTCAATGCGAACCACAGCGGCCTTGTCCGCACCCAGCCGCAACTCGGCTGCGCCGAACAATCTATCCACCACGTAGTAAGGCGAGCGGAACCGGTAGTTGACGAGCTGGCCATCGCCCTGCGAACCGATCACGAACAGCGGCGGCAGCTCGCCCTGGGCGATGCCCGCAGGGAACTGGATGTAGACCCGCTCGCCATCGTCGAAGGCGCGCAGCGGCTTCCACGGCGGGCTGTCGCCGGTGATCGCATAGCGGAACTTGATCTGCTCCAGCGACAAGCCGGAGTCCACCGGCGCCGCCGCCTGAGCCTGCTGCGCCTGCTTCTGTAGAGCGAGCATGCGGTCCTTCGGGTAGTCCCATGACGCGGATGCCATCCACGCGTGCGGTGTGGAAGACAGTTCGAGCAGGTAGGTGCGGCGGTTGGTGGTGATGACCAGATTGGTCTTCAGCCCGACGCGCGTGGGCTTCACGAGGATGTTCACGCGCAGACTGGCACCCGCGCCGCTGGTCGTGTCGCCCACGATCCAGCGCACCGTGTCGCCGGCCGAGACCGTCACCAGTTCTTCACCTTCCTGCAAGGCAATCACGGTGACGCGGCCGGGGCTGGTGTAGACCTGATACAACGCGCCGTCCGCGTAGGGCCAGACCTGGATCGCGTTGATGTAGCCCTCTCGGCTCGGCGGCACGCGCGCTTCTGCATTGGCACGCGCCACGCGAGCCTTCTCGTCGGGCAATTCGGCGACTGGCTTGTCCTCGGGCGTGCTCACCAGCGGCTTCAATTGTTCGGGCAGCGGCAGTAGCTTGGGTACCTCAACCACCTCGATGGGTTTGGGCGGCTCCGGCAGCGCGTGCGCCGCGACGGGCTCATCCAGCGTGATGTCCGGCGGCGGCTTGCCGTGTGTGGCACAACCGCTGACGGTGGCCAGGGTAGCGCTCAGGATCAACGGTAAAGCGTAAATACGGATTTGAGTTTTCATGGCTTTTGGGTTCCTTCGGTTGCGTCGAATTCACGGCTCCACGAAAGGCCGTTGACATAAATGCCCAGCGGGTTCTTGCGCAGTCGCTCTTCGGTGCGCGGCGGCTGCAGGACGATCGAGAGCACGGCCGTCCAGTGCTCGGTGCCCGAGGGCGATCCGTTCACATAGTTGTGTTCGATCCAGCGCACCTGGAACGACGACGCGCTGGCGCGTACCACGCTGGTGATCTCAACCGAGGTCGAGGTCTGGCCGATGTGCGCGAACGGGTCGTGGGTGCGCGCGTAGTCGTTCAGCGTGGCCGCACCCTTGTCCGTGGTGTAGTTGTAGGCTTCGAGCCAGTTCTGCCGCACGACGATGGGATCAATCGACAGCGAGCGCACATCGGTGAGGAAGCGCGCCAGGTGGTAGGCGATCTGCGCGTCGTTGGGCTTATAGGGCGTGGCCGCTTCGCCCACCGCGCGTACCTGACCGCCGGTGGCCACCTCGACCACATAAGGCGTGACGATGGACTGCGCCGAGCGCCACACCAGTCCACCCGCCATCAGCAATGCCAGCGACAGACAGCCGAAGGCCATCAGCCGCCAGTTCTTCGCCTGCACGCGGGCACTGCCGATGCGCTGGTCCCAGACCTGCGCGGCGGCCTGGTAGGGGGTGACGGGTTCGGGCGTGTCCGAGTAGCGCACCTGGGGTCGTTTGAATCGCATGAAGGGATCTCCGGTAGATGCAATCGTTAATGGTTCGACTCGTCGCGCAAACTCGGACTGGCACCGCTGCCGCCGTGATCGCCCGAGCGCAGGGTGTGGGCGGCCGTCGAAGCCGCATGGCTCACCTGCTGTTTGCGGCGCATTTGTTTGGCCCAGGCGGGCTCTGCCGCAGGGGGCTTGGCTTCGGCTGCATCGGCTGATTCGGTAGAACTGGCTGCCGCCGCAGGCGCAGCAGCGTCCGCGACGAAATTCGCTACGCGATCCTTGACCGCTTTCGCACCGGCTGCGACGCGCTGGCCGACAGCACCGGCACCGCTCCTGGCCACATTGGCGAGGCCTGCGCCAGCAGCACGAACTCCACCGCTGCCCGATGCGGCGGCGCCAGCCTGGTAGGCCGACTTTGCACCACTAGCCATCGCACTGCTCGCCCGCCCGGCCGATGCGGTGCTACCGATGGCCGCGCGCGCAGCGCCCGGCACCATGCGCGCACCCGCCGCTACCGCTGCGCCACCTGTTGCGATCGCGGCACCACCGGCCACAGCCAAACCAGCGACACCCAGCGCCGTTCCGGCCGCCGCACCGGCTCCGAGCTGAGGTGCGCCGGACACCAGCCCGGTTGCAATTCCCGGCCCGAAGATTCCCAATCCCAGCATCGCCAGGGAGGCCAGCATGATGGTCAGCGCCAGGTCGATGGAGGGCTCGGTGCCGGGCGGTGTTTGAAACTGTGCAAACAGTCCCGTGCCGATGCCCACGATGACGGCCAGCACCAGCACCTTGATGCCCGACGACACCACATTGCCCAATACGCGCTCGGCCAGGAACGCGGTCTTGTTCCACAACGCGAACGGCACCAGCACGAAGCCCGCGAGCGTGGTCAGCTTGAATTCGATCAGCGTGACGAAGAGCTGCACCGCGAGCACGAAGAAACTGACGATCACCACCAGCCAAGCGAGAAACAGCACAGAAATGACATCGAGGTTCGCGAACACCTCCGGGAAGCCGGTCATGCCGCTGATCTGCGGC
>JAJXUP010000107.1 GCA_021782795.1 Pseudomonadota bacterium | reverse complement strand
CCGTGCACCGTTCGATCTGTGGGATCGCGAACAACGCCACGGCATCAAGCTTTACGTACGCCGCGTATTCATCATGGACGATGCCAAACAGCTGATGCCGGTCTACCTGCGTTTCGTGCGCGGCGTAATCGATTCGAACGACCTGCCGCTCAACGTCTCGCGCGAGATTCTGCAGGAAAGTCGCGACATCGATGCGATCCGCGCAGGATCGGTGAAAAAGGTGCTCGGCCTGCTCGAAGACATGGCAACGAACGACGCGGAAAAATATGCCCGCTTCTGGCAGGAATTCGGTCAGGTGCTCAAGGAAGGCGTGGGCGAGGACTACAGCAACAAGGAGCGCATCGCGAAACTGCTGCGCTTCGCCTCGACCCGCGACGACACCCCGAATCCGACGGTCAGTCTGGCGGACTATGTCGCACGCATGAAGGAAGGCCAGGACAAGATCTACTATGTCACCGCGGAAAACCATGCCGCAGCGAAAAACAGCCCGCATCTCGAATTTTTCCGCAACAAGGGTGTGGAAGTCCTGCTGCTGTCCGACCGGGTCGACGAATGGATGCTGTCCTACCTGACCGAATTCGACGGCAAGGCGCTGCAATCGGTCGCCAAAGGCAGCCTTGACCTCGATCAGCTTGCCGACGAGCAGGAAAAAGAGGAACAGGCGCGTGAAGCGGACGAATTCAAGGACCTGACCACCCGCATCCAGGAAGCACTGGGCGAGCGGGTCAAGGAAGTGCGGGTCACCCACCGCCTGACCACCTCGCCCGCTTGCCTGGTCGCCAACGAGCATGATCTGAGCGGCAACCTCGAACGCATGCTCAAAGCCGCCGGCCAGAACGTGCCCCGCAGCAAGCCCGTGCTCGAAATCAACCCCAGACACGGTCTGGTACAGCGACTGCGTGACCTGTCCGCCGGCGAACGTTTCAACGACTGGAGCCTGGTGCTGTTCGACCAGGCACAATTGGCCGAAGGGGGCCAGCTGGAAGATCCGGCCGGTTTCGTCCAGCGCATCAACACCCTCTGGCTGGACACCCACTGATGCACCGGCGCGATTGATGCTATCATCGCGCCTGCCTGCGGCACGCTGCGCTGCGACGGGAAATCGTCGTGGCGCAACGTGCTTCCCGCCCCCGTCACCCACCATCGGCCTGTCCATTCATGACCCTGCCCGTTGCAGACACCCTGATCGAAGCCCGCTGGATCATTCCGGTCGAACCCGGCGCAACCGTACTGACCGGTCACGCGCTCGCGATCCGTGACGGACGCATTCTGGAAATCCTGCCTGTCGACGAAGCGCGCCGGCGTTATGGTTCGGCCCGGCGTCACGTGCTCGACCAGCACGCACTGATCCCTGGACTGATCAACCTGCACACCCATGCGCCGATGAACCTGCTGCGCGGCTATGCCGACGACCTGCCGCTCATGGAATGGCTGAAAGCTCACATCTGGCCGGCAGAAACCCGCCATGTCTCCGCCGACTTCGCCTGGGACGGCACTCGGCTGGCCTGCGCGGAAATGCTGCGTGGTGGCATCACCTGCTTCAACGACATGTACTTTTTCCCCGATGCGGTGGCAGAAGCGGCTCTGGCCAGCGGCATGCGTGCCGTCATCGGTATGGTGGTGATCCAGTTTCCCACTGCCTGGGCGAGCGACACCGATGATTACCTGCACAAAGGGCTGGAACTGCGCGACCGCATGGGCGACGAACCGCTGCTCGGGTTCTCTCTGGCGCCGCACGCACCCTACACGCTCGACGACGCCGGCTTCGAAAAAATTGCAGCCCTGTCGGCCCAGCTCGACCTGCCGGTGCATGTCCACCTGCACGAAACGCAGGACGAAATCCGCCACAGCCAGGAACACTACCGCCAGCGCCCGCTTGCACGGCTGCATCGCCTGGGTCTGACCGGCCCGAGTCTGATCGCAGTACACGCGGTACATCTGGAAGACGACGAAATCGAACTGCTCGCGGCCCAGGGCTGCCATGTCGGCCACTGCCCTTCATCCAATCTCAAGCTGGCCAGCGGCTTCGCCCCGGTCGCCGCCATGGAGCGGGCCGGCATCAATCTTGGCATCGGTACCGACGGCGCCGCCAGCAACAACACGCTGGACATGTTTGGCGAAATGCGGCTCGCCGCGTTGCTGGCTAAAGCCTGCGCCGGCGACACAACCGTGCTTCCGGCGGCCAGGGCACTGGAAATGGCTACGCTCGGCGGCGCCCGCGCCCTCGGCATGCAGGATCGCATCGGTTCGCTCGTGCCGGGAAAACTGGCCGACATGACTGCTGTCGACCTGTCGGCCCTGAACACGCAACCATGCTATGACCCCGTGTCGCAACTGGTCTACAGCGCCGGCCGACACCAGGTCAGCCATGTGTGGGTACAGGGTCGCCTGCTGCTCGACGATGGCCGCCTGACCCAGAGCGACGAAGCAGAAATTCGCCGCATCGCCCATAGTTGGCGCGATCGCATCCTTTCACGTTCACCGGCCCGCTGAAACCCCATGCTACATACCGCCATCGACTGGATCGTTCACACCGTACAGGGCTGGGGCTATCCCGGCATCTTCATTCTCGCCCTGCTCGAATCCACCATCGTGCCCGTGCCGTCGGAGCTGATCCTCATTCCTGCCGGATACCTCGCTTTCCAGGGCAAAATGAGTTTGCCACTGATTCTGCTCACCGCCACGCTGGGCGGTCTGGCCGGTGCATCGATCAATTACGCGTTCGCGCTGCTGGTCGGACGCCCGTTCCTTGAACGCTGGGGGAAATATTTCTTCGTCGAACCGGCCCTGCTGCACAAGACCGAGCGCTTTTTCCGCGACTACGGCGCAATCTCGACCTTCACCGGCCGACTCGTCCCGGGCATCCGCCACCTGATTTCGCTGCCCGCGGGACTCGCGCGCATGAACCGCGCAGCGTTCGCACTGTACACCATGCTCGGCGCAGGACTCTGGGCTGCCATTCTCACCATGACGGGTTATTTCATCGGCGACAAGATTGCGCTGGTTGAACGCGAACTGCACCTGATCACGCTGGGCGTGATCGTGGCTTCAGCTGCCCTGTTCACGGGTTATGTGTTATGGCGCCGACGACTGGAGCGGCAAGAGTCTGCCCGCCGCGACGGTACGACCTGATGGCCACACGGCCGGTTGACAGACGCGATGGGAGTGGCCGGATGCACGACACGGCCACACAGCAATCGAAGCATATCGACGGACTGGTATAACTGCGAACACCGCCGTACGCAGCACAACGCGGGGTTTCAGCCACCTGCTAGTGGCGGGTGCTGCCCTCGCCGCCAGTCATCACGCCAGCGTCGAGCCAGAGCTGTGCCGCATCGATGGAATCGAAATGATAACTGTGGCCGCAGAATTCACACTGCACATCGACCTGACCCTGTTCTTCCAGCACCGAATTGACTTCCTGCTGACCGAGCAGACGTAACATATCCGCCACGCGCTGGCGTGAACAACCGCAGAAAAAGGTGAGTTCCTGCGGTTCGAACACGCGCAGATCTTCTTCGTGAAACAGGCGACGCAACACTTCGGATGCGCCGAGATACAGCAATTCTTCACGTGTCAGCGTATCGAGCAGACGGCTGGCGCGGTCCCAGGCGTCAGCATCACCCTGCGGCAAGTCCGGCAAACGCTGGATCAGCACACCGGCGGCCTGCTGCGCATCCGCAGCCAGCACGATACGGGTGTCGATCTGTTCGGAACGCGTCATGTAGTTCATCAGCGCCTCGGCCACACTGCCGCCTTCGAGCGCCACGATACCCTGCCATGCCTGCTGCCCTTCTTCGCCCGGATCCAGTGTCAGCACCAGCCGGCCTTCACGCAGCGAACGCCTCATCATGGCATCGTCCGGTTCGCCTTCCCATTTGGCCATGGCGCGCAGGCGCATCGATGACTGGATTTCCACGACCAGAAGACGTACAGCGCCTTCGGACTGCATTTGCAGCACCAGGCTACCGTCAAACTTGAGCGTCGCAATCAGTAGCGCGGCAGCCGCGGTCAACTCACCCAGCGCATCGCGCAGCACGGGAGGATATTCCACCCGGCGCAGCACTTCGCGCCACGATTCGTCGAGATGCACGATCTCGCCACGAATGGCGGCATTTTCAAACAGGAAACGGATCAGACTGTCAGGGGCAGGCATCTCGGAACACCCGGTTTCCGGCACTGAAGTGGCCAGAAGATAAGTATCCTGCATTCCGGGAGCGCTGTCCACTCCCGGAAATCCGCATCGCGCCCCGCACAGGCAATGCGCCACACGGCGGGGGCATAATTCAATGCATTCCGGATTCGCGTTACAAATCCGGATTCATGCCAGATCAGCTCTTGGCCGAATAGGCAAGGCACCAGCCTTTCGGGCTGATCGATCCGTCAACCACCTTGCAGCTGCCATCGGCTTTGGCAGACTTGCCGGGGATGAACTGGATGCAGCTCGAGCAGGAAGCGGTACCCTTGGGGGAATCCTGATATTGCATGGCAGCCTTCGCAACCTTGGCAGCATAAGCTTCACGGCTGATGAAGCTCACAGGCACGGCAGCAACGCCAGCCAGCAGGGTAGCGGTTTTCAGAAACGAACGACGGGAATTCTCCATGGTGAACCTCCTGGTTGTGGTTGAATAAAAACACCCGCGGCCATTATAAGCCTGAACCCTCCCCGGTCGTCCAGATTTTTTTGAGACAATGTTGTCTTAATAGCAAACCGGCAACGGATCGGGGCTGCGCCAGAGCATCCAGGTAGCCACCGAACGCCACGGATGCCACATTCAGTGCGTTTGCGCAGCTCGCACACCCTGCCCTGCGAGTTCGGGGCAACGGCGTTCCAGCGCCTTGCGCAGCCTTACGTCGGCCGGCGGCAGCACATCGGGACGCAGCAGATTGACGGTGATTAATTCTCCACGGATCGCGTTGCGGCTGAAATCGTGATGATCGCGAACCGGATGACGCAGGTCGGAGCCGGGACTACGATGCCAGGGAATCCCGCAAAGCGGGGGCGCGATTTCACCCCAACCCACAGGGGACGTGGTTCTGGCGGGCAGCGTGCTGCGGTGCATTTCTTGTCAAGGGGGTCAGCCATTGACTGCGGATCGCGCCTTGCAATCCATCCTGCCAGACCAGCGTCGCGACCGTGTGAAATTAATCACCACGTCCTCAAGGGACGCGCCTTTCATCAGAATGAGGTGAACAGGATGACGGAAGTCGCTACAATGGAGCAAATGCACGTCACCGGGCCGCCACATGCAATGGATATCCACCATTCCGCCACTGTTTGAAGCCTTTCTGGCCACGATACTGCTCGGTTTCGTGCTTGGCCTGGAAGTACACAGCTACCGCCGCGCCAACGAGCAGGACCTGGGCATCGGCACCACCCGCACCATGACGCTGATTGCAATCACCGGGTTCATGCTGGCCGATCTCGATGCGCGTCTAATGCTGTTCGGCATCGGATTTGCCGTGCTGGGCGGCCTGCTCGGACTACAATACTGGAAAGCGCTCACGCTCGGCAAACAAAGCCTGATGCCCGCGCTGATCGCCCTGCTGACCTACCTGCTCGGGCCGATCGCCCTCATGCACAACCTGTGGCTGCTGGTGCTGTACACGGTGGCGATCCTGTTGCTGCTCGGCGAAAAACCCGGCATCCGCCGCCTGTCTGACCAGATGCGCACCAACGAGCTGGTCACGCTGGCCAAATTCATGATCATGGCAGGCCTGATCCTGCCCCTGCTGCCCAACCAGCCCATTGCACCTGAGCTCAACGTCAGCTGGAACCAGCTGTGGCTTGCCGTGGTCGCGGTGTCCGGCATCTCCTACATCAGCTATTTCGTACAGACATATTTCCTGCCACGTTCCGGGCTGCTGCTATCGGGCCTGCTCGGCGGGCTGTATTCGAGCACGGCAACCACCGTAGTGTTGAGCCGGCGCGCGCAACAGGACCCCATGTCCGGTCAGCGTTCCTATGCCACCGCCGTCGTGCTGGCAAGTTCCATGATGTATGGCCGACTGCTGGTGCTGATCCTGTTGCTCGGGCACATTGTCATCGCCAGCCGGTTGTGGCTGTCATTCGCGCTGGCCATCGCCGCGGCCGCGCTCGCGGCCTGGATGCTACGCACAACCACCCCCGACACGAAGACTGCGGCGCCACCCGAAACTCCGCCCGTGCGTCACCCGCTCGAATTCTCAACCGCCGTCGTCTTCGCCGGCCTGTTTGTCCTGTTCGCCATCATCACCGAAGTGGTGATCGGGCGCTTTGGCACGCACGGACTGCACTGGCTGGCGTTTCTCGTCGGATTTACCGACATCGATCCGTTCATCCTGGCGCTGCTGGCCGGACACTATGGCCTCGATCCGCAAATCATCGCCCATTCCATCCTGATCGCCACCGCCAGCAACAACCTGCTCAAGGCCATTTACGCCGTGCTCATCACACGCAAGGCAAAAATGCTGCAGGCTGCGGCTGCGCTGGTGTCCATCAGTGCGCTATCGCTGGCTTATGCCTACCTTGCATGAACGATTTGCCCGTGCAATTACTCCCAAAGACCCTGCAACCGGAATAGAATGATGGCTGCAGCCGTACCAGCGGGTTGCTGTGGCTTGCCTGACCAGGAGTGCACATGGAATTCAAGGACTACTATGCCGTCCTCGGTGTGGACAAAACCGCCAGCGCCGAGGAAATCAAGAAGGCCTACCGCAAGCTGGCGCGCAAATACCATCCGGACGTCAGCAAGGAACCCGATGCCGAACGCAAGATGCAGGCCGTCAACGAAGCCCATGCCGTGTTGTCTGACCCGGAAAAGCGCGCCGCCTATGACCAGATCGGTCAGGGTTACCACGACGGACAGGATTTTCAGCCGCCTCCCGACTGGGGTTCCGGATTCGAATTCAGCGGC
>JAJXUP010000106.1 GCA_021782795.1 Pseudomonadota bacterium | reverse complement strand
GCCATTGTCATTCTCGGCGGCGGCACGCGGCGCGGTGCTCCTGAATACGGCGACGACACTGTCAGCGACTACACGCTCGAACGATTACGCTATGGCGCGCGGCTGGCGCGCGCCACCGGCCTGCCGGTGGCCGTGAGCGGCGGCAGCCCGCACGGCGGACAGGCCGAAGCCCGGACGATGCGCAGCGCCCTCCGGGACGATTTCGGCATCACCGTGCGCTGGAGCGAAGACCGCTCACGCAACACGTGGCAGAATGCAGTACTGCTGCGCGCGATGCTTCCCCCGGATATTCGCCGCGTGGTGTTGGTCACTCACGCCTGGCACATGCCGCGGGCATGCTACGCATTCGAACACGCCGGCTTCAGCCCGATCGCCGCGCCCACCGGCTACGTCGCCCGCCGTCCGCTGCGATGGGAAGATTTCATGCCCGGGCCGCGCGGCTGGAGCGCCACCTGGCTCACCGTGCATGAAATGCTCGGCATGATCTGGTACCGCCTGTCAGGCCCGGCACACCTGGCAAGCGTTGACCTTCTTCTGCATCAGTCCCGGTGAAAGATCGGCGCTTTCCTGACGGCAACACAGAATGTTCAACAGCTGCTGCGGCTTTGCTACAATCCGGGGTATTGTCCCTCCTGGAGCAGTCACATGCAGGTTCGCGTCAAATGGGTAGGCAACATGACTTTTCTCGGCAAGTCCGGCAGCGGACACGCCGTGGTGATGGACGGCCCCGTAGAAGGCAGCGATGCGCCTCTGCTCGGGCCACGGCCGATGGAAATGCTGCTGTTGGGCGCGGGGGGCTGCACCTCCTACGACGTGGTCAGCATCCTTCGCAAGGCACGTGCACAGGTGCGCGACTGTGAAGTGGAAGTCCGTGCCGAGCGCGCCGACAGCGACCCCAAGGTATTCACACACATCCACCTGCATTTCGTGGTCACCGGACACGCGCTCAAAGCCGAACTGGTTCAGCGCGCCATCCATCTTTCAGCCAGCAAGTACTGTTCAGCCACCATCATGCTGGGCAAGACGGCCGAAATCACGCATGACTTCGAAATCGTCGAGGATCAGTTCGATTCGCAGCGTACCGAGTAACTTGCTTCGCCACGCTCGACCGCAAGCAGGCGGTCGATGTTGGGGTGCTTGCCGGGGTGGGCACGGGCATCCTCGACATGTTCGGCAAACAGTTCCAGCCCTTCCTGTGCAGCCTTCACGCCGATCCCGCCCCAGCGCAGCGCCAGATGGTAATACACGCGGAATGAACCGCTGCTGCCCGGCTGGTTGAGAATTTCCCCACACGGCTTGCCCTCGGCATCGAACAGCCGCATACGCCGCCACTGATCGGTGGCTTCCAGTTTCGTCAGATTATCGGCAAACATTACGAACTCGCTTCCTCACAGATGTACCATCAAATCCAGTAAGCCACCGAAGTCATGGTGCGCGCCATCCACTTCATCGCCCCGCGCACCGGCAATGGCAGTTCTGCGGCACCAAACGACACTGCGGTATCGGCATGCTTCGCCTCGTCGATTTTCATCTGTTCGACGACGGCACGGCTGCGCACGTCTTCTTCAGGCAGCTTGCGCAAGTGCGAATCGAGGTGGGCACCGACCTGGCGCTCGGTTTCGGCCAGAAACCCCAGATTCCAGCGGTCACCAAGCACCCCGGCAGTCACCCCGATGGCAAGCGAGCCGGCATACCAGAGCGGATTGAGCAGGCTTTTTCGACCGCCCAACGCCTGCATGCGCGCCTCGCACCAGGCCAGATGCTCGATTTCTTCCTGCGCGGCCTTGGCCAGCGCATGTTTCGCTACATCATTACGCGCGGTCAGCGCCTGTCCCTGATACAGCGCCTGGGCGCACACCTCACCCACATGATTGACGCGCATCAAGGCTGCGGCAGCACGCTGCTGCGCCTCGCTCATTTCCGTCTCGGGCAACGCAGCACCCGGCAGGGCACGCTGGCTGGTGGCCGGAGCAAACACCGTGCGCAAGCCGTTTTCCATCGCCATGATCCAGTCATCGAGATTCATCCTGCTCCATCCTTTTGCAATCGTGGCACAATGCACGCATGAAGCCCGGTATTATAAGCCTGACATGCCTGCTGCTGTTTTCCGTTTCGGCCGCCTGCGCCACCGGGCTGCCGCCCTCCGTACAGGCCGACCTGGACCAGGCGGGCATCCCTGACAGCCATGTCGGCATCGTGGTATGGCCGCTCGACCGTGATCAGCCGCAACTTGCGTTGAATGCAGAGCAACCCTTCCCACCCGCGTCCACGATGAAGCTGCTGACCAGCCTTGCGGCACTCGATCTGCTCGGACCCGCCTGGCACTGGCAAACTGAAGTCTGGCATGACGGCACGCTGCACGATGGCACGCTGGACGGCAACCTGTACCTGCGCGGCAATGGCGATCCGGGATTTACCGACGAACGACTGTGGCTGCTGCTGCATGAACTGCGGCTGGATGGCCTGCAAACGATCCACGGCGATTTAATCATAGACCAGAACCGTTTTCAATCGGCGCTTGCCGCCCCGTTCGACGACCACCCGCTGCGCGCCTACAACGGTATGCCGGCAGCAACCCTGCTTGATTTCGGCAGCAGCACAGTGCGCATCGACAGCCGGGACGGACACAGCCTGCTGGATGTCGACCCGTTGCCGGCTGGCGCTCGTCTTGACAACCGCATCCATGTCGACCACGCAGCATGTGGCGACTGGCGCGAACGCATCCATACCGGCTGGCAGCCAGAATCAGGCGTACTCCGCTTTGACGGCGACTGGTCGGACCAATGCCCGCAAAGTCAGTTTGCCATCACGCTGCACAACCCCAGCGCCCTGCTCGGCCCGGCCTTCATCACCGGCTGGCAACAGCAGGGCGGCACGATCGACGGCACCTGGCGCGAGGGCACCGTCGCTCCCGACGCGCAGCTGCTGGCGTCATTCCCGTCGCTGCCCCTGGCAACCCTGCTGGGCGACATGAACAAATTCAGCAATAACGTCATGGCACGCAATCTGTTCCTGTCGCTTGCCACCGATACTCCGGCCACTCCCGCTTCCGCCGCAACGGCGTTGCAACATTGGCTGCACTCGCATGGGCTATCCATGCCTGAACTGGTGATCGACAATGGTTCGGGACTGTCACGCAGCGCTCGCATCTCCCCACTGGACATGGCACGACTGCTACGCCAGGCGACCCGCTCGGCGCTGTGGCCGGAATTTGCCGCCAGCCTGCCCATTGCTGCCGTCGATGGCACCATGCGGCACCGGCTGCGCGACACGCCGGTCGCCGGACACGCTCATGTCAAAACCGGCACCCTGACCGGCGTGAAAACCATTGCCGGATATGTTACCCTCGCGGACGGGCGGCGTGTCATCGTGGTGTTTTTCATCGATGATGCGCACGCAGCCAACGGTGCCGCCGCGCAAGAGGCGTTGCTGAGCGCCATCTATTCCGGCCTGCCCGAATAAACCGCCCCGGCGCACGTCCTCTTGCCCATGGCAACGGATCGATCCGGAAAACCAGGGACATCCCACAGGATAGCGCCATGTCCACCACCCAGCAGGAACCCAGTTCCATCCTGATTCCGTTCACGGAAACCCGCTGCCGCCCGGGTGATGTGCTGCAGCTACAGCTACCGGGTGCCGAACAACGTTATCCGACGAAACTGATCGGTTACGTCAACGAAAAAACCATTCTGGTTACTGCACCGGGCAACGGCAGCCAGTTGCTGATGCTGCGCGAAAACCAGAGCCTCACCGTGCGCTCGTTCTCCGGTACCAGCGCCTACGCCTACCACAGCCAGGTCATCAGGACATGCAATTCACCCTTACCCTATCTGCACCTGTCCTGGCCAAAGTCCGTGCACAAGGTACCCATCAGGGGATCGACACGGGTGGACTACAACCTGTCGGGTACGGTGCTCAACCTGAATCAGGACGCCAGCCGCAACCAATACCCGGTGCAGATCGTCGATCTCAGCACCAGCGGCGCCGCCTTCGTTGCCGTTCGACCGGTCGGCAAGAAGAACGACGTGCTGCGACTGAGATTCACAGCAAAGATCCATGCCATCGAAGTCAGTCCGGATCTGAACAGCGTGATCCGTTCGGTGCAACCCGGCGAAGACGGTACATCGATCCGTTATGGCATCCAGTTTCTCGATCTCAGCCTGCTGGACACGCTGACCCTGCAGGGTATGGTGTGTCAGCAGGTGTTTTCGGATCGCTGAAACGCGCGCTCAGGTCTTGGCACCGGTGCCATACAGGTAGTGTGAGAACTGGGCGTAATCGCTGCTCACCGAACGGAACAGCTTGTCGAGGCTCAGGATCGCCTGCTCGGCCAGGTTGATGGCGATATACGGGTGTTCGACCTTCATGCGCTTGTACATGGCGCGCGACAGGCGCAGCACCTGAGTGTCGTCAGCGCGCGTCACCATGCGCACCGAGCGTGCGCGCTTGTCGAAGAACGACATCATGCCGAGCATTTCGCCCACGCCGGAACGCACGATTTCATATTCGGTCTGGCTGTCAGGGATCACCAGCGCGATTTCGCCCTTGACGACGAAATACAGTTCGTCGCCCACATCGCCAATGTCGGAAATCACATCACCGTTGTCGAAATGCAGTACGGCCAGATAATGCAACAGGGTGTTGACCTCTGCCACCGTCAATGATTCGCAGAGGTATTGCTGGCTCAGGAACTGAGCCAGTTCGGCGTGTTGGGCCAATTGAGTCATCACCATCGTTTTTTGCTCCTTATGAGTACTTCATGCCTGATTCATTCGCTTGAGGCGGCTCGCTGCATGAGGCGCAGGCCACCCAGCATGCCCTCGATCCGGCCATGCAGCGCTGACAGCAGCTGCCCGGAGCTTGCTGCGCCGGGCTCGAACGGATAGTGCCGATGCTGCATATGCGTCGGCCGGCAAGGCATATCCGCCAGAGCCGCCGCATCCAGTGTCACCAGCAGATCACCCCATTCGAGATCGGCCTTGCTGCAACAAGCAAGATTACCGCCAGCCTGCGCCAGACGGCGCGCGCGCGCTTCCATCCAGCCCGCGCCATGCCGGTTGGCCCAGTCCGCCGCTTCGGCGGCAAGTCCGTCCGTGCGGCCGGTGAGAAACACCACCCGTGCCGGCCGCAGATAGCCGGAACCCTTCTTTCCCCCGCCCTGTGTGTCCATCGCGCTATTGTACCGCGGGTTCGCGCAACGCGGCGTCGTGACGGCATTTTCATCCGGGCGGCTGGCTGCCGTGTTCAGGTTGAGGTAACATTTCGGCACTCACCATTCCGTCCGCCCATACACTGTGCATCATCAGCTCATTCCACTTCTGCGTATTCTGTCCGACGGAAAATTCCATGCCGGCTCAGAACTGGCGCAACAACTGGACATCTCTCGCGCCACGGTATGCAACGCCCTCAAATCGGCCAGCGACGTTGGCATCCGCCTCTACAAGGTGCAAGGACGCGGCTACCAGATGCCCGTGATCCCGGACTGGCTGGATGCAACACAAATCCGCGCCGGGCTGCGCGGCGAGGCCAGCGGGTTCACCATCGAAATCGTCGATTCGATCGAATCCACCAACACGGCGCTGCTGCGCGCCCCCGAACCTGCCACCCACCGCCACTGCCTGCTGGCCGAATACCAGCATGCCGGACGTGGACGGCGCGGCCGCAGCTGGCTGGCCTCACTCGGCGGCAGCGTGACCTGCTCGGTACGCTGGCGCTTCCAGCAGGGCATCGGTGCGCTTGCGGGACTGAGCCTCGCCGTCGGTGTGGCGCTACTGCGCTGCCTCGACGCACTGGGCGCCCGCGACCTCAAACTCAAATGGCCCAACGATCTGTTATGGCAGGATCGCAAACTGGCCGGCATCCTGATCGAAGTCCAGGGCGAAGCCAACGGTCCCTCGGTAGCCATCATCGGCATTGGCATCAATCTGCGCCTGCCAGACAGCCTGCGCAACACCATCGAGCAGCCGGTAACCGACCTCACCGAGGCCATCGGCCACCCGGTCGCACGCAACGCATTGCTGTCCGACCTGCTCAACGCCCTCGACACGGTCATGCGCGAATTCGAAGCCAGCGGTCTGAGCCAGCTGCGGCACGAATGGTCTGCCGCACACGCCCACGCCGGCCAGACGCTGCAGGTCACGCTTGCCAACGGCCATCTCATCACCGGCGCGGCGTGCGGACTCACCCCTTGGGGAGCCCTGTTGCTGCAAGACGACAACGGCGCCGAAATCGCCGTACACAGCGGTGACGTGCAACTGGCGCGCAAGGCATCCTGAACCATGTTGCTGGCCATCGATATCGGCAACACCCGCATCAAATGGGGTTTGCACGACGGCACTGGCTGGCTCGAACGCGACGCGGTCACGACACTGGACGCCTTGCCGGCCCACCTCGACGCACTGGCCGATCAGGTCATCCTGAGCAATGTCGGCGCACCGTCCCTCAGCGGCATGCTGACGCGCCGCTTCGGTCGGCTGCACGAAATCCACGCCCAGCCACAACAATGCGGCGTGCGCAACGGCTACCGCAATCCGGCCAGCCTGGGCAGCGACCGCTGGGCAGCGTTGATCGGCGCCCATGCGCTCGGCGCACGCACGGCACTGGTCATCAATGCCGGTACTGCGCTGACCGTCGACGCCCTGCACCTTGGTGATTTTCTCGGTGGTACGATCAGCCCTGGCTACCGGCTGCTGACCCGTTCGCTGACCGAGGCAACCGGCCTGCATGGCACGCATGACGCCATCTGGTCCGGTTTCCCCGACAACACCGCATCGGCGCTGCTGACCGGTTGCATTGCAAGCCTGACCGGTCCGATCACGCATATGCACGATACACTTGCGCAGCAATGCGCCACACAACCCGAGCTATGGGTCGCCGGCGGCGATGCCGCACTGATCGCAACGCACCTGACCTGCCGTACCGAACCGCACCTGGTGCTCGAAGGACTGCTGCACATCGCCACGGAGGTATTCGCATGAAATTCCTCGCCATCCTGCTCGTGCTGCTCAATCTCGCACTGTTCTCCTGGTTTGAATGGGGTCAACCGGCGAAGCA
>JAJXUP010000105.1 GCA_021782795.1 Pseudomonadota bacterium | reverse complement strand
TATTCTCTGCGATCCAGGCATGGCAGGCAGACAGCGCATGCCAGACATCGATGGGTTCGTCCTTGAGCCGGGGCCAGTCCAGTCCCATGCAACTCGTCAGGACGGGCTTGATCGTGACACCGGGCGGCGCGGTGATGCCTGCGGATTTGGGCGGGGCATATACCGTCACGTGCAGATCAGGGCGCTGCCCCAGTTCTTTCGCCAGCTGCCACGCATACGTTTCCACCCCGCCGAGATCGGGCGGGAATTCCGACGTGACGAGGCCGATGCGCAAGGTCATGCCTCGATCCGAACCCAGCCACCCGGCTGCAACTCATCGGCAGGAATCGTCCAGCCGTCCGGCACGGCGCACAGCGCAGTAGCCAGCTTGAGGGCGCGCTGTCCGGCATTCACCACAAGGCAAGCGGCGCGTTCGGCACGGGAAAGATTCGCCACGACGATGCCGGCCAGTGCCGGTTGGGGTACGCGTTGCGTGGCCGCCTGCGCTTCGGCGTTGCCGCCGTTGAGCGAAGGCGGCAGGCCCAGGCCGTGCTGCATGCATAGCTGAAGCGCGTCGGCCAGCAGGGCGTCGGTCTCGGCTCGCGGTGCAGCGAGACTGAGCAGAACCAGTGCCTCGGCATAAAACCCCACGGCGTACGCGCGGCCCTTGTGCTCCAGCCAGCGGCGCGCAATGCCGGTGCGCACGCAATGTTCGAGGATGCCGTCGACGTAGGGCATGAACGTCGCCCGGCGCGGGCCGTTCGCAGCCCGCACCAGATCCATCAGGTTCACTGCCAGATAGTCGTACGCCCAGGTCTGCAGGCTCAGTTCGCGGTCGATGTAGCCGCCGGGCATCACCAGGCGCGGAAAGCGGGTTTTCAGCCGCGGCAGCCGCGGGATGAACACCTGCCAGCCGATGCGCTTCCATAAGCGTTTCCAGGCGGGCAGCCGCGCCGCCTGCTCGGTCGGCAACAGCGTCAGGTCGATGGCGGAAAACAGCAGCCGGTATACCCATTCCATGGGTCGCAGAGACAGCACGGCGTGCGCAGCCTGGTAGCCGGATTCAACCCGCGGCGCGTATTGCGCGTCACCTGTCAGCGAGCCGTAGCGTTCCAGCGCCACCAGCGTGTCGAGCTGCGTGTTCAGCACCAGCATGTTTTGCGGCGCCTTGCCCAGCGCCTTGCCCGGCCACCATTTGAACGGCGCGCGGCGCATCCCGGCCGCGCTCGTTTCCAGCTCGTCATGGTAGAACCATGCCCCAACCCCGGTGGCATCGTACTTGTCCGAAATGAACGCCATGCCGCGTGCAAGCGCCGATCGCACCACCGGGTCGCCATCCTCGCTCAGCGCGTCCATCATCAGGTGCATGGCCGAACAATGCAGCCGATAGTGCGCCTCCATGTCATCGCTCCATTCGCCGTGGCGGAAACCGCCGTCCCCACTCTGCCGCGACAGCACCGACAGCAGCAACTGGGCCTTGAGCAACCTGTAAATGCGCTTGCCGGTGGCGCGCTGCAGACCGCTGAAAATCAGATGCAGCGCGTGCGCGTCGTTCTCCGAGCAGATGCGGCGTTTGTGCGGCCAGGCGTAGCGGTCCTCGTACACCCAGCCGTGTATCAGGTGGCGGTACAGATCGGCGGGCCGGCCGTAGCGCGTGTGCGAACCGAGCAGGAAATAGCCCGGGGTCTCGACAGGCGCCAGCTCCATCAACTCATCAACGAGTGCTGGATCGTCGAGTTTCCAGATCACAGCATCCAGCGACCAGCCTTCGGGCACCGGCGCGAAACCGATTGCCACGCCGGACGCGTCAATTTCCAAGCCATTCAGATCTGCGCTGCGTTCTTCCAGAATGTGGCCGTGCGCGTTGATGCGACGCAACGCTGCGGCCATGGGCAGCCAGTAGCTCGATGCGTCGGCATCACGGTTTTGCAGCAGCCAGCCACCCGCTGCGCAGCGCAGCAGCGCGTAGTTGCCCTCCAGTCGCAACGGGGCGGCGGCGACAGAACGCAAAAACAGGCAGGCCGCCCCCGCAAAGGCATCCTGAACCCGTTGCTGCCCTCCCGAATCGACAGCGCTTCGCGTCCCGCAGCCAAGCCGAAGGCGTGATTCCCCCCCCATGAAAGAATCGGCGATATTCATCCGGATCATGGTCGAGTCATCCATTGGCTTGCCTGGCCGCCCACGCCTTGCTCCAGGTCCGCACTTCATCCGGACAATCGCCAAAGCGCCGATGCGCATAATCCAGAATCGCGCGCCGGGCAGCCAGATATTCCAGCCGGCTGCCACGCCCCAGCCACGCGCGAACATAGTCTTCCACCGCCCATATCAGGCGCTTGATCCATGCGGACTGGCCACTGCTCATGGAGAACTTCGGGGTCAGCCGGCGCAGGTTTTTCATCCATAGCCGCAGTCGTGCGGAAAATGGCGCATGGCGGCTGAACCACAGCAACTCATTGCGAATGCTGAAGTAGGTGCGCAAGGGCGAGGATTCGCTGCCGAACGACACGCCGATCTTGTGCCAGACCCTGGCGGCGGGCACCACGAGGTTCCGCCAGCCCGCCTTGCGTGCCCGGAAGCCCCAGTCCACTTCTTCCCACACCAGAAAGAACGATTCATCCAGCAGCCCGATCTGGCGCGCCACTTCGGAACGGAAAAAAAGCGCCGCCCCGCAGGCGTAGTCGGTATCGTGGTCGGCCGTGCCGAGGCTGGCTTCGTCCTCGCCTTGCCCCGGCCATTCCAGCCGCAGTCTTGACGGATTCCAGCGCGCACCATCAAACCAGACCTTCTCCGGTTCGTCGAAATACAGGATGCGGGCGCTGAACACGCCCGCATCCGGGTGGTGCTGGGCCGACGCCAGCAGGCGTTCCAGCAAGTCCGGCGCGACGGTGGTGTCGTTGTTCAGGAGCAGAACGAAGTCCGCGCCATGGCCCAGCGCATGGCGGGTGCCGACATTGTTGCCGCCGGCATAGCCCAGGTTGC
Organism: Pseudomonadota bacterium; assembly: GCA_021782795.1. Taxonomy (GTDB): domain Bacteria; phylum Pseudomonadota; class Gammaproteobacteria; order Burkholderiales; family Sulfuriferulaceae; genus Sulfuriferula. The sequence goes on along the minus strand of JAJXUP010000105.1, from coordinate 4,143 downwards.
GGCCTGTTTCGATCAGCGTGAGCGGATAGGGTGCGGTGTAGGGGCGCAGGCGCGTCAGCGAATCGTCGGTCGAGCCGTTGTCGACCACGATCACATTGAAATTCGGAAACGTCAGCGCGGCCAGCGAGTCCAGGCAGGCCAGCGTGTCAGCGGCACCGTTCCAGTTGAGGACGACGATGGAAATCCGGGTTGGCGACATGGCGTCTCTAGCGACATGCGTCGTTATATCAGGTGTCACGAGCGATTTTCCGTATGACGTGCAGGCTTTGATATATCAGGTTTTCGCGAAACATAATACGGGCTGCAGGCTGGCGCATGGTCAGGACTTCATGTTGAAACCTGCCGGGCCGGGTGATCCGAGGGCATGAGGCTTCCCGCTTCCATGCCGCCAATCATCGAGCACCGGCTCCAGCATGGCGCTCACCCGTTGTCGCCAGGTCTCTTTTAGCATGGCGTCGATCCGTGCCTGGGATGCCTGAATCGTGTCGTTTCGCAACAGGGATTCAACGGCCTGAATGAATTCGTCCGGTGTATCTGCGATGCTCACGTAATCTGCCCAGCGGTCTACCCCTGCGACCCGGGTGCTCACAACCGCTCGTCCGGTGGCCAGATACTGAAACAATTTCAGCGGACTCATGCTGCGGCTATAAGGGGTGTCCAGATGCGGGATCAGACACACATCGGCTTCACTCAGGAATTGCGGTGAATCCTGGTATGGCAAATCGCGCACCCAGCTCACATTCGCACGTTGCAGCAGTGCGTGCAGATAACGCCGGGACGCCTGGTTGTCCGGTGCGGCCAGGCTGATCAGCCAGTCTTTCCGGTGATCGGCCAGGCGCTCCAGAATGGAAACGTCAGTGCGCTCGGTGACCCAGCCCAGATAGGCAAGACGCGGCTTGTTGTTGCACAAGCGAGGCTGGCCGAAGAAACAGGGGTCGACCGCATTCTCAAAAAAGGAAACCTGAGGATGCATCGCGCTGAACCACGTCTGGTTCAACTCGGAATTCACATAAATCCGGGCCGACTTTTCTGCGAGCCGCATATATTGCGCGCGGGCAAATTCACGCTGGGCATCATCACCGTGCTGCAACAGCGCATTGTTGTCGATCACATGCATCAATTGATAGCGATGCGGAATGAGGCGCTCCAGCACCTCGGCATAGGGACCGGGTGGAAATAGCCACAACAGGGTGTTGTCCCGCTGGTACCCATGCAGCTTGAGCAGTGCGGCCAGGCTCAGGTTCGCCAGGTGGTTGTTGACCCATTGTCGCAAACGAAAGGGACGAAATCCGGCTGGAAGAACGTGGGGCTGCGGGGTGACGGCTATCAGCTTGCGTGACCACTCGCGTACCCGTATCGGCGGTCGGCTGTCCTGTGGCGGAACCCATACGGGTGGGAGCACGCAGGTTACGTGTGCGATTTCATCGCTGCGCGCCAGCTCGCGCGCGACCTGCTCATAGGTTCGGCCATATTTGCCCCAGTCATCCATGAACCAGCACAGCACCACGTGAGGGCGTGAGTCGCGCATGGCTCAGATCGGGAAACGCCTGGAGATGAAGTCGGGCCTGGCCCTTGTGATGCACTCCCCGACAAACACCAGGCCATAGTAGGCAATCGCGATACCCTGCGCGGCGAATCCGGCGGCCGAACCCAGTTCGACCTCTTGACGGTGAAGCCTGATGCGCTCGCGCGCGGCGCGAACCTGGCGAATGAATCGCCGCCATGCGGCCTTGAGGCCCGTTTCGCGTTGATGCTCGGCGGCCGTTACGACCAGATCGTGGCCCGCACAAAGCGCCCGGATGATGAAGTGATAGATGCCATTGGGCGGGGGATGATCGACCCGTGCGGCCGGATGCAGGAAGATACCGTAGTGGTTCGCCCGCAGCGTTCCGGCCAGATCGGTGCACTGACCGCGAAACTTGCGGTGGCAGGGAAAGTGATGCCGGTCGAACACCTCTTTCTTGAAGGCAACGTTGTTGGCGAAAAAATGCTCGCTGGGAATCGCTTCGCTGCCAGCGCTGCGCAACGGGAAAAACCAGAACAGCGCAAAAGCCCGGCTATACAGGCTTTCAGGGGCGATATAGGTATTCCCGCCGATCACGTCCACGCCGGGCTGCGTGATGCCGTCCAGCAAGGCGGCAAGCCAGCCTGGCTCGGGCACGACGTCGCTGTCCAGAAACACCAGCACGTCCGCTCCGGTTTGCCGGGCGCCATGATTCTTGAGTTCGTAGTAGCGCATGTTTTCGGCAGGCAGCACCTTGAGGGCGCTGGCAGGCGGCGCTGCGCCCATGGCCTGTGCCACCGCGTCCCGAATCACTTTCGGATCGATCGCCGCGGGGTCGTAAAGGATGACGATCTCCGGCCGCTGCCATTTTTCCGGATCCAGCCCCAGAATCTGCTCGCCGAGCGCAGACAGCATGCGGCGTGTTCGTGCCAGCTCGGAAAGCTTGGCGTTTTCCCACTCGATGATGACCGAAAAGCTAAGTGACGCGTTGCCCATGAACCTGCGATCCAGAGTTGTCCGGATCAGGGCATGCAAAATCAGTGCCCCCTGAAACCCCCCAGCGGCAGGGAACTTCAACAATGCCTTCCGGGGTCAGCTTGGGGTCGTCGGGCAGGGGCAAGCCGACCTCCATGCGCCCCGCAGTGTCGGCATGCCAGACCACGCGGCCAAAGCGGCCTGAAATGATCAGGCGCAAGGAATGGCGGCCGGGTTCGAGTGGCAGGTTGTCGACATGACAGTCGGAAACCACGTCACCGGGCTCGAGGTCGGACCGGGCAGGCTGCCCAGGCGGTAAGCCCGGGTGACGCCGCAAAGTGGATGACGGGCGGCATGATGGGTACGGCAGGCATGCGGGGCATTCGTTGTGCCGTTACATGGGGGGCGCAGATAGACGCAGAGCGGGTGATTGCTGGATGCTCATTGTGGCGGAAGCCGCTGCTTCAGATGCCACAGCACGGAGGCAAGAACTGTGCGCGCGCTCGACATCGAGCGCGATGCGCGCCAGTAAATCTGCCTGAGCTTGTTTGGCTCGCGGGAGGCGGCCGCAGCGGGGGGGGGGCGGCCGTGTCAGGCGCCGCCGTCAGCGCATCACGCGTCGCTTCCAGATAGGCGTGCCCCCACTTCTGGTCAGGTTCAAGATGGCAGCCCTCGGCCCATTCATTCCATGCATTGATGAACACAATCCGCTCATCGCCTTCAAGGCGCTGCCGGGTTCGGCTGACGATCTTGCCGAGCCATTGCTTGAAAAGGGCCGGCGTAGAGCCAATGAATATATTGGCATTGACGCTGCGCCGCGCACTGTTGTCCCACATCGGCGAGACACAGCGAAACCAGCGGTAGCTCGGCTCGGGCTTCGATAGCATTCCCTGCACGGTGGCCGGGTAGGAATATACCCTGTTGTCCCGAAAAACTGCGGGCAACAGGTTGAGCTTTCCCAGCAGGGTGGCGATGCGTCCGCGAAACAGGATCTTCCCGCCCTTGGATGCGTCGGGGGCAAACTCGACCGCCGCGTCGAATCCGATGCTGTTCGGGTCGACGTCCTTAACGAAATTTTCAACACGCGCAAGATAGAGCCCGGGCAAGCCGGCCTTTATGGCCTCCTCCTGCCAGAGTGCGGCAGTTTTGGCAGGGTCGGGCAAGAGCTCCGTGCGGTAGACCAGGAACAGCGGCTTGCCGTTGATGCGGATGTAGCGCGGATCCTTGAATGCAGGGACCAGGCTGCGGATGTGCGACAGATCGTCCTCGTGGCTGTATTTCTGTTCCAGCAGCACATTTCGCTCGCCGCCGTCCCACACCCGGGTCCAGTTCTCGTTGGCCCAGCACAGGCAAAAAGGCAGATCGGGCTTGCCGCTTTCCAGCACGTCATTGAAAGGCCGCTCCAGGATGCGGCGGCCATTGAACCAGTAGTGGTAGTAGCAGAAACCGTGTATCCCGTGCTGACGCGCCAGTTCGGCCTGCGCTTCGCGCACTTCGGGCAGGCGCAGATCGTAGAAACCCAGATCGGCAGGCTGGTGCGGCTGGTAATGCCCAGGAAACAGGGGTTTGGCTTTGGCGACGTTGCGCCATTCGGTAAACCCCTTGCCCCACCATTCATCGTTTTCGGTTACGGGATGGAACTGGGGGAGGTAGAAGGCGATCGC
>JAJXUP010000008.1 GCA_021782795.1 Pseudomonadota bacterium | reverse complement strand
GGAATATCGATGTTCAGCGCGTTTTCCACCGCCCGCACCGAGGCGATGCCATGGACCAGTGTGCACACACCACAGATGCGCTGGGCGAAGGCCCAGGCATCGCGTGGGTCGCGGCCACGCAGAATGATCTCGATGCCGCGCACCATGGTGCCGGCGCTCGATGCGCGCAGGATCTCGCCCGAATCGCTGGTTTCGGCCTCGATGCGCAGGTGGCCTTCGATGCGGGTGATCGGGTCGACCACGACGGTACGGGTGTTCATGCTGCATTCTCCTTGCTGGCGGCCGGTTCGATCAGGTGGTCAGCCACCAGTTCGAGCAGGCTGTGCATGGTTTTGTCCCAGTGGAAATGTGCCTGGCCGTCATCGAAGGTCTGACGGCAGTTCGAGCAGCTGCTGACCAGCATGGACGCGCCAGTGTCTTCCACCTGCCGCATCTTGAGCTGGAATACCTTGTAACGCAGGGCATCGGCGCGATGGATGGTCACCACGCCGCCACCGCCGCCGCAACACCAGTTCAGGTTGCCGTGCATCTCCATTTCGTGCAGGTCGACGCCGAGCTTGTCGAGCACGACACGCGGCGCCTGTGTCGCGCCCCCGCGCCGGCTGATCTGGCACGGGTCGTGAAAAGTCACGCTGGCCGGCATCGGTTTGACGGGCAGGTGGCCTGCCTGCATTTCGCGGGCAAGAAATTCGGAGATGTGTTCCACTTCGAACGGCAGCGGCTGACCATAGACGTTGGCGCCCTGCCAGCGCAATGCACCATAGGCATGCCCGCATTCGGGCAGGATGAGTCGCTTCGCCTTGCAGGCAACGGCTGCATTGATCAGCCGCAGGCTGCTTTCCCTCTGCCAGTCGGCGTTGCCCGACAGCATGCCGAAATTGGTGGCTTCATAACCGTCGGTGCGGAATGTCCAGCTCGTTCCCAGATAATTGAGGATGCGCGCCGTGGCCACGATCGAATCCGGATATTTCATGATCTCGATCGATGACATGCTCACCAGGATGTCGGCTTCGGGCAGATCGACGTGGATCGCCACGTTGTGTTCGTCGGCAAGCCATTCGCAACGTTCGCGGAAGACCTTGGGCGTGGCACCGAGCGGGCTGCCCTCGACGCTGGCGCGTTCGGCCACCGCCCACAGTTCGTGCGGCACCAGCCCGGCCTTCGCCATGCCGTGACGCGCCTGGGAAATCAGGCTGGCCAGATCGATGCCCATCGGGCAGATCAGGCTGCAGCGGCCGCACAGCGTGCACGAGTCGTAAATGAGTTCCTGCCAGGATTCGAGTTCTGCGGCACTGACGTCGCGCTTGAGGTTCAGCGCCCGGTACAGTGGCGCAAACGGACCGGCTTCACGCTTGTAGGCTTGCTTGAACGGTTCGAGTTTCCACACGGGGGTGTATTTGGCTTCGCCGGTCTGGACGTAGTAATGACAGGCTTCGGCGCACTGACCGCAGTGAATGCAGGATTCCAGCCAGGTGGCCGCCGTGGCGCCGAAATCGCGCACGAACTGGCGTACGGCACGTGCGGCGCGTTCACCGTCGGGCAGATCACCCTGCTTGTCATAACGGGTTGCGGGCGGTTCGACGGTCAGACGCGGGCCTTCTGTCATCAGCGGATGAACTGCATCGATTTCCACGGTATTCATATCGCGGCTCCTTTGCGGGTCAGCAGGGCACCCGAGGTGCCGCGCGACAGGAAGATCAGACTGGCATGCATGAGTTTGCCGAACGGGAACCAGACAAACAGCAGTTCCGCAGACAGCATGTGCAGCGCCAGCAAGGTCTCGTAGCGCGCGCCGAGATGCGCTACCGCCAGCATGCCGGTGGCGACGGGCAGAAAGGCCACCAGCCAGCTGAAATAATCGTCAAAATTGGACAGTAACCGCAGCACCGGATTGGTCATGCGGCGGATCAGCAGCGCCAGCATCGATGCCGCCGTGACGCCGGCGGTCAGATTGACGAGGCCGCTGGGCAGATTCGGCCACGACAGGCCGGTCAGCGAGCGGATGAGCAGAATGTGTTGCTGCAGGCCGAACACGATCACTGCCAGTCCGATGTGGAACAGGTAGCCGATCAGCGTGGGGAAACTGGTCGTGGCCGAGAATTCGCGTCTTGGCCACGAGCGCAGCGCGATCAGCCTGAGCGCGCCCGTCCACCAGCCGGAGATGCGCGCGACACTGTAGTCCGGACTGCGGCGCAGCAGCAGGATACCGGTCAGGCGCCAGAACACGCCGACGAACAGGATGGTGAGCGACCAGTGCAGCCCCGGTCCGCGGGCAAAGGCGAGCATGTCCATTCATTTCTCCTCTTGCGCGTGATGCTGGCGGGCGCGCGACAGTACTGCCGCACCGGCGCCGACAGCGACTCCGGCTGCCGCCGCCGCCAGCAGCGTGCCGCTGTCAGTCCAGGTGCCACCGGACAGCGGCTGGTAGAAACTGCCCTTGTCCCAGAACTTCGGCTCCGAACACCCCAGACAACCATGCCCGGATTCGATGGGGAAGCTGGTGCCTTCATTCCATTTCAGCGTGGCACAGCTGTTGTAGGTGATCGGCCCCTTGCAGCCGAGTTCGTACAGACACCAGCCGTTGCGTGCACCTTCGTCGTCGAAGGTGTGGGCGAACTTGCCCTGATCGTAGAACGGTCGCCGGTAGCAGCGATCATGAATGGTCTCACCGTAGAACATTTTCGGCCGCCGGTGCAGGTCGGTTTCCGGCAGCGTGCCATAGGTGAGAAAGTGTGCCAGCACGCCGGTGATGACCACAGGAATGGGTGGGCAACCCGGCACGTTGATCACGGGCTTGTCGGTGATGATGTCGGATACCGCCACCGCACCGGTCGGGTTGGGGTGAGCCATCGGCAGGCCACCGAACGACGAACACGAACCGACCGCGACCACCGCGGCGGCGCCGGCCGCCACTTTTTTCAGTTCGTCCAGATTGGTGACGCCGGCCACGGTCGAATAGGCGCCTTGCAATCCGGTGGCCACCGAACCGTCGACGATCAGCAGGTATTTGCCGTAAAACGCTTTCATCGCCTGCTCGCGTGCGGCCTCGGCAGCCGTACCGGAGGCCGCCTGCAGGGTTTCATGGTAATCCAGTGAAATGCTGTTGAAGATCAGGTCTTCGAGCGTGGGCGCGTTCGAGCGTGTCAGCGATTCGGTACACCCGGTGCATTCCTGGAATGACAGCCAGATCACCGAAGGCCGCATTGCCTTGCCGAGCGCTGCGGCAATCGCGGGCGCCATGCCGGGCGGCAGCGCCATCAGCGAGGCCAGCGCGGTGCAGTATTTGAGAAAGGCGCGTCGGCTGACGCCTTGCCTGCGCAGTGACTGGTCGAGGGTTTCACGCATGCTGTTCCTCCTTGGCAGGGATGGATGGCGCGGCATCGCCGGTCAACTGCTCGCGCAGTCGCTGCAGGCCGGAGGTCACATCTTCCGGCTGACTGTTCAGGATGTCAGGGCACCAGGTGGTTTCCAGCATTTCCGTGATGATGTCGCCATCGTGGCTGCGATAGGTGTGCCACCAGATGCCGGGAATGCCGGTTTCGACGATACTCGCTTCGCCCATGGCGTCGATGCGGGCATGCACTTCGCCTTCGCCGAGCACGGCGCGCAGACGGGCGAAATCTGCTGCCGCGAGCGGCAGCGCGCGCAGGTCGATCATCCCGCTGCGCCCTTCGCGCAACAGAACATCGAGCATGTGTGCCAGTTCGTGCAACAGCGCCTGGCCCTGGCCCGCAGCGGATTCGGCGGGCATGATCCTTACGGGAATTTCGTCCAGGCGGCTCATGACTGCCATTCTCCGATCAGGTGGCGCACGGCGTCGCATATGTTGGGCAGGGCATCGGCCACCGCCGGTGTGGGGCGTTCTCCCAGCCCGATATGGGCAGGCTGGATGCCGATCAGCGCACGGCGTTCCGGCAGGTTGCCGGTCAGGTGGGCAACGTGCATCAGGTCGGTCAGGCCGATTTCGTGTGCGCTGCTGCGTCCATAACCGACGAACCGGTCCATGTCGGCATCGACGAACACGCGCACGGTGCCGGGTGACGCATCCAGTTGGGCGGCATCGATGACGATCAGGTGGCGGGTGGAGGCTATCGGGCCGGACAGTATGAAACCGAGGGTGCCGCCGTCGATGAAATGCAGGTCGTCCCGGGAGGAAAACTCGGCTTCGAGCTGACGCAACGCGTGGACGCCGATGCCTTCGTCGCTGAGCAGCGTGTTGCCGATGCCCAGAACGAGGATTTCCGGTTTGCCGGTGTTGCCGCAGTTGCTGACCGAAGCCATACGCGCCCACTCACAACATGACGATGTGCTGACCAGCCTAGCATGGGCCGCAGGACAATTCAAGCTTGATGACATGGGTATCCGATTTGGTAAAAATCCGCGTTGGCAGGAAATTGTCAAGCGCCGACATCGTGCCTATACTGTGCTCAGGCAGCTGAGGGACGGGCGAAGTCATGTGTCTGGCGATACCGATGCAGGTGATCGAGATCAATGGTTATGTCGCGCGATGTGCCGCGCGAGGCGTGGAGCGCGAGGTCAGTCTGTTCCTGCTGCAGGACGAACCGCTCGAAACCGGCGATTTCGTCATGGTGCATGTCGGGCACGCGATTCAGAAGATGACGCCCGAACACGCCGAGTCGGCCTGGCAGATCTACGACGAAATGCTGGCGGCGGAAGGCTTGCCCGGCAGTGCATGAACTGGCCATCTGTCAGGCGCTGGTCGAGCAGCTCGACGGCGTGGCGCGTCAGAACGGGGCGAGCGGCATGAGCGCCATCTGGGTCAGTATCGGACCGCTGTCCGGCGTCGAGGCGGAACTGCTGCGCAACGCGTGGCCGTTTGCCTGCGCCGGCACCGTGGCCGAACATGCGGTGCTGCACCTGCAGCCGTCGTCGGTGCGCGTCGTGTGCCGTCAGTGTGGCGCCGAGAGCGAAGCGCAGGCCAACCGGCTGGTGTGCGGCGCATGCGGGAACTGGCAGACCGATCTGGTCAGCGGCGACGAACTGATGCTGACGCGCGTGGAACTGGTGCACGACTGAACGTTGAGCGGAGGAACGACGCATGTGCAATACCTGCGGATGCAACATCACGCCGGGCAACCGCCATCTGGCGCGCCGGACCCAGCCGGCCGGCACGACTGCCGTCGAGGTGCTGCAGCGGTTGCTGTCGGGAAACGACGCCTGCGCAGCCGGCAACCGGACGCGATTCGATGCGACCGGTCTGCTCGTGATCAACCTCATGTCCTCGCCCGGTTCGGGCAAGACCAGCCTGCTTGAAGCCACCATCGACGCCCTGGCCGACCGGGTGCGTATCGGCGTGATCGAAGGCGATCTCGAAACCGAGAATGACGCCCGTCGCATCCGGGCGCATGGCGTGCCGGCAGAACAGATCACCACCGGCAGCGCCTGTCATCTCGATGCCCACATGGTCGCCGGCGTGCTCGACCATCTGCCGCTGTCTTCACTGGACATCCTGTTTGTGGAAAATGTCGGCAATCTGGTTTGTCCGGCCGGTTTCGACCTCGGACAACACTGTGACGTGGTGTTGCTGTCGGTGACCGAAGGCGATGACAAGCCGGCCAAATATCCGGTCATGTTCCGTGCCGCCGACCTGGTGGTGCTGAGCAAGGCCGACCTGTTGCCGGTGCTGGGCGATTTCGATCCCGGACGTGCGCGGCAGCAGGTGCGCGAACTGGCCAATGCTGCGCCGGTCATCGAAGTTTCTGCGCGGCAGCAAGATGGGCTGCGCGCCTGGACCGACTGGCTGCTCGGCCGGCTGCAGCAGCACCGGGCGGATGCCGGGACGCAACGCGCAGCTTCTGCGCCCGCGCTGCGTTACCGGCCGGTCGGGCTCGGGCAATCGGCATGAGCGAGGCGCGCGCACGCTATTGGCTGGAAAAAATCCACGCGCTGCCGCTGCAGCAGCGCGTACGTATCATGAATGTGTGCGGCGGGCACGAGCGGTCGATCACCCATGCCGGATTGCGCGGCGCATTGCCCGCAGCGGTGGAGCTGATTCCCGGGCCGGGCTGTCCGGTGTGTGTCTGCCCGGAAGAAGACATTTATCAGGCCATCCGGCTGGCGTTGCAGGAACGGGTCACGCTGGTCGCGTTTGGCGACATGCTGCGCGTACCGGTCAACACACCGGTCGGCGAGGCGCGATCACTGGCGCAGGCTGCGGCGCTCGGGGCAGACGTGCGGCCGGTGGCCTCGCCGGACGAGGCCTTGCAGCTGGCGCGTGCCATGCCGGACCGACCGGTGGTGTTTTTCGCCGCCGGTTTCGAGACCACCAGCGCGCCGGTGGCGGCGATGCTGGCGCAGGCCAGCGATGCACAAGACCTTCCGGCCAATTTTTCCCTGCTGCTGTCCGGGCGGCTGACCTGGCCTGCGGTGGCCATGTTGCTCGAATCGGACACTCCGGGTTTTGATGCCCTGATTGCGCCCGGTCATGTCTCGACGGTGATGGGGCCGGAAGAATGGACTTTTGTCGTGGAACGGCATGGATTGCCTGCGGCCGTGGCCGGTTTTACCTCTGAAAGCCTGCTGGCCGCCATGTATTCGGTGCTGCGCCAGCAGCTCGAAGGCCGGCGCATGCTCGACAACTGCTATGGTACGGTGGTGCGTCCTGGCGGCAATCCGGGCGCGCGCCGCCAGCTTGACCGGATGTTCGCCGTCGGTGACGCCGTCTGGCGCGGCATCGGCACCATCCCGGCATCCGGCTACACGTTGCGGCCCGAGTGGCGGGCGTGGGACGCACGCGAGCGTTTCCCCGACCCGGAACCCGCAATGCGCCGCCGTGCCGGCCAGATGCCCCCGGGCTGCGATTGCGCCCAGGTGGTGTTGGGACGTCTGTATCCCGACCAGTGCCGGCTGTATGGCAAGGCGTGCACGCCGCGCAAGCCGGTGGGGCCGTGCATGGTGTCGGATGAAGGTGCGTGCCGCATCTGGTGGGCAGGCGGTGTGCGTACTGCGGAGCTCGCGCATTGAACCCTGCGGCATGTGCGGCGCGACGCTGGCTGCTGGGTGGACAGGTGCAGGGCGTGGGGTTCCGGCCGTTCGTCTGGCGCAGCGCGCAGGCGCTGGCGCTCTGTGGGTGGGTGCGCAATCTGCGCGGACAGGTGGAAGTGTTCGCGCAAGGCGATGCCGCCACGCTCGACCGCCTGCTCGACACCCTGCTGCATGCGGCGCCGCCGCTCGCCGAACCCCATCTGCTTGAGGAAACGCCGGTCGCCTGCAGCGATCTCGAAGGCTTTGCCATCCTGAACAGTGTCGATGATGCCAGTGCGCGGGCAAGCGTGCCCTCCGACCGTTTCGTGTGCGAAGCGTGCCTTGCCGAGCTGCGCGATCCGACCGACCGCCGTCATGGCTACCCGTTCATCAATTGTACCCAGTGCGGTCCGCGCTACACCCTGATCCGCCAGCTGCCATACGACCGCGCCCGGACATCGATGGCGGATTTTGCGCTGTGCGCACGCTGTCAGGCCGAATACGACGACCCCCGTGATCGCCGGTTTCATGCCGAACCGCTGGCCTGTCCCGAGTGCGGGCCGGCGCTCTGGTTTGCCACGGCGGATGACGAGCCGGTCAGCGGAAATGCGCCGGCGCTGATGGCGTGTATCGCTGCGCTGCGAGCGGGAGCGATCGTCGCCGTGCGCGGTGTTGGCGGCTACCATCTGCTGTGTGATGCGGCCAATGACGTGACGCTGGCACGACTGCGCTTGCGCAAGCATCGTCCGCACAAGCCGTTTGCGGTGATGTTTCCCGCACGCGGCGCCGACGGGCTGGATGCGGTACGCGCCACGGCGTATCTGGACGCTGACGAAGCGCGCTGGCTCACCGATTCGCGCCGCCCGGTGGTCTGGCTGCAGCGTCGGGACGATACGGCACTGTCGGCGCAGCTTGCGCCGGGGTTGACGAGCGTGGGCGCGTTGCTGCCTTACAGCCCGCTGCATCATCTGTTGCTCGACGGGTACGGCGGGCCGCTGGTGGCGACTTCCGCCAATCGGGGCGGCGAGCCGGTGCTGACCGGCGTGCTTGAGGCAGAGCAGGAACTGGTCGGCATCGCCGATGCTTTCTTGCACCACAACCGTGAAATCGTGCGTCCGGCGGAAGACAGCGTGATACGGCGCATTGCCGGACATCCGGCCCGGTTGCGCATCGGTCGCGGCGATGCGCCACTGGAAGTCGGCTTGCCGTTTCGCTTGTCCGAGCCGTTGCTGGCGCTGGGCGGACACATGAAGAATACCGTGGCGCTGGCCTGGGACGACCGCGTGGTGATTTCCCCGCACATTGGCGATCTCGACACTCCGCGCGGGTTGGCGGTGTTCGAACAGACGCTGGCCGGATTGCAGCAGTTGTACGGTGTCGAGGCGCGACGGCTGGTACGTGACGCACATCCCGGTTATGGCAGTTCGCGCTGGGCAGGTCGCCAGTCCTTGCCGGTGGTGCAGGTGTGGCATCATCATGCGCATGCCTCGGCGCTGGCCGGCGAGCATACCGATGTGCGGCGCTGGCTGGTGTTCGCCTGGGACGGCACCGGACTGGGCGAGGATGGCGAACTGTGGGGCGGGGACACGCTCGCGGGCGCACCAAGCGGCTGGCAACGGGTGGCGCGACTGCGACCATTCCGTCTGCCCGGCGGAGAACAGGCGATACGCGAACCGTGGCGCAGCGCGGCCGGGGTCAACTGGGAATGTGGCCGTGAGCTACCGCATCGGCCGCAACAGGATTTGCTGTACCAGGCGTGGCTGCGCGGCCTCAACTGTCCACGTACCACCTCGGCTGGCCGCCTGTTCGATGCAGCTGCGGCGATCAGTGGAGTGCTGCGCGAGGCGAGTTTCGATGCGCAGGCACCGCTGTGGCTGGAAGACGTGGCCGATCCGGATGCGCCGGCGCTCGATCTGCCATGGCATGACGAGCCAGGCGGACTGTCGCAGTGCGACTGGTCGCCGCTGCTGCCGCTGCTGGCCGACGCCAGCCTGCCGCTGGCGCAGCGTTCCGGCAGCCTGCATGCCAGTCTGGCGCGCGCCATCTGCCGTCAGGCGGTGCTGCAACGCGAACGGCAGGGAAGATCATTCGTCGTCGGCCTGTGCGGTGGCGTGTTTCAGAACCGGCTGCTGGTCGAACACACCATGGCTGCCCTGCGTCGGGCCGGGTTCGACGTGCGCAGCGGCGAGCGGGTACCGGTCAACGACGGCGGTTTGAGTTTCGGGCAGGTCATCGAGGTGGGGAGTCAGGCAACATCATGATGGACGAACAGCACATTTCACTGGCGCATGGCAACGGCGGACGCTACATGCGCGAACTCATCGAACAGGTGTTCGCGCGTCATCTGGCCAACCCCCTGCTCGACGTGCAGACCGATGCGGCGCGGCTGCCGGTGCAGGGCAGCGAGATCCTGCTCACCACGGACGGTTTCACCGTGCAGCCGCTCGAATTCCCCGGCGGCACCATCGGCTCGCTGGCTGTGCATGGCACGGTCAACGATCTGGCCGTGTCGGGCGCCGTGCCGCAGTATCTCACGCTCAACGCCTTCATCGAAGAAGGATTCGAGCTGGCGCAGCTGGAACGCATCGTCGCCAGCCTGGCCGCAGCGGCGCGCGAGTCGGCTGTCTGCGTGGTGGCGGGCGATACCAAAGTGCTCAGACGGGGCGAGGGTGGCGGACTGTATCTGGCGACGACCGGGGTGGGGTTCGTTGCGCCCGGCCTGGCGCTCGGCCTCAACCACATCCGGCCGGGCGATTGTGTGCTGGTGAGCGGGCCGGTTGGCGATCACGGCATGGCTGTGCTGCTTGCGCGCGAGCAGTTCGGCCTGCGCGGTGACCTGTGCTCGGATGCGGCCAGCGTGCTGCCACTCACCAGTGCGTTGCTCGACCTGCCGGGGCTGCGCTTCATGCGCGATCCGACGCGCGGTGGGCTGGCCAGCGTCGCGCACGAGATCAGCCAGGCCACCGGCCTGTGCATCGAGCTCGAACAGTCGGCCATTCCGGTGCGCGAGCCCGTGGCGGCGGTGTGCGACATCCTGGGTTACGATCCTTATTATCTGGCGTGCGAAGGTCGCGTCGTGGCGGTGCTCGAAGCGCAGCAGGCCGAAATTGCGCTGCAGCGCTGGCAAGCCTTGCCGCAGGGGAACGAGGCCGCCCTGATCGGACGGATGACGCTGCAGGCCCCAGGCGTGGTGCTGCATACGCCATTGGGCGGTCGCCGTCTGCTGCAGGAACTGGAAGACGATCCACTGCCGCGCATCTGCTGACGTGGCGGGTGTGCGGCAGACGCCGAGGCCCGACCGGAGGTGAGGCAAATCCAGTCCTTCGGTGCCGCCGGTCAGGCTGAAGGATGCGCCGGGCGCCTGCTGGCGGAAGCGGGGCTGCGCGGTGTCAGCGGTGTGGCTGGCCACCAGCCGGGCTGGCTGCGGCTTGCGCAGCGGGGCGGTACTCCGCGATCCAGCGGGCCAGCTGCTGTTTGACTTCCGCTTCGCTCACCACCTGCGGCTGTTGTAGCCAGGTCAGTGCGTGGGCCAGCCAGCCGGCATCGACATTGCGCGCGCGGGCGATGCGCAGCTTGGCGTGTGGTGTGGGCAGTGTGTGCTCGTCGTCGGCCAGCAATTCTTCATAGAGTTTTTCGCCAGGACGCAGACCGGTGTAGACGATTTCGATATCCTGTTCGCTGTAGCCGGACAGACGGATCATGTCGCGCGCCAGGTCGGCGATGCGCACCGGTTCGCCCATGTCGAGCACGAAAATCTCCCCGCCCTGACCCATCAGACCGGCCTGCAGCACCAGCTGGCTCGCTTCGGGGATGGACATGAAGTAGCGCGTGATCTCGGGGTGGGTGACGGTCACTGGCCCGCCTGCGGCGATCTGCTGCTGGAATCTGGGGATCACGCTGCCCGAGCTGCCGAGCACGTTGCCAAAGCGTACCGACACGAAACGCGTGCCCGCGGGTTCGGCCCGTTGCAGGCTCTGGCAGACCATTTCCGCCAGCCGTTTCGAAGCGCCCATGACGTTGGTCGGGTTGACGGCCTTGTCGGTCGAGATCATCACGAAGCGTTCGACGCCATGACGCTGCGCCGCGCTTGCCAGCACCCAGGTGCCGAGCACATTGTTCTGCATGGCCTGCCAGGCGTTGTGCTGTTCCATCAGCGGCACGTGCTTGTAGGCTGCGGCATGGAACACGAGCTGAGGCTGGTGGCGTTCGAGGATGTCGTCCACGATGGCGCGCTGGCGGATGTCGCCAATGACGCAGGTGATCGGCAGTGCCGGAAACTGCTCGCTGAACTCCTGTTCGATGCGATAGAGCGCAAATTCGCCGAGTTCGAGCAGGATCAGCCGGCCGGGCTGGTAACGCGCCAGTTGTCGGGCCAGTTCTGCGCCGATCGAGCCGCCTGCGCCGCTGATGAGGATGGTTTTCCCGCCCAGCAGCCCGTGCAGGCCGGCAGTGTCCAGTTCGACCGGGTCGCGTCCGAGCAGGTCGTCGAGTTCGAGCTTGCGCAGGTTGCTGAGCGTCACCTTGCCGCTGGCCAGTTCGTCGAACGATGGCACGATCAGTGCCTGGACGCCGGCGGCATCGCACAATTGCGCTGCGTGGCGGCGGACGGCGTGACTGACCGAGGGCATGGCAATGACGGCATGTTTTACCCCGAGACGCTGTGCGTGTTCGGCCAGCGAATCGAGCCGGCCCAGCACCGCTGCACCGTAGAGGTCGCGTCCCTGGCGTGCGGGCTGGTCGTCGAGCAGCCCGACCACGCGCCACTGGCGACTGCGCGCCAGATCGCGCAGCAGCGAGGCGGCGGCATGACCTGCGCCCAGCACCAGCAACGGTTCGCGCGTGTCGTCGAACAGCCCGAAACGGTGTTCCTTCCATGCACGATAGGCCAGCCGGCTGCCGCCCATGATCAATAGCAGGCAGATGGGATCGAGCACGAATACCGTACGCGGCACCACCGAGTGGATGCGGAACAGGAACAGGATCAGCGGGATCAGCAGCGCAGTCAGACCGACAGCAAACAGGATGCGCCGCAGGTCCGGCAGGCTGGCAAAGCGCCAGATGCCTCGGTACAGGCCGAATCTCCAGAAAGTGAGCACTTGCAATGGCACCACCCACATCAGCGTGTCGAGCGCGCTGGGCCAATATTCCTGCGGAATGCCGAGATTGAAGCGCAACCAGTAGCCGGCGAGCCAGGCGATGGCCGAGGCGAGGGCATCGTGCAGAACGGCAAGAGCGGTGCGGGGATTCAGTCTGGTCATGAAGAGGCGGCCCGGCGAAGCGCCTGGTGCGAATATTGCGCGCGATTATAGCATTGTCGCCGGTGTGTCATCGGCGCGGGATCACTGGCCACGCAGAAACAGCCGGTCGAGCGCGTCGAGGGGGAACTGGTGCCAGGTGGGCCGGCCGTGGTTGCACTGTCCGGCGCGTTCGGTGCGTTCCATGTCCCGCAGCAGCGCATTCATCTCGGCAATGGTCAGGTCGCGGTGAGCGCGCACTGCGCCGTGGCAGGCCATGGTGGCAAGCAGCTGGTCGCGCTGTTCTTCCACGGCCCGGCTGGTGTCGTACTGACGCAACTCGTGCAGCAGGGTGCGCACCATCTCCAGTGCATTGACGGTGTGCAGCTCGGGTGGCAGCGCCCGGATCGCCAGCTGGGTGGGCGACAGTTCACTCAGTTGCACGCCCAGCGCGTCGAGCGTGGCGGCATGCTCCCGGGCAGCCGCCAGCGTGAGCGCATCGGCCTGCACCACCAGCGGGATCAGTAGCGGCTGGCTCGGCATGCCCTGGCGGTCGAACGACTGACGCAGCCGTTCGTAGACGATGCGCTCGTGTGCGGCATGCATGTCCACCACCACCAGCCCGTCACGGTTTTGCGCCAGGATGTAGACGCCATGCAGTTGTGCCAGGGCAAAGCCCAGCGGCGGCACGTCCTCCGTTGCGGTTGCAGCGTGCGCGATGAACGGCGTGTGTGCGGTCGCAGTGTGCGCAGGCGTGGCGGCCTGCGTCCAGCCGTAGCGCGATGTCGGCTCGGTCACCAGCCCGGCCAGCGATGTCTGCTGCTGCGGCGCGCGTGTCATTGCCGGGCTGCCGGGGCCAGGCGCACCGGCGCCGCTGCCTGCGACAGGCTGTTGTCCACTTGCGGGGGCAGCGCCAGCCGGGCGCGACAGCGCGCGGTGCACGCTGTGATACACGAAACGGTGCACTGCCTGGCCATCCCGAAAGCGGATTTCGGTTTTTGCCGGATGGACATTGACATCCACGGTGGCCGGATCGATGTGCAGGAACAGGCACCAGCCGGCTTTCTGGTCGTGGTGCAGCACATCCTGCCACGCCTGGCGCAGCGCATGCTGGATCAGTTTGTCGCGCACGAAACGGCCGTTGACGAACAGGTATTGCGCGTCCTGCAGACCGGATTCACCCGGCTGGGGCCGGGCCAGCAGGCCGGCCAGCGCAAGCGGCGGGCCGGGTTCGTCGACCTCGATGGCCATGGCGGCGAAGCGCTCGCCCAGCACGCTGTGCATGCGTTCGGACAACGACTGCTCACGCAGTTTCAGCGCCGTGCGGCCGTTGTGTTCGAGGTGAATGCTCACATCCGGGCGCGCAAGCGCAATGCGTTCCACCACTGTGCTGCAATGCGCCCATTCGGTGGCGGCGGTCTTGAGGAACTTGCGTCGCGCCGGGGTATTGAAATACAGGTCGCGCACTTCGATCAGCGTGCCGCCAGTCAGCGCAGCCGGCGCAAGTCGCGTCGGGCGACCGCCCTCACAGCCGAGTTCGCTGGCATGCGGCTCTTCCTGCGTGCGGCTGACCAGTCGTAGGCGCGATACGGCGGCAATACTGGCCAGCGCCTCGCCACGGAAGCCGAAGCTGCCCACCCGTTCGAGATCGTCCAGGCTGGTGATCTTGCTGGTGGCATGGCGTGCGATGGCAAGGCCGATCTGGTCGGCAGGAATGCCGCGCCCGTTGTCGCTGACGCGAATGAGCTGCATGCCGCCATCTTCGATCTGGATACGCAGTTCGGTGGCGCCTGCGTCGAGGCTGTTTTCCAGCAGCTCCTTGAGTGCCGACGCGGGACGTTCGACGACTTCGCCGGCGGCAATCTGGCTGATCAGTACATCGGGAAGCAGGCGAATCGCGGACATGGTGCCAGAAGCATCCTTGCTGTGAAGTCAATGACGGCGGCGCTAATCGCGCACCGCCAGCTTGCCGCGCACCGTGGCCGGATTGCTGGCGAGATAACGCAGGATGCCTTGCGCGATGGCGCCGGCGATCTTGTCCTGATAGGCATCGTCATCAAGACGTTTTTCTTCCTGTGGGTTGGAGATGAACGCGGTTTCCACCAGAATCGACGGAATATCCGGTGCCTTGAGCACGGCAAAGCCCGCCTGTTCGATGCCACCGTGGTGCAACTGGTTGACCTCGGACAACTGGTCGAGCACGTCGTGCGCCAGTCGCCGGCTGTCGTTGTTGGTCGCGGTCTGCGACAGGTCGATCAGGGTCCGTGCCAGATCGCGGTCTTTGGTGGCGACATTGATGCCGCCCACCAGATCGGCATCGTTTTCCGATTTGGCCAGCCAGCGTGCGGCAGCGCTGCTCGCACCGTGCTCGGACAGCGTGAACACGCTCGAACCGCGTGCGTCCGGTGAAATGTATGCATCGGCGTGGATGGAGACGAACAGGTCGGCATTCATGCGGCGCGCCTTGTTGACCCGCTCGGCCAGCGGAATGAAGTAATCGCTGTCGCGCGTGAGCACGGCATGCATGTTGTCGACAGCATTGAGTTTGGCCTGCACCCGGCGTGCGATGGCCAGCGTGACGTTTTTCTCCAGTGAACCGCCTTCGCCGTGCGCGCCGGGGTCTTCGCCGCCATGGCCCGGATCGATCGCCACGGTGATGAGTCGCGTGATGATGGGCGTATCGCTGCTGCCGTCTGCGCGATGGTGGCTGCGGCCGGTTGCGGTCAGTGTTTCGCTTGACTGGACGGGAGTGGGCGATGGTGGCAGCACGGCAGCCCCAGCCGGAGGCGTTCCGGTATCCGCTGTCGCCGGATGCGCCGGAATCTCCGGCGTCACCTGGGCAGCCGGCGGTGCGGCGCCGTTCGTGCCTTGCGCGCCGCCCGGATAGACATCGAGCACCAGCCGCCAGGCGTACTCGCCGACAGGCTGCAGGCTGAATGCGCTGGGCCGTACGGTATCGCGCAGATCGAGCACCAGCCGTACCACGCCGGGACGGTTGACGGCAAAACGCATCTTGCTGATCCACGGATCACCGCCGTGATTGATGTCGTCGCTCACGGCCTGCAACGCTGCAGTGGATGCGACGTCTTGCAGGTCGAGCACCAGCCGGGCAGGATGGTCGAGCGTAAACAGCGTGTAATGCAGCGGCGCAGGCGATTCGAAGGTGAGCCGGCTGTAATCGAGCGATGGCCAGTAGCGCACCGCCTGCAGCGTGTTGCTGGCCAGCGCCGGCAGACCGCCGAGCAGCAGCAGCCCGCCCAGTACGGGCAGTCGGGCCAGTTTCAGAAATCGGGCAATTCGTGCAAGCATGCTTCACCTCTGGCGGTCAGGGCGAGAATCTGCGCGTCGCGCGTGTCGTCTCGGGGCTGGAGATCGATGCGCAGATCCGCATCGGGCAGCACACCGGCCGCCTTTTCCGGCCATTCGACCAGGCACACGCTGCCGGAATGGCAGTATTCTCCAAACCCGCTGTCCTCCCATTCTAGCGCATTATTGAAGCGATATAAATCAAAGTGGTATAAGTCGAAGTTAAACAAACTGTATATCTCGACCAGGGCGTAGGTCGGACTCTTGACCGGGCCGCTCCAGCCCATCTCGCGCAGCAGTCCGCGCACCAGCGTGGTCTTGCCTGCGCCGAGGTCGCCGCTGAGGTACACCATCAGGCCCGGACGCAACGCCCGCGCAAGCTGGGCGCCCAGGCGCAGCGTGTCGGTCTCGCTGGCGAGATGGCGCTGTAGTGCGGTGGATGATCGGGGAGATGAGGGTTGGGGCATGGGCATCAGTCCGAGGCAATCGAACACACGGCATCTTGTGTGCTGCGTGTTGGAACGGCTCAATGTCCCATGATAGCATGTCCGGTACCGGCATTCGGTGTCAACCGGCGGAGCGGAGATGCGTTTGAGCGAACAACAGCGGACGGAAATCGTGTCTGCCGTGCGGCAGGCGTTCGGCAGCGACAGCCGGGTCTGGCTGTTCGGTTCCCGCGTCGATGATACCGCGCGCGGAGGGGACATCGACCTGTACGTGGAGTCGGCAATCAGCGATGCGGAACAGGTCGTGGAAGCCAGGCTCGGTGTGCTGGCCCGCCTGCACAGACAACTGGGTGAACGCAAGATCGATATGGCCGTGCGTCGCGCCCAGTCCACTGCGGATGTGCCGATCTGGCGCCTTGCGCGCAGCACCGGGGTGGAACTCACATGACGCAGGTTCTGGAGCCGATACTTGCAGTGTGCCGTCGCCACGCAGACCGATTGCGGTGGGCGATGCAACAGCTGTCTGTCAGTGTTCCGTTCGATGCCCAACGGTTGGCCGGTCTGAGCGACATGGATCTGGCGGTGCTGGATCAGTTCACTGGACGGTTTGCCCGTTTGCTGGATGTCATGGGGCAAAGCCTGTTTCCTGCCGTGCTGGATCGGGCGCAGGAACCTGGCGATCTGTCGGCTTTTCTGGATAAACTGGCCCGCCTGGAAAAAATTGGCGTCATCGCCTCGGCCGACGAGTGGATCCGCCTGCGCGAATTGCGCAATGCATTCGCGCAAGATTATCCTGATGATCCTGCCGTGCAGGCTGCGATATTGAACCGGGCTATCGAGGCAGCGCGGTCTTTGCTGGCAATTCTGGACGGTGTGGTCGCCTGGCTTGAGCGGCAGGGCGGGTTGCCGACAGCGGTTTCGCCCTGAGCCGGTGGACCTTCCGCGCCGGCTGCGCAGCGGGGGGCGTGCGGAGCGGGGGCCGCCTGTGCTAGCATGGGGCATTTGATTCGGGTGTTGTCATGCAGATCGACCCTTCGCAGCCCATAGGCGTGTTCGATTCCGGCATCGGTGGGCTGACCGTGGTGCGGGCGCTGATGGAACGCCTGCCGTTCGAGCATATCGTCTATTTCGGCGATACCGCGCGCGTGCCTTACGGCGTGAAGTCGGTGGAGACCATCGCCCACTACACGACACAGATCGCACAGTTCCTGCTGGAAAAAAACGTCAAGACGCTGATCATCGCCTGCAATACCATGGCCGCCGTGGCGGCGCAGACGGTCCGTGACATGTCCCCGGTGCCGGTACTCGATGTGATCGAGGCGGGAGCCTGGGCCGCGGCGCAGGCCAGCCCGGGCGGGCGGATCGGTGTGATCGGCACGCCGACCACGGTCAACAGCAATGCCTACGCGCGCGCCATCCATGCACAGCAGCGCGAGGCGCGCATCTATTCGCAGGCGTGCCCGCTGTTTGTGCCGCTGGTGGAAGAAGGCTGGCTGGACCATGAAGTCACCCGGCTTACTGCGGAAGAATACCTGCGGCCGGTGATGGCCGAGCACGTGGACACGCTGGTGCTCGGCTGCACGCATTATCCGCTGATCAAGCCGTTGTTGCGCCAGGTGGTGGGCGAGGACGTGCGCCTGGTCGATTCGGCTGAAGCCATGGCCAACCTGACCGCCGCGCTGCTCGCCGAGCGCAGCCTGCTCAACCCCGGCAGCACCCCATCGCGTTACGAGTATTACGTGACCGATGTGCCGGTAAAATTCCAGACCATCGGCGAGCGTTTCCTCGGCCGCAGCCTGAATCCGGTGCATGTGGTCAAATGGCAGGATAAATAGCGCAGTCGGTGTGCGTCCAGGATCGGCAGTCCCGTGATTGCTGCGGCTTTGGCCAGATCGGCATGCCGTTCTGGCAGCTTCGTTTCTGCTTCGCATGATCCGGCATCGATCGCAGATAACGTTCCGGAAAACATGTTCAGGCCGGTGCAAAGACCGGTCCTGTTCAATTCGGGCCTGAGCCGGGCGGCCATCATTCGCCCGAACCGTTATACTGCAGGAATCCGGAACCAGAGCAACTGCACATTGCCTCATCGGCACCTAATTCTGCTTCGTTATGCTGTGTTCGTCAGGTCGGAAATGTTCCGGCCCGTCTGAACCTCACATGAAGGAGTCGAACATGAAACAACGGAAGGTGATTGCTCTGGGTCTGGTGTGCGTGCTGGCGACAGGCGCTTCGGCAGCCATGGCGTATTCGGGCGAGCAATTTCAGGGTGACGCAAAAATCAGCATCCAGCAGGCCCGCGAAATTGCGCTCAAGGCCAGCCCTGGCAAGATCGTGGATGAAGAGCTGGAGAAAGAGAGCGGCGGTAGCGGGTTGCGCTACTCGTTCGATATCCGGAACGGATCGGCCACCAGAGAAGTCGGCGTGGATGCCAAAACCGGCGCGGTCCTGGAAAACAGCACCGAAGGCCCCGATTCGGATTGATGTGAACCCGGCAGCATGACCCCGACCGTTACCGGAATATCACCTCCGGAACGGTCTTTTTTATGCGGAGGATTCTCTGACGTGCGTATCCTGCTGGTTGAAGACGACGCCATGATTGGCGAGGCAGTGTCGCTGTTTCTCCGGGATTCTGCCTGTGCGGTCGACTGGGTCAAGGATGGCGTCACCGCTGCGCAGGTGATCGAGACCGGCGAATATCAGGCCATGCTGCTGGATCTTGGCCTGCCGCGTCGCGACGGATTTGAATTGCTGCATCGCCTGAGACAGGCTGGCAATGACCTCCCGGTCATCATCATCACCGCACGCGACAGTATCCAGGACCGGATCAAGGGGCTGGATCTGGGTGCCGATGATTACATGATCAAGCCGTTTGACCTGAACGAACTCATTGCCCGGTTGCGGGCGGTCGTCCGGCGTCACGGCGGCCGGGCTGCGCCGTGGCTTACCAATGGCACCGTGAGCCTGGACCCGGCCTCGCACGAAGCGCATCATGGCGACGTGACCGTGACGCTGTCCGCGCGCGAGTTTGCGTTATTGCACACCCTGCTGCTTGCGCCGGGCACGATCTTCAGCCGCACGGCGCTGGAAGAACGGATTTATGGGTGGAATGAAGAAGTCGAAAGCAATGTGGTCGATTTTCTGATACACAGCATCCGCAAGAAACTGGGCGGCGATGTCATCAAGAATATACGCGGGGCGGGCTGGCTGGTCGACAAGCCGCGTACCTGATGGCGGCGGGCGCGGTGGCAACGTCTGTCACGTCATCGACCGCTTCGGCCTGATCACCGGACGCTGCGCCTGGCCGCAACGGTGAACTGGGTTCTGACAGCCTCATCCGGCCCGGGCCAGGGAAAATGTCAAACAACGATACAAGGGTGGGGCTGCATGAAACGTTCTATTCAAAGCCATCTGACGCGCTCGCTGGCCTTGGCCATTCTGGTGGCGGGCATTGTGGCAACGGCAGTATCGTTTTATTTTTCCTATGGCGAGGCCGAAGAATTCCAGGATGACGCTTTGCGCCAGGTGGCCATACTGAATGGCGCATACCGGCACGGAAACGCGCGTCTGTCTGCGGCCGACAACGGAAGTGACGATGAGGATTCGTTGATCCGGGTGATCCATCTGCCGCAGGAGCCGAAGCCTGTCTGGATGCCGCACGGGTTGGCTCCGGGTTTTCATACGCTGAATGGTGGAGAGGACGTTGGTGTGCAGCGGGTGTACGTGCGGGAAGCGGCTGCCGGCAACCGCATCGCGGTGTTCCAGTCTACCGAAAGCCGCGACGAAATTGCAATGAACAGCGCCTTGCGCACCTTGATCCCCCTGTTGATCCTGTTGCCGATTCTTGCGGGGCTGATCGTGCAGATCGTCCGCAGCGAACTCAAACCGGTAAAGCACCTGTCCGATCAACTGGACAATCAGCTGGCCAACCAGCTGTCGCCGTTGCCCGTGCAGGAACTGCCCGCAGAAATCGTGCCATTCGTGCAGGCGATCAACCGCCTGCTGGGCCGTGCCAATATCCTGGTCGCCGAACAGCGACGCTTCGTCGCCGATGCTTCGCACGAATTGCGCACGCCGCTGGCGGCACTGTCGTTTCAGGCACAGAATCTTGCGCGGGCGCACGACATGGAAGCGGTGCAGGAACGGCTGGTACCGCTGCGGGCGGGAATCGAGCGTGCCCAGGTACTGACGGCGCAACTGCTCGATCTGGCCAGGCTCCAGGCCGGAGAAGAAAAAAAGCAGCGGGTGCAACTGTCTGCACTGGCGCGGGAAATCGTGGCCGAGTTGCTGCCCGTGGCCGAAGCCCGGCACATCGATCT
Organism: Pseudomonadota bacterium; assembly: GCA_021782795.1. Taxonomy (GTDB): domain Bacteria; phylum Pseudomonadota; class Gammaproteobacteria; order Burkholderiales; family Sulfuriferulaceae; genus Sulfuriferula. Next base: position 13,193 of record JAJXUP010000008.1, on the reverse strand, counting down.
CGGCCTCGAAGATCTGGCACCGCCGGAAATTCTGGCTGATACGCAGAGCGTGCGGCTGATTGTGTTCAATGCGCTGGACAATGCGCTGAAATACACGCCCGAAGGAGGCACGGTTACCCTGCGGCTGCAACGGCTGGGTGATGATGCGGTGATTGACGTGGCTGACAACGGCCCGGGCATTCCGCCCGCCGAACGCGAACAGGTGTTCAACCCGTTTCACCGTGTGGAAAACACGGATGTGCCCGGCAGCGGGCTGGGTCTGGCGATCGTGCGCGAAGCGGCGGCACGTCTGGGTGGGCAGGTCTCGCTGATGGACAACCCGCAAGGGCGTGGCCTCGTGTTTCGCTATGTGCAGCGCATGGCACCGCCCGAGGCAAAATAGCCTGCGCAGCAGTCCCGGGCGTATGTGTGGCGTCAGTTGGGCGGCGCGTGTAGCAGAGGCGAGTCCCGTCCACGAGACAGAAGCCTGGCGCGTTACGCGGGATGTTCGTTTCGTGGTGTGCCTCGTGGCCACGGGCAAGGCATCATCCGGGTCGTGTTGACATTTCGTCGCACGGTCACCATGATACAGGGATGGTCGCGTTGCCTCTGCCAACGCCGCGGTGTGGGATTTGCTTCGCAAAAGTGAGCATAATGCGTCTGCCACCTGATTATCAATCCGTCCTGACCCGTCTTGCCGGGCAGGTGTTCGGCCCGCAGGCTGAGGTTGTGCTGTTTGGTTCCCGCCTCGATGATGCTGCCAAAGGTGGTGATATCGATGTGTTGATCCAGCTCGATGCACCCGTTGCGGACAAAGGCCGCCTGTCCGCCCGATACAACGCATTGCTGCAACAAAAACTGGGCATGCAAAAATTCGATGTGCTGGTCATCGATCCATTGACTGTACTGGAGCCGATCCATCGGCATGCCCTTGCCACCGGAGTGCGCCTGTGAGCGACAGCGCAGCATATCTGGCACAACTGGCAAGACTGGCGCATTTGCGGCAGGTTGCCGCCAGGGAACGTCAGTATCTGCTGTATTCGGCGCACGGGTTGAGCCGAGCCGATCCCGAGTTCGGCTGGCTGGATGCTGTTGACCAGAACGCAGCGCTGACTGAGCGTCTGGACGCGTTTGTGAGCCGTTTTTCGCGTTTGCAGGATACGCTGGGGGACAAACTGTTACCCGTCTGGCTGAATGTGCATCTGGAACCTGTCGGTACGGTGCTGGATAATCTCAATCGTGCCGAAAAACTTGGTGTGCTACCGAGCGTCGCCGATTGGATCGAAGCGCGCAGCCTACGCAATCTGCTGGTGCATGAATATACGGAAGACATGGCGACGTTACGGCAGCATGTGTTACGTGCAATGGAGCTGGTGCCCATGCTGGAGGCCGTATGCCACGCGCTGTGTTTCCCGGATGCTGCAGGCAATCTGCCCGGGAGGTGAACCGCACCGCAAACCTGCCAGAACCTTGACCACCCCCAATGCTTCCCAGCCATGGCCGCCCCCGGGCAGCGTGTAGAGTCGGTCAGCCACCCGGTTCCGATGTGGTTTGCGCCAGACTCACTCCAGTCGTCCGATCTTGCGACTGGCCGTCTCGATGTGTTGTTCCATCGCGACGATGCATGACCCAAATCGCTGGCTAAATCCTGTTGTGACCCTGATCCGGGCGAGGAGCGTGCGCGCCAGTTCTTGTGCGCGCCTCCAGGTTTCATTGGCCACACTGGCGTGAATCGTCGCCTCAGGGAGGCTGTCAGGTATTCCGCCGCCACTACGAGGTGCAAAGGCCATTGGCGTCATGTCGTAGGCTGGTGCAATGTCGTAAGGCCGACCATGCTCGGAAACAAATGACAGGTTGCCGTTGTGCATATCGGAGTTGCCGATCAGTGTGCCAAAGGCCCACAGGATGGCTGCACTGTCCGCGGCTTCCGAGTGGATGTGGCCGGTGGCAGCAAGTTGGTGCGCAATGATTGGCCAGACCCCTTTTCCGGTTCCTGCGAATTCAGCATCCATCGCGGCCAGGGAAATAAGCGCACGTCGGCCCAGTTCGTTGATGCGATCAAAGCGCTCGACCTCCAGAAAGCGCTGACCATTGTGGTCCAATATCCGCGTCCTGGCGGCGGGGATACCGGCTTCTCGCAATGTGTCCAGCGCTAAATGTTCGGCCAGCAGCAAATCGCGCCAGCGTTCGCTGACGGGGCTTTCCTCCAACTCGCTGAACTTCACGATAACGTGCCGGGCCTCATCGGACGTCAGGGCATAGGCAGTGAACTTCGGCTGTTCTCCCCCGGCTGACGATCCTGTTAGCTCACCGCGGGCAGCTTCCAGCGCCAACCGGGCATACTCTTCGGCCTTCTGTTCCTCTTTGATGGGGTCAGACACAGGTGCAGCAAGGAATCGATCCCGCGCAATATCGCCTAACAGGAGATTTCCTACCACATCATGTCCATGCGCAAGTAGTGCTCGCAAGGCGTGGGAATCGCTCCAGTCGGTGATCCGCTCCGGTAGTCCAAGTTCAGCACCATGGCGGGCTGCGTACGCCCGCCCGAGATATCCTTGGGGGCGCATGTCGAACAACCACCATGGCAGGCCGTCACTGTACAAGTTTAGACCGTCCTCCTGGCGCATGACGAACCCGTCTTGCCGCACCGGGATCAGCGTTCCCAGTTTCTTGATGCGGCCTTCTGCATTGACCCGATAAATCGGGATATCTGGCAATCCGCGCATGGGATCGCGCAGCGTGTATTGAATTGATTGCGCAGAGCCGGTCTGTATGATCTGATCGCCAAGTTCGGCCAATGCACGGGAGATGGTTGGCTGGCTTACAGAAATACTTTCAACGAGTTGCCTTGCAGACATCGGCCCAATGGATAATCGCTTCCGTATGGCTTCAGCGTGCGGTGACATGGGGTGAATTGAATAATGAATTGATTGGTGAATATGAAGTATAGCTGAATAAAAAGTTGATGCGAAATAAATGTTGCGACTCAAGACGGTCTGGGCTGGAATTCAGGTGAACCGATGATGGTTTTTGGGTGTATCTTGTCGGTCATGATGGAGCGCATTTGCACCGCAAACACATCAGGTCAGCCAATGGCGGCGATGGAAACGAAATTCGTCACCATGAATTCAAAGGAAGTCAGCCGTCCGGCAATGGCCGGCTCCACGATCCGCGCCGGCATCGTGACCCGTCTGGATTCGCCAGCCATGCATCTGGCAGTTGTGCTAGAATCCCCGCTTCATTCGTGCCGCCAACGCAGCCCGCATTCATGTTTTCTTATGCCATTTCCGACCTGAGACGCACGCTGGCCATGCTGCCGGTCGCGTTCTATTTTGCGCGCAGCGATCTCAAGGCCCGCTACCAGCGCAGCGTGCTCGGACCGTTGTGGCTGGTGTTCGGCACCGCCATCGGCGTGACCGGGCTGGGCCTGCTGTGGAGCGTGCTGCTGCACAGCAACCGTGCGCAGTTCATTCCCTCGCTGACGGTCGGGCTGGTGGTGTGGCAGTTCATCAGCGGTACGGTCACCGAGAGTTCGCGTACCTTCATCAATAACTGGCTGCTGATCCGCAACCTGTCGATCCCGTTCGGCTTTTATCCGACCCAGCTCATCATGCGGCAACTGGTGAACTTTGCCCACAACGCGCTGGTCATTCTCGTAGTGTTGCTGATCTACCCGCCACCGCTCGGCCTGGCGCAACTGCTGGTGCTGCCCGGCCTGCTGCTGGTGGTGGGCAACCTGTGGTGGGTGGCGCTGGTGCTGGGCATGATGGGCGCGCGCTTTCGCGACCTCGAACCGTTGATAGGCGCATTCATGCCGCTGCTGTTCTTCCTCAGCCCGGTGATCTACCGGCCCGACCAGCTCGGCATCAAGTCCGTGCTGGCGTGGGTCAACCCGTTCAGCTACCTCATTACTGTGGTGCGCGATCCGGTGCAGGGCGTCGTGCCCGCAGCGTTCGTCTATGCGGGAGCGCTGGGCATGCTGGCTGGCGGCTGGCTGTTCGCCCTGTGGCTGCTGCAAGGGCGGCACAAACGCATTGCCTTCTGGGTGTAAGCCATGGCGCATATTGTTTTCGACAACGTAACGCTGCAATACCCCATCTACAACAGCAAGAACATGTCGCTGCGCAACCAGCTGGCGCGTATCGGCACCGGCGGCACCCTGTCGCAGGAATCGTCCGACATCGTGGCGGTGACGGCGCTCAACCAGGTGAATTTCGAGCTGCGCGACGGCGATGCCATCGGCCTGGTCGGCCACAACGGCGCCGGCAAGACCACACTGCTGCGCGCCATGGCCGGCATCTACAAGCCGATTGCCGGCAAGGTCAGCATCGAGGGCAGCACCTCCACCATCATCGACCTGGGCGCGGGCATGGACCCGGAGCTGTCCGGTTACGAAAACATCCTGCGCATGGGGCTGATGCTGGGCAGCAGCCGGCAACAGATGGACGCCCGCACCGAAGACATCGAGCGCTTCACCGAACTGGGCGATTTTCTCAAGGTGCCGGTGCGTACCTACTCGTCCGGCATGGTCATGCGGCTGATGTTTGCCGTGGCAACTTCGGTGCAGCCGGAGATACTGCTCATCGATGAAATGTTCTCCACCGGCGACGCCGAGTTCCAGAAAAAAGCGCGCAGCCGCATGGCAGACCTGATCGACGCCGCCAAGATCTTCGTGTTTGCGTCACATGACCCGGAACTGATACGGCAGTTCTGCAAGCGGGTGTTTCGACTGGAGCATGGCAATCTGAGTGAGATTGCTATGACGTGGTTTTGAGTTGTCGATGATGATACTCAAAATCCATGTCAGAATTCCATGTTTATAGTTTAGGAATGTCGCTGATGCTGCAAATCAGGATTAAAGTATGTTGTTTTCGGTAAACAGGAGCATAGGGTGCTAATATGTGGACGAATTTTTATTTTAATAAATAAAAATCACTAATTTCAGAGAGCGCAATGAGAAAACTGGCTGCAGCAAAAAAATATATTGTAACGTTTGGGTTAATAAATACAGTTGTATTGATTTTATATAAACTGAAACCTAGGTATTTTTCAGTGCTTGCAATGAGGTTTTCACAACCTGGGCTGGGTAATACTGAGGGTGTGAACTATAAATATTTAATGGACGGCGTCTTTGGATATAAGCCATGGGATGAACTCGGGGGTGGCTCAACTCCGATGCGAAGACAAGACGAAAATAAAAAGGTGTTTATATGGTTTGTGCCTGATTGGACTAATGTTTGGGGCGGAGGGCATTACACTTTGTTTCGCTTTGCAAATCATTTTGCAGGGCATAATACAGAGAATATTATATTTATCTACAACAATGAGCGGCATAGCACACCAGAGCATCTCCAGAATGAACTTGATAATGCCTTAACCGGTTGCAAAATAAAAGTAATCGTTGACCCTAAAATGTTACCAGAATGCGATGGGGCGATCGCAACAACATGGCAATCGGCATATTCCGTACGGGCATTCCCATTTGCAAAAAATAAATTTTATTTCATGCAGGATTATGAAAGCTTGTTTTATGCGCATGGCACAAGTGCCATGCAAGCCAATGCGACCTACGGTTTTGGGTTCCATGGAATCACTGGCGGAGGATGGTTAAAAAAGTGCTATGAATCGCACGGAGGACGCGCAGTAAATTACAGGTTTGCAGCGGATAGGACCATATTTTACCCCGCAGATAAAATGGGCGTCGTTAGAGATAAGGTTAAAAAAATATTCTTCTATGGCCGGCCATCAACAGAGCGAAGATGCTTCGAGCTGGGGATCGTTGCGTTAAAAAAAATCTCTGAAAAATTCCCTGATATTGAAATCGTAATTGCTGGGCTTGACTTAAAATCAGTTCCGCCGTTTAAAGCAACGCTATTAGGGAATCTGTCATTGGCGGCTACCGGTGATTTGTACAGAACATGCGATATCGGGATTGCATTTTCTGGAACAAACCTGTCATATCTTCCCATTGAATTGATGTCGTGTGGAGTGCCTGTTGTTTCTAATAATGGGGCGCACGTCGAGTGGCATTGTACACATCTCCAGAACTCGTTCCTGTGCGACCCAGTTCCAGAAGCAATTCTCGATGGCGTAACTCAATTAATTGAATCAAAAGAGTTGAGACAAAAAATCGCAACCGGTGGACTTAAAACCATGGCTGACTTGGACTGGACTAATGAAATGGAAAAAATATATTTTTATGCAGATGGTATCGTCTCGGGAAATATATAGAGATGATGAGTGTATTTAAACAAAATTTAAAAATTTTATAGTCTAGATGTGGGGTGTGGTATGAAAAAGATTTATATTGCCGGTTGTGGCGGAATGCTTGGTGAGGCTTTTTATAAAGTTTTCAGCCAGAATTATGAATTAAAATGTACCGACATCGATGTTAATGAACCCTGGCTTAGTTATTTGGATTTCCGTGATTTTGAGGCCTATTCAAAAGATGTTGCCGCATTCAAGCCGGACTATTTGTTTCATCTTGGAGCCTACACTGACCTTGAATATTGTGAGCTGAATCAGGATGCAGCTTATTTGACAAACACCATTTCAGTTGAGAATGCTGTATTTATTGCAAACAAGCTTGAAATACCTATTCTGTACATCAGCACCGCAGGGATATTTGATGGTGTTCAGGATGTTTTTGATGATTGGGACTTGCCTAACCCCCTTGGTCATTACGCTCGCAGTAAATACCATGGTGAAGTTTTTGTTGAGAAGAATGCCTCCAGGTATTTAATATGCCGGGCAGGCTGGATGATGGGTTCTGGCCCAAGAAAAGATAAAAAATTTATTCAGAAATTAATGGGGCAAATTAAGGCGGGTAGCCGGGAGTTGCATATTGTAAATGATAAATTGGGTACCCCAACATATACTGTAGATTTTGCAAGAAATGTGGAGCTGTTGCTTCAACGCGAATACTGGGGCCTTTACAATATGGTATGTGGGGGAATTACAGGCCGCTTGGAAGTTGCGCATGAGCTAATACGCGTTCTTGGTATGGCTGAAAAAATACAAGTTACACCAGTTGGTTCTGAATTTTGGGAAAAAACTTATTTTGCAAAGCGCCCCCCATCTGAACGCTTGATTAATAAGAAACTGGACTTGCGCGGCCTGAATATTATGAGAGATTGGAGAATATGCTTGAAAGAGTATGTGGATGATTATTACTCGGGTTATTTATAATCATAATTTATTATTCAGCGGGTTGAATCCATTTTATTGATAAGGATTTGTCGTAAATTAAATTGTGATACGGTCGGGTCAGGAATTATTGGTGCGATCCCCCTGAATTTGCTAGGCTGTCTTATCGCTTCGTCGAAATTCTCTCGCGACAGGGACTCTGCTATGAAAGGTGAAATCAGTGTCGTAAGAATTCATCAGCACAATATGCATAAGAACAATGAGTAATTTTTCTGGTATTTTTGCGGTGGTTGTGACCTATCATCCAAACCTAGCCGTTCTGAGTGAGCTCCTGGAAAGAGTATCTAGCCAGGTGGACCAGATCGTGGTTGTGGATAATGGCTCGGAATTGAATTTAGCCTCATGGTGGCATAGCAAGCAAAGCGCTTGTCCTGGAAAAATAATCATGCTTGGTCAGAATTATGGAATTGCCAAAGCGCAAAATACTGGTATCCAATTCGCCAAATTGTGCAACGCAAAATTCGTGCTGTTGCTGGACCAGGATAGTATGCCTATGGTCGACATGGCGCAGAAATTGTATTTAGCGCATACCAGATTGGTTGATAGTGGCGTACGGGTAGCTGCAGTAGGTCCGCGTTATATCGACGAACGTTCCCCTGATAGACCTTCTTTTTCAAGAATTTCTGGCTTGCGTCTTCATAGACTGGCTTGTCGTTCAAATAACGACATATTCCTCGTGGATTTTGTAATTGCATCCGGCTCATTGATTTCCATGCAGACACTGGAGACGGTTGGAAATATGTGTGAGCCATTTTTTATTGATCAGGTTGATATTGAATGGGGATTGCGGGCACAGTCTCTTGGCTATCAATCTTATGGTGTATGTGCTGCTGTGATGAAGCACGCTTTGGGTGAAACTCCATTGAGTATATTTGGTTTGCGAATGCTGAATCACGGCCCGCTCCGTCATTATTATATTTTCCGGAATGCCATTCGTTTGCTGTTCAGATCAAATACCCCTCTAGGCTGGCGTATGCGTTTTCTTCGAGTAATCATCAGCAGGATGGTGATTTACCCTCTGTTTGTTGCGCCTAGATTACGATATCTTTCAATGATGTCGTTAGGAATCTGGCATGGCTTAATTGGTCGGATGGGTATGCTGTAAGCCATTGTCTTGTGTTGCACAAATTGAACCTGCCGTATTGATAAGTTTAGACAAAGGTTTATCCCAAATCCCAACTCTAGCTACCCTGTTTTCATGACTCGCTGAGGTTTTGAGCATCCAGCTGGCAGCTTCTGATACGTGGTCGGTGGTTTCAACACCATAAAATCTGTGTGCGGGGATATTCGATGCAATTACAGGCAGCCCCATTGCCAGGGCTTGCCCGATACCGCGGTTATAATCAGCCAATTTCGAGAAATTGGCATACGCATCTGCCGCGCAATATAAATCATCTATTTCGTCACTCCTTGCATTTGCTGCGACAGTCAGCCCACATTTAGACATTTCTTTCACATCTTTTTCAGTGGCTTTTCCGCACAGGACAAAAATAGTTCGTTTGAACAATTCTGGATGCAGCTTCTGTAATGCAGTTCGAACTGATAGATAGGTATCAATGCCATTATGTTGTTGCTCACTTTCATGAAAATTACTCACATTCAATACGATAAATTGGTCATCCCAGCCTCGCAGCCTTCTCAGCTGCTGTCGCCTCGTATTAGATGCGTCGTTCCATTGAGTAAATTGAGAATTGGCAAGCGAAGGCAAGGAAAATTCTGGAGCATGATTTTCAACAGCTACTGCATCCGAAATGGAAAAGACAGCGGATGCCATCATGAGCGCCTGAGTCTTTTCAGCTAAAATACTAGGTTGCCTTTCAGCATCTCCATACAGCTCTAGTTTTGGCTCACCGTAATCATAAGCAACAACAGGGGGGTGGTCACCCGTCCACTGAGCAACGACATAAAAAGGGTTGGTATGAGCTATGACAAGGTCAACAATCTTACTAACCGCAAGTGCTGCCGCCGACAATGAATCGTGCACTTCGAGACGTTCACAGTTTGGATATTGCAAATCATTAATATTTTTCGGACCGGCTACAATCACTTCATAACCATGCTGCAGTAATGCCTTTGCCTGTTGTGCAACAACTTCAGAAACGCCCGCCCAGATGCTGTACGTGGACGAAAGTATCATTACACGACGTGGTCGACTGCAGTAATCGTCCCAGAAAGGACGTCGCCGAGGCGCAAAGCTAAGTTCAAACGGTCTTGCAAGAGACAAATTGGGCGAATAAAACGGATCATGGCGCATTAAACCGGGATGCAAGTTCCACAACTTACGCCCATCAATACGAAATCTCGCCAATTTTTCCGGAGAATCCTCGTATCCTCGGGATTTGCTTTCATGGTGAATAAACAAGGCATCAGCAACAAATAAATTACGTTTTCCAGTCACATGTAAATCAAAACAGAACATAATATCGTTAAACGCTACCGGGAAATCTTCATTAAATCCCCCTACAGAATTGAAATTTTCGCGTGTAACAGCCAGGCATGCACCTGTTACTGCCGCTACCTCATGGGTGATATTTGCCATACCGCGATAACCACCATCGTTAGCTTTAGCATACAGGTGTGCATGAGCTACAATACCTTGTATACCAGCAATCACCCCACCATGCTGAACTGTGCCATCAGGATATAAAAGCTTGCAGCCAACCGCTCCGGAACCGGGTTGAAGTGCGTGGGTTGCAAGTTTAATTAGCCAGCATTTGTCTATGGCTTCCGTGTCATTGTTGAGAAAAACATACAGATCACTTCTGGATTTTCTTACGGCTAGGTTATTCAATCTAGACCAATTGAACGGTAGATCATCATGAATTATTCTGATAAGATTTGATCGCGCCGCATCATCCAGCATTTTCAGGGTCAATGCATCTCTGGAACCATTATCTACCACAATTATTTCCATACGTTCTGCCGGCCAGTCGGTGCCTTGTATGCTTTCAATACATGGCCCGAGAAGATCCCATCGATCCTTTGTAGGAATAATAATGCTTACCATCGGGAAATTTCCCGATAATGTTAAATTGATTGGGAGGAGTTGCGTGGTCAGAGCGTCATGGTAAAGCACATGCGGAATATGCAATATGTTTGGCTCACCCACTTCCAATGCATAGTCCCGCAGTAAAACAGCAGGATTTTCATCAGTTGAAACCATCTTGTCAATAATTTTTGAAAGGTGCTCATTAGGACGAAAAGCTATCATGCGACCAAGCAATGCGTTTTGACCGATCAGGAGCGCGGAAAATTGTGGCTTGAACCATGGATTTCCGATTGATTTATCTTGATTTATCTGATCTTCATCCGAATATGCAATTAATGCGTTAGGTTCATTGCGCAGCGCATCTGCAAAAATTCGTAACGCATGGGAACGAGGAAGTGCACCCCCTTGAATAAATAAAATAAACTCTGCACTTTCATCAATTTTACATGAGTCAAAAAATATTCGTTTGTCATTATTGGTTATGCGGCGAATATTGGAAACATTTGCATCGGTGTTGCAATCTGGGTCGAATAGGAAAATGGCGCGCCACTGTTGCCCAATACTTTCAACCAGCCGGATAGCAAGTTCTTCTGCATACTGTTCCGAACTCTTTTCAATACGCGCAATAACAAATACCGTAGAATCAGGGTTTAAACTGGTTTCTATCCTTGAAATTATTTCTGCACTTGGTGTATCAAAATGTGACGACCAAACTTGATATGATGAAGTGACTTTTTGACACAAAGGTTGATTCTCATTAAAGCTATATATGTGTATGCGATCATGCAGTCTGTAAATAAATCTAGTCATCCCTGCTTTTCGTGCCAGTTGAATAAATTTTCTGCTTAGATTTGGTCGCGATTTTACATATTCAAAACCTAAAACAGCAATTTTCTTGATTTGGCTTTTCACAAATGTTTTTAACAGTGATTTTTTACTTGTATTATTTTCATGAAAAAATTTATTAATTGAGTTTTTAGTATTCATATGGATGTTTATTAATTCCTGCCGCTTTTAAATCGCCACAATAAATCAGTGCCTTGTGCTTTTCATGATCCACTTTCTTGACGAGGCATCCCAGTATACCGATGACATGAAATACCGCAGCATGCTACTGATGTGCCAGCGCAGATATTTCAGGTTGCGATGGCTGGTGCGTTGCGCGTCATGGATTACCGAGACGGCTGGCAACCAGGCTACCCGCACATGCGCCAATTGAAGCCTTGCGCACAAATCCACATCTTCGTAGTACAGGAAATACCGTTCATCGAAACCGTTGTGTGCTTGGAACGTATCCAGTGACAGCAACATGAACATTCCGCCCACCCAATCCGGATATGACAACTCATGGTCTCGCGCGACGAACCGGCGTGAGCGCCGACCCAGCGCCTTGCCCAATATTTCCCACGGTGTCGGAAAATACCGTGCGCTGTCTTCCAGCTGACCGTGCGCATTCAGTACGCCTGGCGCCACCAGACCGACATCCGGCGAGGTTTTCAGCACGTGCAACAAAGGCCCGAATACATCTGACCCAAGACGGATATCCGGGTTCAGAATGCAGACATATTTCCCGACAGCACGTGCAGCAGCCTGATTGTGGTTGGCGCCGAATCCCATGGGGGCGGTATTGCGGATGACCCGAAGCGGAAATTGGAATTCACTGTTTTCAAAAGGTAATTCTTCTGGCAGATTCAACGTGAGCAACACTTCGGTGACATAGGGCGCGGCATGCTGCGCCAGATCATGCAGTAGTGCGGTCACCAGTGGCATTTGCCCGTGGCTGACGATGCTGACGCTGATTTCAGGCGATTGCGGAGTAGACATTGTGCTGGTGAGTTCTTGCGAGGCAAGTCAGGTGGCGGACTGTTGATGGAACGATGGGTTGAAGTGTATAGGGAAATTGTTAAAAATGCGGCTCAATCTTTTCATGTGTTTGGATCAGCTGGTACAAATCGTTGCCCATCGTTACATAAAGCACGCATCTATGGCTAACCGCAGTTTGCATAAGGGGGAATCCCGCCTTTGGTGACATGTTTACTGGCCGGAACGCCGTTTGTCCGCTTCGATGGCATTGGCCAACTTGCCGATCAGGGTGGTGAAGTTGTCCTGGATGGCGCTGGTTTGCAGTTTTTGCCTGCGGGTCTGTCCATCGAAGACGTCTTTCACGGAAAGCTCTTTTTCCGACAGGATGTTTTCTGCCCAGATGCGCTGGCTGTTCGGGTTTTTCAGGCTGTAGTGCACCAGCAAGGTGATCGTGTTGTCAAAGTTGCCCACCACATTTTGCGAAATGATTTCGCAGGACAGTGTGTAGGCCGGTGCGTTTGCCGCAGCCGGGGTAGTGCGTGCGCCTGCATTTTGCAATGTCTGCAGCAACGCAGTCCTGAATTCGGCATTGCCGATCCGGCCCACATTCCACGATTGGGTTTCCATGCCGCCAGTGACTTCGGTTACGGTAATGACTGTGCCGTGGAGCGATTGCGGCGTGGCGGCGAGTTCGGGCACCATTTCCGCCGGCGGCGTAGGCGTGGCGCAACCGCCAAGCAGCAAGGTGGCCAGCAGGAATATGAGTGGTATCGTGCGCAATATGCTCATTGCTTCGCTCCATCAGGCTTGAGTATCCTGGCTAGCGCATCTGCCACCGATTTTGCCAGGTCGATGTGAAACGTGCTGTCGGTTCCGATCGTGAAGAAGCCGCCAGTGTCGACGACGCGCGTTTCGATCACTTCGGCCACCACCGAGTCGTGTGGGTCGAGCAATTGCGCCCGCATCGTGCATTTTGCCGCGCCCGCGCCAAAGCCGAGCCAGCGTCCGGCAGCGCTGCCGGTTTTGAAGGAAATGATGCCGACCTTCGCCACCAGCGAGTCATCTTGTGGTGTGGTTCCGGTTTTCGACAGCAACACCCCCTGCTGCTTCAGGGTTTCGACCAGCGCATCGTGAACTTCCTGAAGACGTGTTTGCGGAATGTGCTGTCCGGAGTTATCGGTTACCGGAAGCACGGTGCCGATCTGCTTGCCGGCAA